>CAZUVE010000060.1:0-15759 GCA_964623735.1 uncultured Halobacteriales archaeon | reverse complement strand
CGGTCGGGGGCTTCCTCCGGCTACCTGCCAGTTCAAATTCTTTGCTGAAGTACTAAACGGGAAGGCCGGGAGAACGCACGCGAGCGAAAGTATTACGGGCACACCAGAACACGTGGCTGACAGGCATGTCGGAAGTAAACGATTATTTGATCCTGCGGGAGTTGGACGAGGCGATCACACGGGAACAGCTCGGCGACGCAGTCGAGGCGTCGGGCAACACCCTGCAACAGCTCCGCGAGGAGGGTGTCGATATCGAGTGGGTGGACTCGGAGGTCATGACCGACGACAGCGGCGGCGTCGTGGGGACGTTCTGTCACTACCGCGCCGAGAGCGAGGACGCGGTCCGGGAACACGCCGACCGCGCGGGACTGCCGGCGACGAGGGTCACGCAGCGCGGCAGCCCGCTCGACGGCGAGTAATCCCGACACTCCGGCCCTGGACGACAGCCGTGACGCTCGTCGACGACCCGCCGCGACTCCGCCAGCCCGAGTACACCGGCGAGAACCGCTGTACCCCCTGTACCGTTGTGAACCTGCTGATCGCCGGCGTGCTCGGCGTCGGGCTCGGGGTGGCCGTACACCCCGCCGCCGGTGTGCTCGCGTTCGGCGCCGGCGCCCTGGCGATCTACCTCCGCGGGTACCTGATTCCGGGGACACCCACGCTCACCCGGCGGTACTTCCCGCCGTGGCTCCTCCAGGCGTTCGGGAAAGACCCGGTCGAGGCCGCGGCGGGGTCGGCGCGGCGTACGGACGAGTCACCGGCGACTGTCGCGGACGCGGACACGCCGCTGGTCGCCGCCGGTGTCGTCAGCGACGGCCGGCAGCCGACCGCGACGGAGGTGTTCCGCGGGGAGTGGCGGGCGCGGATCGACGCCATCGACGAGGTCACCCCCGGGGCGGTGGCCGACATGTTCGGTGCTGACTCGGCGCGACGGCTGGACGAGGCGGCCTTCGTCCTCGAGGAGTCCGCCTCGCTGCGCTGGGGCTCGGAGGGGGCGCTGGTGGCCGACGCGGCCGCCGCCGGCCTGCTCGAGGAGCGCATCGAGGCCTGGCCGGAGTGGGACCGCGACACCAAACGCTCGGTCCTGATGGGGTTGCGGCTGTGCCTGGAGACGTGTCCGTCCTGTGGGGGGACGGTCCGCCTCGAGGAGGACCGCGTCGATCCGTGCTGTCAGAAGCCACACCTCGTCGCCGAGGCCGTCTGCGACGGGTGCGGGTCGGTTCTGGCCGACACTGCCGTGGTCGACGACGGGACACCGGGCGTCCGCGAAACTCTGCTCGAACCATGACGACAGCGACACCGATCCGCGACGAACCCACGGACGACGGAACCACAACCGCCACCGGTCGCGGGAGGGTGGTGACGTGAGTCACACGGACCTCCCGAAGGTCGGGCCCGGGGCCTCGGACGACGACGAGGACGTGAACGAGGAGGTGCCGCCGACGGAAGTCGAGTACCTCGATCACCGCGCGGTGATCGAACACGGCTGGGACCTCGAGGACGACGACCTCTTCGAGAGGGCCGCGGCGGCCGACCTCGACGAGTCCCAGTACGGCGTTATCGAGGGCACACAGGACCAGACGCTCCTCCAGATCGCCGAGGACAACGACCTGCAGTGGCCCTTCCAGTGTCGCTCGGGAACCTGTGCCCGCTGTGCCGGGTACCTCGAGAGCGGGACGGCCGAGATGGACATGAACCTCTTTCTGGAGGAGAAGGAGGTCGAGGAGATGCACTACCGGCTCACCTGCACCTGCTACCCCGGGAGCGACCGCGTACAACTGGTGTTCAACAGCATCCACAGCGACTACATCCGCACCATCGCACAGGAACGGGGGTAGGGGGAGTCCGGGTACGCTGTCCGCGAACACGGCTGCCGGCGGACCGCCAGACACGGCGGGAGGCGTCGCTCCCGCGCCGCCCGCGGCGTCCGGCGGCGGGGATCAGCCCTCCTCGTAGACCGAGCGGAGGCGCTCGGCGGCGTTGCCGACGGACTCGCCCTTGTAGAGGGGTTTGGCGCGTTCCTTGGCGGCCATCGCCTCGACGGTCGCGACCGCCGGTTCGGGGGCGGAGATCGCAGACCGGTCGGTTTCCGCGATCCGCGAGAGGGCGACCGCGGCGTGTTTCCGGACCGACGAGAGGTCGTCGTCCGCGAGGGCGGCCTCCATCGCGTCGACAATCGCCGGGAACTCCGAGGGGTCGGCGACGACAGCGTCGACGAAGAAACTGACGACGACAACGCGGATCGGCGGCGTCGCCTCCCGGAGTTTCCCGGCGACCACCTCGTCGACCCCGGCGACGGCTTCGGGGGACCACTCGCCGACCCGTTTCAGCGCGCGCAGGGCGGCCTCCTCGATGGCCGGCGCGTGCGCGTCCGAGAGAATCTCGGTCAACTCCGGGACCGCCTCGGCGACCGTCGCGGGATCCTGCTTCGCGAGTTCCGCGAGGCCGACCGCTGCCGACAGCGTGATCGAGTCGTTGGCGTCGGGGAGCAGCGACAGCAGCAACCCGCAGTGTGGTTCGACGAGCGCCGGATCGTGTTTCGCCGCCTCGCGCAGTGCCCGGCCGGCGTCCATCCGTTCGCGCGGGTCCGCGGAGTCGAGGCCGCGGCGCACCTCGTCGAACCGCCGCTCGAACGCGCCCGGATCTGCCTCGACGGCGCGTTTCAGTGACTCTGTCTCGGTCATCGCTGGCGTATAAACGGAACGAGTGTACTTACGTGTGTGCCTCGACTCGCCCGGGGTCAGGCCTCGACCGAGAAGACCGACAGCGTGTCGCCGCGCGGACCGCGGCCGACGAAGCCGCTGCCGCCGACCTGGATCGCGACGTACTGCTTCTCCGCGCCGGGGTCGTACCACGAGACGGGGTCGCCGGCGATGGCCTTGTCCGAGAGGTCGTACTCCCAGAGGCGGTCGCCGGTCTCGCCGTCGTAGGCGATCATGTCACCGTTCTGCGTGCCGGCGAACACAAGGCCGCTCGCGGTGGACATCGTTCCGCCCCACAGGTAGCGGTCGCTGTCGATCCAGTCCCGCCAGACCACCTGTCCTGTGGTGGGGTCGACGGCACAGATGGCGCTGATGTGGCCGTTGTACTCGTCGGGGATGTCCTCCTCGTCGGGTTCGACGTCGACGATACCCCCCCAGAACTTCTCGGGCGGGTTGTGTTCCTCGTCGCGCCAGGAGGCCTCGTGTGGCGTGTTCAGCGTCTTGTGGTAGGCCAGCCCCGTGGCGGGACAGTACGTGGGGGGCTGCCAGTCGACGCCGCCCAGCAGTCCGGGGAGCATGACGTAGTTGCGCTCGTCCTCGACGTGGGGCACCATGTGCCGGAAGTTGATCTGCTGGGTGAGCGGCTCCGACCGCTCCAGCAGTTCGCCCGTGTCGGCGTCCATCGTGTAGCCCCAGGAGGTCTTGCCCGCGTTGTAGACGATGTCGCCCTCGTAGTCGCGGTGTTCGACCTCGGCGTCGCGGATGAGCAACCGCTGGTTGGCCGAGTCGTAGTCCCAGATGTCGTGCTGGGACTCCTGGTGGGCCCACTCGACGGACCCGTCGTCGATGTCGATCGCGAGCGTCCCGCAGGTGTTGCGGTTCGGGCCCGGCCGTACCGTGCCGTTGAAGTCCGGACTGGGATTGCCGACGGCCATGTACAGCGTCTCCCGTTCGGTGTCGAACGTCGGCGTCATCCAGTTGGTGCCGCCCGAGATCTTGTAACTCTCGCCGACCCACTCGCCCTCGGGACAGGTGTGCATCCGCCAGAGTTCCTCGCCGGTCTCGGCGTCGAACGCACAGTGGAACCCGCGGACGCCGTACTCGCCGCCGGCACTGCCGGTGAACACGACGCCGTCGTAGACGATCGGCGCCCAGGTCGCCGAGTACCCGTCGTGGTAGTCGGCGGTCGTCTCGAACCAGATCTCCTCTCCGGTGTAGCGGTCCAGACACTGGATCCCCGAGTCCAGTGTCGTCAGGTAGATCTTGTCCTTCCAGACGCCGACGCCGCGGTTGTTGTCGTCACAGCACAGCACCGCGTCCTCGGGGGCCGGGTAGGTGTACGCCCAGAGGATCTCGCCCTCGCGGGCGTCGATTGCCTTCACGTGACTGGGGCCGTTGGTCTGGTACATGATCGGCGGGTCGCCCGGCACGACCACCGGGCTGCCCTCCATGCTCGAGTTGGCACCCACTTCCATCTGGTACTCCAGGGTGAGGTCGTCGACGTTCTCTTTCGTGATCACCTCGTTCGGGGCATGCCGGTGGTTCTCGTAGTTCTTCCCGAACATCAGCCAGCTCTCGGGATCCTCGCCGGCCTCGTTCAGCATCTCCTGTGTGACGTCGAACCGCGGAATGCGGTCCGTGTCGTGCTGGTCCAGGATGGGTTCGTCGGGTGCGTTGAACACCTGATACCCGAGTTCCGTCTCTTCGGTGACCGTTTCCTTTGCCGCCTTGACTGCCTTGTTTTCTTCTGTAGCCATGATTACTGTCTCGCTGGGGATGGGTCGCGATCCTCCTCGTTGATCCAGAAGACGTCTTTCATCAGCTCTTCCTGGTTGACGATGGCGATCGCCGACCCGCCGATCAGCGCGGCGGTCGTCTCTGTGTCCGAGAGGTCGTCGTCCCCGGCCGCGATGGAGCGGGCGCCGCGCAGCATCGCGTACAGGCCGGCGACGACCGCCTTCGTGTACCAGAACGCGTCGTCCAGGATCTCCTCCGTCACGAGGATCTCTTTCTGCCAGAGGTGGTCGTCGAGGGCGTCGACCCACAGCAGGGCCCCGCCCATCGACCGCTGGTGCAACGGCGGGATGTACTCGACGTCGAACTCGACGCCCTCGGGGATGTCCCGCGTGGGCACCCACCGGGAGAGTCGCGTCTTGTTGTTGACGACGTTCGACAACAACACCGTCTGCTCGTGGTTGTCGAACCCGGCCGCCGACAGCGACTCCAGCAGCGCATCCGACGCCACGAGCTGTCCCGCCGTCGTATCGATGGCTTCCTCGGTGAACGCGGGCAGGTTCACCTCCAGGCTCTCGAAAAAGCCCACGTCGGCCAGATGGTCGTACGCTTCCCAAGCCGGCTCGACAAGCTCCCGGTAGAGCTCGTCGGCTGCTGCCTCGCCGTCCGGGACGCCGGCCTCGCGGACCGCGGACATCTCCTCCATCCGGGCCTCGAACTCCGAGATGGCGCGGTCCAGCAGGTCCGCGTCGAGTTCGCCGGTCAGATCCTGGCGGACGGCCCGCCGGACCCACCGGAACGTCTCGTCGGCCTCCGCAGAGACGTCTGCCCTGAGGTCCTCGACTGTCGCGGCGTCGTCCGCGCTGTCGATTCCCAGGCTCTTCGTCAGTACGCGTCGTTCCTGAGTGGTGACCTGCGGCTTGGGTGTCTCTGGCATCGACAGTCGTCAGTATAGAATGAAAACAAGTTAAGCATTTCCCATTCTTTCAAATATTTTGGGTACGTCCGGGCAGTCACCGGACGGGACCGGACGGTCGTCGAGAGCCGACGGGACAAGATTCAGGACGTCTCCGGGGCATGGTGGGGTATGGAGTTGACGGTCAAGCCGGTCGCCGGGGGCACAGACGGGGGTGTCGCGGTACTGGCCGCCGAGACGGGCGAGCAACTGGGTGTCGGGGACGGCGATCCGGTCGTCCTGCGGGGAGAGGACGCGGCGGCCGCGGCGCGGATCCGCGTCGACGGCCGCGGTCGCACGGGGGGCGACGAGGTCCGCGCCGACAGTCCGCTCCGGCGCTCTGCCGGGGTCGGCGTCGGTGACACCGTGATCGTCGAGCGAGCACAGGCGTCCGCGGCGGAACGCGTGACACTCGCTGCCTCCGGGAGTACGCTCGGGGAGGGCGGGCTCTCGGTGCGGGAGGCGCTCTCGGACCGGGTTCTCGTCGCCGGCCAGCGGGTGACCGTCGCGCCGGACGGGCCGGACGCCGGCGGCGCCGGACACACGGCGGACTCGCGCCACCGGTTCCCGATCCGGGTCCTCGACACCCGGCCGGCCGGCCCGGTCGTGGTGACCGCCGCAACGCGCGTCCGGTTCGACAGCGATCCGGCAGCGGAGGAACTGGAGGCGGCGGGACGGCCCGGGGATCGAGGCGACGGGCCCACGTACGACGACATCGGCGGCCTGGCGGCAGAACTCGAACAGATCCGCGAGACAGTCGAGCGCCCGCTCCGCGATCCGGGCCTCTTCGAACACCTCGGCGTCGACGCGCCCTCGGGTGTCCTGTTGTACGGCCCGCCCGGCACGGGCAAGACGCTCATCGCGACGGCACTGGCCACCGAGACCGGCGTCGCCTTCGAGACGATCTCCGGGCCGGCGGTCACCTCGAAGTACTACGGCGAGACCGAGGAGCGCCTGCGCGAGATTTTCGACCGGGCGCGGGAGAACGCGCCGGCGATCGTGTTCGTCGACGAACTCGACTCGCTCGCCGGGAAACGCGACGAGAGCAGCGACGCCGGGAGCCGCGTTGTCGGCCAGTTGCTCGCGCTGCTGGACGGACTCGACAGCGACGACCGGATCGTCGTGGTGGGGACGACCAACCGCGTCGACGCGGTCGATCCCGCGCTCCGCCGACCCGGGCGGTTCGACCGCGAGATCGAGGTCGGCGTCCCCGACCGCGACGGCCGCGAGGAGATACTCCGGGTCCACGCCCGCGGGGTGCCGCTGGCGGCAGACGTCGACTTCGGGGACGTCGCCGACCGCACACACGGGTTCGTCGGGGCAGACCTCGCGAACCTGGTCCGCGAGAGCGCCCTCCGGGCCGTCCGCCGCGTCCAGCCAGACCCCTCCGAACCGGTGCCGCCGGACGCGCGGGGCGAGGTGGAGGTGACGGCCGCCGACGTCGAGGCGGCGCTGACCGGCATCGAACCCTCCGCGCTCCGGGAGGTGTTCGTGGAAGTACCCGACGTGGCCTGGGACGACGTCGGCGGCCTCGGGGCGGCCACCCGCCAGCTCCAGGAGACAATCGAGTGGCCACTCAGGTACCCCGAGGCCTTCGACCGGGTGGACCTCGACCCGGCGAAGGGCGTGCTCCTGTACGGCCCGCCGGGAACCGGCAAGACGCTGCTGGCGAAGGCGGTGGCCAGCGAGGCCGAGAGCAACTTCATCCCGGTGAAGGGGCCGGAGTTGCTCGACAAGTACGTCGGCGAGTCCGAGGGGAGCGTCAGGGAGGTGTTCGCGAAGGCCCGCGAGAACGCCCCGACCGTGGTCTTCTTCGACGAGATCGACGCCCTCGCGGGCGAGCGGGGCCGGAGTGCGGGCGACGCCGGCGTCGGCGAACGCGTCGTCTCGCAGCTCCTGACCGAACTCGACGGGCTCGAGGCACTCGAGAACGTGGTGGTCGTCGCGACGACGAACCGCCGTGACCTGCTCGACGACGCCCTCCTCCGGCCGGGCCGGTTCGACCGCCAGATCCACGTCGGCGTCCCGGACGAGGCTGCCCGGCGCGAGATCCTCGGCATCCACACCGACAGCCGACCGCTCGCCAACGACGTCGATCTCGGGGACCTCGCGGCCCGTACGGCGGGCTTCGTCGGCGCCGACATCGAGGCGGTCTGCCGGGAGGCCGCCGCCACGGCCGTCAGGGAGTACGTCGACGACGGCGACGACGCCGGGGAGATCGTCCTGACGGCCGACCACTTCGAGACAGCCCTCGCGGACGTGGGATCGAGGGGTGAGGGAGGCGATCGGAGTGACGCCTCCCGGGGGAGCGGGGTGCTCGAAGACCCCACCAGCGGGGAGAGTAACGCGACTCAACCAGACGGCGGAGGCGAGGACAGGGAGTGACGTGTGCCACTCGGGGTTCCGGAGCCGGTCGTCGCGCTGGCGGTCTTCCTGATCGGGGTCGGCCTCGTGATCGGCAGCGTCGGCCGGTTCAAAGGCGGCCTCCTGCTCGCCGTCTACGCCGGCTACTGGGTGATGAACCTGCTGGCCTGATACTGTCGGCTATAACTACGTGAAGATATTCGACACCCCGGGGTGTCGATACTGCTCACGCGCTTATAGCCGACAGTATGAGCGGCACTGCGGGTACTCGTGGGCTCGACCGCTACCGTTTTGTGCCCGCGAGGCAGTGGAGAAAGCACGTGTGTGGAGGGGCTGTCCGTGATCGACGTCGATGACGTGTCCGTCGTCTACGGGTCCGTGACCGCAATCGAGGAGGTCGACCTGGACGTCGCCGACGGGGAGTTTCTCACGGTCGTCGGCCCCTCTGGGTGCGGGAAGACGACGCTCCTCCGGACGATAAGCGGCCTCGAGTCGCCGACCGCAGGTCGAGTCCGCGTTGCCGGCGAGCCGCCGGCGGCGGCACGCGAGGCGGGGAACATCGGGTACGTGTTCCAGCAGCACACGCTCTTTCCCTGGAAGACAGCCGTGGAGAACGTTACCTTCCTGCGGGAGATGGCCGGCAAACCGCCCGCGGAGACGGACGCGAGAGCGTTGCTCGCGAAGGTCGGGCTCGAGGGGTTCGAAACTGCCCGGCCGCAGGAACTCTCGGGCGGCATGAAACAGCGCGTCGCAATCGCGCGCAGCCTCCACCTGGGCGCGGACGTGATGCTCATGGACGAGCCGTTCGGCGAACTCGACGAGATAACCCGCGAGCGCCTGGGCGTCGAGATCCGCCGGATCTGGCGGGACGAGCGCAAGACGGTCGTCTTCGTCACCCACAGCGTCCCGGAGGCAGTCTTTCTCGCCGACCGGTGTGTCGTGATGGCCGACGCCCCGGGCCGCGTCACCGCCGAGTTCGACATCGACCTCCAGCGCCCGCGGACGGAGGCCGTCTACGGCAGCGACCCCTACCAGAAACAGGTCGCCGCGGTCCGCCGCGCGCTCTACGACACCGGGGGGAGGGCAACCGGACCGGAACCGGTCGCGCGGCCGGAGGACGACGGCGGCCGGGAGCGCGGAGGGGGAGCGTAGTGTCGCACTCGCGCCCGACACCAGCGGACGTGGTGTACCCCGGAGGGGCCTTGGCGGCCTTCCTCGTCGCCTGGTGGGCCGTCGCGACCGCACTCGCGGTGCCGGCGTTCGTCCTCCCGCCCCCGGGCGCCGTCGCCGCCCGCCTCGCCGGGAACCCGGATCTCTTCGTCGAGAGTGCCCGGCACACACTGGAGAAGGTCCTCTACGGCGGCCTGGTCGGCATCCTCGGCGGGTTCGTCGTGGCAGCCGTCCTCGCGAACCTGCCGGTCCTGCGGCGTGCCGTCTACCCCTACCTGGTGACGGTCCGCGTCCTGCCGAAGGTTGCCGTCGCGCCGCTCCTGTTGATCTACCTGGGAACCGGTACGCTCACCGCTGCCGTCTTCGTCGCGCTGATCGCGTTCTTTCCGATGATCCTGAGCACGGCCGCCGGCCTCGACCGGACGCCTGCGGCCCACCGGGACGCGCTCGCGACGGTCGACGCCCCGCGCGTCTCCCGGTTCGTCCGCGTGGAACTCCCGTACGCCCTCCCGGACGTCTTCGCGGGGCTGAAACAGTCGGTGACGCTCGCGATTATCGGCGCCGTGGTCGCCGAGTGGGTCGTCGCCGACAGCGGCCTCGGGAACCTCATCCTCCTCGGATCCGAGAACCTCCAGACCGACCTCATGCTGGCCGCACTCGCCGTGCTCGTGGCGCTGGGGCTCGCGCTGTACGGCATCGTCGCGCTCCTCCAGCGGCGGGCGAGCTGGACCGCGAGCGGCCGGTAGGTCCGGGCCCACACGGACCGGCGTACCGGTTCCGGATCGACCACACCCGTGCAGTCGCACCGGCACACAGTCACAGCAGTCCGTGTCACTCGGGGGACCGTTCGACCCCCGCGAGGCGTGCGACGGCGGTCGGCGCGAGGTAGAAGGCGATCCCGAGCGCGGAGAGGACCGCCAGAGCCGCGAACGACTCGGCGGTCCGGAGGCGTTCGGCGGTGACAAACACCCGGTACCCGAGACCGGCCCTGAGCGTGACGAACTCCGCGACGACGGTGCCGATCACGCTGAGCGTCGCCGCGAGTTCGAGACCCGCGAACACGCTCGGCGCGGCCGCGGGCACCCGGACACGCAGGAAGACGCGCGCGGGCGGCGCCGCCACGGAGCGCATCAGCGCGAGGTACTGTGGCGGCGTCGAGCGGAGGCCGTCGAGCGTCGCGACCGTCATCGGGAACACTGCCAGCGTCGCCACGAGCAGGGCCCGCGGCAGCACCCCGCGCCCGAACCACAGGAAAACCAGCGGCGCGATGGCGATCAGCGGCGCAATCCGCAACGCGATCACGTACGGCAACACTGTCCGGGCCGCCCTCCGGGAGGTCGTCATCGCGAACGCGAGAACGCCGCCGACGAGACACCCCGCGAGGAGGCCGAGAATCGCGGTGAGGGCCGTCACCCCGGCGTCGGCGAGCAGTCTCGGGTACGTGCCGGCGAGTGCCGCCCCGACCTCGAGTGGCGACGGCAGGAGTATCGACGGGACATCGAGGACCGAGACCGCCGCCTGCCAGGCTGTGACGAGCGCGAGCAACGTCACGAGTGCCGGCCAGGCCCGGGAGACGACGTCGCGTCCGCGCGCTTCGGAGACCGTGGCGAACGCGCCACCCCAGTCGCGGTCGTCTCCGAGGCCGGCCATCGGTCCTCAGACCGTCTCCGAGACCCGGTCGGCGTACTCGCCGACGAACTCGTCGTCGGTGTCGAGATACTCGTTGGTCCAGGCGCCGGCGGGGTCGACCGGACTCTTGAAGAAGTCGTCGGCCGCGAGCGTCTCGTGGGTAGACTCCCAGGGACCGGGAGCACCCCAGCCCCAGCCGTGTTCGCGGACAGCGCCGGAGAGCATGTACCCGGTGCGCATCTCCTCCCACTTCTCGCGCTGGTTCTCGCGGACCTCCCCGAGTTCGGGTCTGGCTTCGACGAGCGCGTCGGTTGCCGCGTCCGGGTTCCGGTTGGCCCAGACCGCGCCGCGGGCGGTCGCCCGGAGGAACGCTCTGACAGTCTCGGGGTTCCCGGCGGCGAAGTCCTCGCCGACGGTGACGAGGTGCCCGTAGGAGGGGACCGTCCCGTGGATCGAGAGCGTGTCTATCTGGTAGCCCTGGTGACGGGCGTCCACGACGTCGCTGAACACGCCACCGGCGGCGTCGACCTCGCCGGTCAACAGCTGCTGGACGGTGTCGTACCCCGTGTCGGCGTACTCCGTGGTCCCAAGGACGTCGTGGGCCGCCAGGTATGCCCGGGTCATCTGGCGGACCATTCCGGGTCCGCTGCCGACGGTGAGTCCCTCGAGTTGTCCGGGGTCGGTCAACTCCGCCCCGAAGTTCTCGGGGGCGGCGAAAACGACGGCCGGGTTGCGCTGCATGACGACCCCCACGGCCAGCGGCGAGAGGTCGCCGCTGCGCACGTTCAGGACCTGGTCGCTGCTGGAGATGGCGAACTCGGTGTTACCCAGCGCGGCCTGCTGGGCGGCGGCGTCCGATCCCTCGCCGCCCGTGATGTCGACGCTCTCGAACCCTTCCGCCTCGTAGAAGCCCCGTGCCCGTGCGGCGAAGTAGGGGGCGTGCAGTCCGTTGATCCGCCAGTTGAGCACCAGCGACGGATCCGTGACCTCGATGTCCGGCCCGTTCTCCGTCGCCGTGTCCGTGTTGCGCTGCTCGTTCCCGCTGCTGGCTTCACTCCCTCCGCTGTCGTCGGTCGACGCCTCCCCGTCGCTGTCACTGCCCGACCCGTCGTCCGACGAATCGCCGCCGCTACACCCCGCGACGAGGGCCGTCCCGATTGCCGCGAGTACTACCCGTCTCCGTGGCATAGTAGCGTGGGGCGAACGAGCATACATAAAACTTTCTTCCAATCGTTTATACCATCGTCCCGCACCGACGGACAGCGTTCCGCGTCACGCGCCTGCAGCCGACCCTATCAGGGGCCGCCAGTCTTCCCGGAGTGAGCGCCGGTCTGTCCGAGTGCCATCCGGAGGCGCCGCCAGTCGTCGGCCGACTGCCAGCCCCAGCCGTGGGCACGGACGGCCTCGCTGTCGGAGAACTGCTCGAGGGCGACGTTCAGGCGACGGCGTTCGGCGTCGACAGCGTGCTCGCTACGGGCGGCGACAGCCCCGGCAGCAGTCTCGCGGTCGTGTTCGGTGGCGACCACGCCCCGCATCGTCGCTGTCAGGAATCCGCCGAGCGCGGCAGGCGGGTCGGCGAGGGCGTCCGCGTGGACGACGATGGCCGGTCCCGGAACGGGGAACTGCTCGGAGACGAGAATCGAGTCGACCGTGTAGCCGTCGGCCGCCAGCGCGGGCGGGTCGGCGGCCATGCCAGTCGCGACCCCGGCCCGACCCTCGAGCAGGTCGGCGCGTTCCTCGCCGCTCGCGTCGACGACGGTGACGTCCCCGAGGACGCCGGCCTGCGAGAGGAACAGCCGTGCGAGCAGCGCAGTCTCCGAGTTGGCGGGCATCGCGACCGTCCGGCCGCGAAGCTGTTCGACGCTGTCAAACTCCGCGCCGAAGACCGACCGGACCGTGTAGAGGACGGGCATCGCCCGCTGGTAGAGCAACGCGGCGGGGACGACCGGCCGCCCCTCTTCGAGGGCACCACACAGCACCGCGGAGCCGACGACCCCGACGTCGGCCCGGCCCGACGCGACGCAATCGAGCGCGCGAACCGACCCGCGGGTGGGGCGGACGGAGAGGTCCACGCCCGCGTCGCGGTAGAACTCCCGTTCGGCAGCGAGAAACACCGGCGCGTGGAACCCGTTGGGCGTCCAGTTGAGGACGACCCGGGTCGGATCGGCGTCCGCGGCGTCGAACGGTATCTCCGGGTCGTCTCCCCCACCGCCGGTCTCCAGTCCGAACTCGGCCGCCACCTCCCGCGCCCGCTCGACGAGGTTCAGGGCGTGCTGGCGGCGAACCCTGCCGGCCAGTGCGTCCAGACCGGCCGCGGCCTGCCAGCCCTTCCGGGGGCGACCGGTCGACCCGCTCTCGATCGACGTCGCCGTGGCCAGGTCCCGCCGTTCGAGCGCCGAGAGGGCCTCGACGGTCCGTTCCCGGCCCAGGCCGGTCCCGATCCGCACGTCGAGCCGGGACACCGGGGCGGCGCCGTCGCACAACAGCAGATAGGCGAGTACACGCGCCTCCTCGCGGCCCAGCCCGACCGCGAGTGCGTCGACGACCGGCTCGTCTTCCGGCCCCAGTGCCGGGAACTCGCGCGTTCGCACGAGTACGGCTCCGCGCCGGGAGTATAAAACGCCGGCGGCGGACTCGTACTGATTGGTGTGAGCCGTTACCGGATCGACCGCCTGATACTGATTGCTGTACCTGTGTCCCGGTACGACCGCACGACGGCGTACGGTGGATCCGAAATGGCTCACGACCGACCCTGTGAGCGGCTGGGACATCTTTTTTACAGGGCGGCTCTACAAGCGCCCATGGTGAGGATGTTCCGCGCCGCGGGAATCTGGCACCACAACCATGAGGGGAGCTGTGGCGTCGTCGCCACCGAGGACTGCGAGTTCAACGAGAACATCCCCTGGTCCGAGGCGATGAAACTCGTCAAGTGGGGGAAGGGCACCCCCTGCGAGGACTGTGTCTGGCCCCGCCGGTAGCTACTCGACCGAGAGCGACTCGTCGTCGTCCCACTCGAACTCGAGTTCGATCTCGAGTTCACGGGAGCCGTCGCCGATGAACTCGACCTCGACCTCGACCGGCTCCCGGAACTGGAAGGGGATCTCCCACTCGTTGCTCGAGACCGTGAGTTCGTTCCCCGCCTCGAGCTGGTCGGCCAGGTCGCGCAACACCGCTGCCGTCTCGTCGGCCGAGAGCAACACCTCCCGCTCGAAGTACCCCTCGGTCACGACACGTCCCTCGTCGGGCTCGGAGTTCGGGAGTTCGACCATGCCCGAGAGTGGACGGCCGGGGGCATATACCCGTCGGCGCCGGATTCACACTGTCGACCACACGTGCGAGCAGCACCCATCACTCTGCGTGACGGGCAACATTTGGCAGACTGCGGTACGACCTTTATAAAGGGAATCCCTCTTCGGCCGATTTGATTTCATCACGTTTCGTGATGGGGATCGCCGGAGTCATGCGATTCGCCAACATTTGATTGACAGCGCCGAAACATAATACTACACTGCCGGCTGTAAGTCTGTAACGAATTTCGCGACCCCGGGGTCACGGATATCTTAAAACAGTTACAGCCAGCAGTATAGGGGATCGCCATGAAAATAGGAGCGCGCATAGGAGAGAAGCCAACTCCGATAGGCGGCATTAGACTCAGAGTTCAAATGCCTGCGGTGCTGCGCGGGCTGAATCTCCGACCTCTTCTTTGATTATGGCGACGGATCTCACGTCTCATCCTGTCCCGTGCGCCACGAATATCACGTTGATCCCGATCCGCGTATCGACTGGTTGCGAGTTTGAGCAGGTGTCGACAGTCCGGCCACGGCACGTAGAGACGGAATCAGACCTCCTGTTCCATTCGTTCAAAAGCGCCGTGCCATCGTTCGGGCATATCAGTTGTCTCGTAGACTCCATCATTCGCCAATTTCAGGAGCTGGATAGCTTCCTCGTCAGCAAGGTCTGTGAGGTCAAGTTCCTCTATCGTGTGTTCGCGTGCTCGGTCGGTGCTCATCGGTCGGTCGCGCTGGATTGCCGAATAAAAATGGTACCAGAACATGAGATTGCCTTCGGACAGCGACTTCGTTGGTACCGTTGTTCGCCAGCACGAGTGCACGTATGCGGGGGGATTAGACAAAGTAGAGCCGGGTGACTTGGAAAATATCCCGGTACTTGATCCTCGGGAATTGCATGACGACGTGGTGGACAACCTTGCTGCGGCCTTCGATGAGCTTCGGGATGTCGCTCAACGCGGGGAAAACGGGGAAGCAGTGGTCAATCGGATCGATTCCGTTCTCCAGCAGGTCCTGTAACGAGTCGTCTGTCTGAGAAACGCCTACAAGCCCGGGTGGTGAACATCGAACATGACGATTTACAGATTCCGGGTGTGGCTACTCCCGAACCCGCCGATGCAGTTCGAACCTGAAACCGAAGTCTGGCGAGACATTGAGATCGATGGGTCGCACACGCTGACTGATTTTCACGAGAGGATTTTCGAGGCGTTCGACCGACGGGACACGCACGCCTACGAGTTTCTCACCCGTGACGAACACGGCATCGCCACCCGGAGCTATGCTCATCCCCAGATGTACAGCGGCGACCAGAGCTGGCAACCGATGACCGACGACGAGATCGACCGGTTTCTGGAACACGCAATTCCCGACGACGCCCCCGAGGAGGCCAGAGAACGATTCCGGGAACTCCGGAAGAATCCACCTGAAGAAGGGAACGCGGCCGAGACCACCATCGACCACCTCAGTCTTGCGAAGTCACAGACGCTGTTTTACGAATTCGACTTCGGTGACGGCTGGGAACACCACATCGAACTCCAGGAGACCCGCGAGGGAACACTCGATGGCGAGCCAGTTGTGGTCGATGCGCAGGGCGAGGCACCGCCACAGTACCCCAGGCGTGAGGACCACTGATAGACGATGTCGCGTGATATTGCGCCATTGACGAACGCACTCGACGAGACGAAACCCGGGAACCAGAACGACGTGTACACGTTGCTCGCGGCCTGGAGCGAGTCGATCAGGGCCGCGCTGGAACGCGGAGGCGGAGATCGGTTCCGGGAGGTCACGAGGAAACGAAGACCGCGAGTAATCCAACTGGTGGATCAGGCAGCAGCGGATAGTGGTGCTGTAGACTGGGCGTTCTTACGGGAGTTCGAGGAGAAAGCCTCGCGCTTCAGCGCGGGGATGAATCCGACAA
>CAZUVE010000059.1:0-15837 GCA_964623735.1 uncultured Halobacteriales archaeon | reverse complement strand
GCTCGCCGAGGTGACGCCCGAACCGGACAGACGACGCGAGCGGGCCGTGGTCTGGCAGGGCCCGGTCGAGTTTTCTCGCAACGAGCCGCGGGTCGTCCTCGAATCAGGGTCGGTGTCGTTCGGCCCCGACCTGACGCCCCCCGGCGGGAGCAACGACCTCCTCGTGACGCTGCTCGCCGTGAGTGCGTTCGTCGGTCTCGTCATCGCCGGCGTCGTCGCCTGGCGTTACAGAGCGGGCAGCGGGAAACCGGCCGTCGCCGGGGCCGGCGGGACCACGGCCGCAAGCGAGCCTGGCGAGACGTCGGCCACGCACGGGGAATCGGACGCGCCCGCGGCCGGGGCGGATACCGGAGATCCCGGCGGGGAGTCCGCGGAGCCGCCGGCGGAACTGTTGAGCAACGAGGAGCAGGTGCTGGCGCTGCTCGAAGAGCGCGGCGGCCGCATGAAACAGCAGGAGGTCGTGGGCGAACTGGGGTGGTCCGAGACGAAGACCAGCGAGGTGGTGGCGGAGCTCCGGGAGGCCGAGGAGATCGAGGTCTACCGGCTCGGCCGCGAGAACGTCCTCGCGTTGCCCGGGACCGGGCTCGGGACCGACAGCGGGGGTGAGCAGGAGTGAGCGACCGCAAAGGTGGAACCCGCGGACGGCTCGTCGAAAACGGTGATGAATCCGGGCGGATCCGGGCGGAGTATCTCGGTGTGTTATCCGGACGGTGTGTCTATCACGGGGTGATGGCACTCCATCCGTTGCGCGCGCTCGCTCTCGCGGTGGTGCTCGTCGGGGTCGTTGCGACGCCGCTCGCAGCGGGCGGGACGGCAGCGACAGCCAATGCAACCGACCCCGCGCCCGGCGCGCACCTCGCCGGTCTCGTCGGCACGCAGGACAGCGAGGTCCGCGGCACGGTCGCCGCCGGGACCTTCGAGGCGCGCCTGGCGAACGCGAGTTCGGACCGCGAGCGCGCGGCCGTGATCGACGATCGGCTGACCGGGACCGAACAGCGGCTGGCGGCGCTCGAAGCCCGGATGCAGGCGCTGGACCGGGCCCGGGAGAACGGATCAATAGACGCCGACGAGCACGCGGCGCGCCTGGCAACCCGGGGCGCTACCGCCGACCGGCTCGCCAGCGCGGCGACGGCCAGCGAACGCGCCGCGGCCGATCTCCCGCCCGAGCGCCGCGCCGCGCTGAACGCCTCCGAGCGGGCCGCGGCAATCCGGACCCGTGCCGCCGATGTCCGCGAGCACGCGGGCGCCGCGACCGACTCTATCGACGGTACCGACGGGGAGGCCCGGGCGGACCCGGTGTCGGTCGCCGACGTCAGGGCGGTCGCCCGGGAGACGATCAGGGTGCCGGGCTCGTTCCAGGGGGTCGCCGGCTCCGAACGCGTCAACCTGCACGTCCGGCGCGCGAACGGGTCCGTGGCCGCCTTCGCAGTCGTGGTCGAGGACGGGCGGGTCGTCTCCGTCGCGGGGGAGCCCTTCGAGACCCCCACGCTGGCAGTCTACACCGACTACCGCGTGGTCCGGGACGTCCAGCGCGCCGGCGACCCCGCCGCGACCGTCGAGGAGGCCATCGAGAACGACCGCATCCGGTACGACGGCCAGGGCCTGGGCAACTCGCTGAAGTACGGGCTCGTGAGGCTCGCTTCGATCGCCTGGAAATAGTTTATAAAATTTTCGGCCGTTCATGGCGGCTTATCGGGACGAACCGGACTAATCGAAACATGTAACACGGTTCTGATTCGAGCGAATCCGGACGGATCGACGCCGATCCGGGCGTCACGTCGGGGGTTTATACGCAGGTGTGGGGACGATATGTGAGTGCGATGTGCGAACTCACATCGACACGCGCCGGCTCCGACGCGACGGTCGCAGCGGGAGGTTCCCGGTCGCACCCGGCGCGTGCCCACAGGCAGCCCATGACCCAGTACAACGACCCCCGACACGATCCCGAATCGACCCCGACCGCGGAGAGGTACGCCGGCTTCGACACGGCGGACGGCTACGTGTTGTACGACACCGAACAGCCGACCGCCTGGATCCAGTCCGACGCCGCCGTTGCCCGGGAAATGGTGCGGTGACCGGAGGAATACGACATGTCCCGACACACCCACACGCGACTCGTCGCAACGCTGCTCGCAACTGCACTCATCGTAGGGGCAGTCGCCGCCCCCGCCGCGGCGGGGCTTCCCGACCCGCCGGACCGGCCGAACCAGCACGGCGCCAAGAGCGGCGTCGGCGACGTCTACGACGGCAGCGTCTTCGTCCTCAGGACCACGGACGAGACGGTCACGGAGAAGAAAGCCTGGACATTCGACTGTGATGGCGAGGACCACACTGTCTCGCTCCCGCCCAACGAGTACGGCACGAGCGTCTCCGGACCGCTCGGGGGCGCGGCGATGAACGGCGTCAAGCAGGCAGCCGGGGACCTGCGACCCGAGAAACAGGACCCCGAAAAGCGGAAAATGGTTGTCGACACACCCGACGGGAACGGCGAGGTCACGGTGAAAGCCATCGCCGAGTACCGGCACGTCGACTACGATGTCTACGTCCAGCGCCAAGCCGTGCCCGCGAAGAACGAACTGGTCGGATACGTCCACCGCAAGACCCTGGAGGGATACGGGTGGGCGGTCGAGAAAGACTGTAAGAAGGGTGGAAAAAAACCGCCGGTAAAGCGCCCCGACAGGAACGACGGGAACGAGTCCGACGGACCGCCGCCCCGTGACGGCAAGTACCCCTTCCAGAGCCCGCGACCGGCTGTCGAACCCCTGGCCATGGGCGTCGTCACGGTCGACAACGGGCCACCGATGACCGAGCGATCCGCGAACGGCGGCGGCGGTCACGCTGACGACAGCCCGGAGTACACGGGCTTCGAGACCGCCGACGAGGCGGCGATCCTGCTGAGCGAGCGGTTCCGGAACGCCGACGTGCCCGGCGTGGCGAAGGGAGCGATCGCCGATAAGCGCCTCAACGTCGAGATCGACGGCGGGACGGTCGGTGTCCGGACCAACGATGAGGGGATCCCGGTGTCGGTGCGAACGCAACCCTACGAAGATCCGGACGGCACCGTGACCGTCGACGAGGCGACGCTGCGCGAACTCGAACGTGCGGACAATCCCGAGGCAGCGGCGCGGACGGCAATCAGGCAGGGCCGCATCGAGTACTCGACGAACAGTCTCGTCCGCCAGGCGGGGTTCTACACCGTCGAGGCGGGGTTGCATGGCGCTTCGTTCGGCCGCGACGTCGCCCGAGGCGTCGGCTCGTTCGTTCGCGGCGTCACACCCGGACGCTGATCGAGAACTGATACGGCCAAAAAATTAAATTAGTTACAATTGAGAGTCAATACAATGACACACGACAAACACGATACCACGGACTGCGCACGCAACGACACGCAACTGCCCCGCCGCGAGTTCCTCGTGGCGGCCGGCGGCACGCTCGCGGTCGGCCTCGCCGGCTGCTCGGGGGTCACCGAGCAGTCTTTCGAAGCGAGTCCGGTCGTGTTGCCCGAGGGCGACCGGGAGGAACTCCTGTTGGCCGAGACCACGCAGACCTCGGAGACGATCACCCGGGACGGACCCACCGGCAACGTCGAGGTCGAGATCACCAGCGCGGCCAGCGTCTACCGGCGCGGTCCCGCGGTGGGGGGTGAGTGAAATGCCGGACCAACACGGCCCCCAGCGGACCCCACTGACCCGGTTCGCAAGCATGGTCAACGGGACGCCCGGCTCCGGGTCGAGCATCAACGCCATCGCCAGCGACCTCGGCATCGACGAAGCGCGGTTGTCGTTCCTCGAGGGCGAACCGTCGGTGGCTGGCGACCAGTTCAGCCTCGTCATCCCCGAGGGGGTCAGAGGCGGCGGGGAACTCCAGCACGGGAAGCTGATGGCGCTCGTTCCGGGCAGGGCCTTCGACACGCAAGGCGAGATCTTGCTGGTCGAGGACACCGGCGACGGTCCTGGCGCATTCTTCCCGAGTGAGACATATTTCCCAAGTGAGACGTACTTCCCGAGTGAGACATATTTCCCGGATGAGACCCTCTTCCCGGAGGACGCGTTCTCCCGCAACCACGGGTTCTTCGTCCCGAACATCGACTCGTTCATGGACCGCGTCGGGATGGAGAGTCTGCCCGACGGCACCGAACAGGTCGACCCGGGGACGACCATCGACACACAGGACACGGTGTTCGCGGCCCCGCTGGCGGATTTCGGCAATCCGCACGACCTACCGCCATTGGAAGAAGTGTTCGACCAGGGTGTCATGCTCGCGCTGAACGGAGAGCCCCTGGGTGTGGGCGCGCTGGCGACGCCGACGGCGTCGGTCGCCAACCAGGAGGCCAACCCCCTCGTCGACATGGACACCGCCGACCTGCTCCAGCACGACGCCGCGAACCGCGTGCTCGCCGAGACGGGCATCACCGACAGCGACACCGCCGAGTGGCTCGCCGGGCCGGAGCAGATGGACATCGGAGGAGCGCCCTCAGGTGCGACGCTTCTGGGCACCGAGACCGACCTCCAGGTCTTCGGTGGCGTCCTCAGCGGCGACGCCGGCCCGTGGGGCGCGCTGCTGTTCGTCGCCCGGGTCACCGACGAGGACCACGTCGTCGCTGTGGCTGGCATCACCCGGCCCGCCGGGACGGTCGAGGGCGGGATGTCGTTCATCGGGGGCTCCGGATGGGGGATGGACCAGGGGAGCGAACTCCTCCCCCGCGCCGCCGAGTTCGCCGCCGAGTGTATCGGCCGACTGGAACAGGTGTAGGGCCGCTACTCGCCGTCCGTCACGGCGTCGTATAGCTGGTCCCCGCTGACGTCGACGCCCTGCCTGGCGAAGAAGGCGGCCACGTTCTCGCAGTCCCGTTCCAGAAACTCCAGGTGGTTGGGGTGGTGGACCGTCATCGCCTGGCCGAGGTCGATCACGACCAGCTGTCCCTCGTGGAAGACGACGTTGTACTCCGAGAGGTCGCCGTGGACGAGGCCCGCCTCGTACAGCCGGCGCATGTACTCCCGGACGACCTCGTAGGCGGTCTCGGGATTCTCGATTTCCACCTCGGAGAGGCGCTTGGCGCGGTCGTCGGCGGTCCCGATGTACTCCATCACGAGGACGTTGCGCTCGACGGCGATGGGGATCGGGACGCGCACGCCGGCCTCCATCGCACGCTCTAAGTTGGCGTACTCCTTGCGGACCCACGCGGTGACGATCGCCTTCTTGTCGTGGCCCAGCCCCTCGAATCGGGGGTCACCCTCCAGATACTCGCCCATCTCGCGGAAGTCCGAGGCGTTGATGCGGTAGACCTTCACCGCGACCTCGGGGCGGCCGCCGGCACCCAGCAGTTCGCTGGCGGCGGGTCCCGCGAGCGCCTCGTAGACGTTTGCCTCCTTGCCCGTCGAGAGCGGGCCGCCGAAGGCCTCGATGTAGCCGTCCTGGACGAGTTTGTACAGCGCCCCGTAGGTGGCCTCGTCGAAGACCGACTCCTCGACTTTGAACTGGTCGGCGTCGGTGATGCGCTCGCGGAACTCGCTGAACTTCCGGTCGCGCTCGCGGGCGATGCGGTCGGCCTCGGTGTCGGAGACGTCGATTTCCTCGAACTCGTCGCCGGGCGCCTCCGCCTCCCCGGTGTCGAGCAAGCCGTACTCCGTCATGAGAAAGAGAGCGAGCGCAAAAGCGAGTGGGGACAACAGCGAGAACGGGAGGGAGAGACCGGCCGGTTGCGGGCGCGTCCGGGCATGTGTCAGGACTCCCGGATGTGTCCCTCCTGCTTGAGCTGGTCGGCTTCCTGTTTCTCGTAACGCCACGTGATGTCCGCCTTCTCGTCCTGCCAGTCCCAGGGTTCGACGAGGACGACGTCGTCCTCGCGGATCCAGATTCGCTTCTGCATCTTGCCCGGGATCCGTGCTGTCCGCTCGACGCCGTCCATGCACCGTACCTTCACGCGGTTGGCTCCAAGCATGTCCATCACGACAGCGAACACCTCGTCCTCGTCGGGCATCCGGAGGTCCGTTCGCCCCTCGTTGTCGCTCATATGTGTCGATTCACTGGGCGGACGGTTTAAACTTTGCAACGTGTGGACGCCGTGTCACCGTCCCGCACACCCGCCGCCGAAGGCGGGTTTTATGAGCTGCCGGCTGGGAAGGCGCACATGCTCGACAAACTCGGCGTTGCGGGGTTGCTCGGCGTCCTTCTGATGGTGGGCGGCGTGGCGGTCGTCGCCCTCGAGAGTCTCCTCGTCGCCGGCGGAATCGCGCTCGTGATTGCGGGCCTGGGACTGCTCGTGTTCGGCCTCGTGAAGAACCTCCTCGCGTCACTCGGGATTGGCGGGATGGTGTAGCCCGCCGGAACCGACCCGAGACTGCCGGCATGAAGCTGTTCGACGGCCCCGGAGTGCCGACACTGCTCGCGCGTGTAGCCGACAGTGTCACCACCCCGGCCACACTGCGCAGAGAGCGTTGTGAGTCTCGGGCGCCGGGCGTGTGTCCGCTACTGATACTGTCGGCTATAAGGGCGTGAGCACTGTCGGCACCCCGGACTGGGGAACATCTTCACGTAGGTATAGCCGACAGTATGAGCGCTCTGATCCCTATATATTCCGCGGAGCCCGAGTATCAGTTGCTGTAATTCGAGCAAAATCGGTATGCCCGGTGGCTCCCGACCACGAGTAGGATCTGATGCTGGGGTTTCCAGATCCCGTCGAACCGCACCCGAAGTCCGGCCGGTCACTATCGGTACCGGTCACTACAGTCCCGTCCGTACCCGAAACGAACACTACTTTGTCTGACCCTGACATCTTTCCGGTCGGTCAAGTTAATCCCTCACACATACAAAAATTATAGATACGCCGGATTAATTCCTCCAACGTACGAGAATTATAAACAGTATTTATACACCCGTCCTCTGGTCCACCCGCATGGTGAATATCACCCGTCGGAGTCTGATGAAGACGTCAGTCGCTGCCGCGCTGGGGGCAAGCGTGGCTGGCGTGGCAAGTGCAGACGTAGAGGAAACGGACACACCAGGGGCACCGAGTGTCGAAGGCGAGCTGAAACGCTTCTCGACGACCGCGTTCGGGGCGGAGGTGACGGGGCCGTTCGTCTTCGAGGACGGCTCGATTCTGTACAGCCTCCAGCACCCCTCGGGGGACAACCCCGGGAAGTTCGGCCGCGCGGCCGTTGGGTACTTCAGTACCGAGGATGGTCCCTTCCAGTTCGAGTTCGACGGCAGCAACGACGACTTCGCCGAGATCGGTGTTCCGGACACAGAGACAAAACAGCAGAAGATCCGTTCGAAGGCCGGCGACTACCAGATTCTGATCCAGGGCCGCGAGCAGATCCAGGGCGGAGACGAGCGGCTCGGCGTCCCGCAGACGCCCGACGGTACGGACATCACCGAGCTCGCCAGCCCAGGTGGGGGCTACGGGGGGAACCCGGACTGCAACCAGTTCGTCGCGACAGACGACGCGGGCACCGAGGGGTACCTGTTCACGAACTGGGAGAACTACCCGGGAGCGATCAGCCGGGTCCCGCTGAGTCAGGCCGACAGTGGCGAGTGGAGTGCCGACACAGGCTCCGACGAGGCGATCAACGTCATGAACACCGATCCCTTCCGCGACCTCGGGGGTACCTGGGTCAACTGCTACGGCGACCTCAGCCCCTGGGGGACGATGATCTCCTCGGAGGAGAACTACAGCCACCCGCGGGTGTCACTGACCAACACGGTCGGCGACATCGTCGAGGCCGGGAGCGGCGTGGGTCGCGTCGGCGGCTGTCAGTTCTGGAACCGGCCGGACCCTCCCGGGATCGACGGGGCCATCGACAACTACGCCAACAATGGTGACGTCTCCGAGAACTTCAGCCCACAGGGCTACTGGGCTCTGGACGGCATCGAGAAGCTGGCGTACTACCTCGGAGCTGACGCCCCCGACAACAACAGCACGGACCCGATCGGGGACGTCTACCCGAACCCGTACCGCTACGGGTACCACGTCGACATCCGCGATCCGGCGGGCGACCCGCCCAGCCCGATCAAGTACTGGGTGATGGGTCGGGCGTCCTGGGAGGCCCCCGATATCCAGGGCGACCGGAAGACGGTCTACGGCTGTGCGGACGGCGACAGCAAGGGCATCTACAAGTTCGTCGCCGACGAGCCGATCGACAGCTACGGGAACACCGACGACATCGCCGGGACGCTCTCCGCCCCGAAGATCACCAACGACGCCGCGAGTGCCGCGGACGCCGGCCAGCGCAACTCCCCGGCACAGACGCCCCTGGAGATCGAGTGGATGGAGCTGGGCCACGCCACGAACGGCGAGGTCGAGGGCTGGATCGCCGAGTACGACGACGTCACGCAGGTCGACTACATAACGGAACACACCGAGTACAGCGAGAGCCAACTCGGCACCGACGTCGCCGTCAACGAGGCACTCAAGACGGCTGACCTCGAGGTCCTCACCAGCGGGGACGGCAACCAGAGCTACATCACCAACCAGGAGGTTGTCGACTGGGCCGCCCAGTACGAGCAGAACGGTCCCGACGGCGTCGACGAAAAACTCCGCAGGGTGCCGTTCCTGGAGACCCGCGCGGCCGCAAAGGAGATCGGCGCCTCCATCGAATTCAACAAGGCCGAGGGCGTCGACAGCCCCGAAAACTCCCAGCCCGGCGACTTCGTCTACTTCGGCATCTCCGAGTTCAACGACCAGCTCGCCGACGACGAGGGCGACATCCAGCTGGACCGCGTCGACGGCGGCGTCGTCTACCGCGCGGAGCTCGAGCCCAGTTACAACGTCTCGCGGCTCGAGCCCGTGATCACCGGTGCCGACTTCACAGACCCGGCGGGACAACAACTGGACGACGCACTGGGCGCCATCGACAACGTCTACGTGATGCGCGACGGGCGCGTCCTCTGCTGTGAGGACGGCGCTGGCGACGCCCCAAACCGCTCGTACCCCAACGACGGGCTCTACGTCTTCCAGCCCAACGTCCGGCTCGAGGTCAGCTCCGTCGCGGTCGGCCAGGGCGAGGCCGTCGAGGCCGAAGTGGTCGCCCGGAACGTCCCCAAGGGTCTCTCGGGCGGTACGTTCTCCGTGACCGTCGCCGACACCGAGGTGGTCGAGATCACGAGCGCGAGCTACCCCGACGCGGTCGGCATCTCCGAGTCCCCGACGGTCTCGGACGACGGCTCGACGGCCTCGTTCCGCTTTGCCGACCTCGGGGGCGCGATGGAACCCGAGGACACCGCGTTCACGCTGGCGACGGTCCAGCTCACTGGTGCCGGTGCGGGCGTAACCGACATCGATACCGCAGCGTCGTTCGACAACGACAGCGGGCAGCCGATCGACGTCGAGACCCGGTCGGGGCTCGCCATCACCGGCCCACCCAGCATCGGCGCGACCGCTGCTGCGCCGACCGACCCCGACAGCGACGGCTTCTACGAGGACGTCAACGGGAACGGCCGCGTCGACTACGCCGACGTCCGGTTGCTGTTCGCCGAACTCGACAGCAACACCGTCACCTCCAACGCCCGGGCGTTCGACTTCAACCAGAACGACCGGCTCGACTTCGACGACGTTGTCACCCTCTTCGAGGAAGTCAACTGACTGGCCCACTCGCTACCCGGACTCTCCGCTCCACCCCTCTCGACACACACCACCAAACCGATGACAGACGAGACAGCTCCGACATCGATACTCCCACACTCCCGCACCCGCCGCGTCGCGCTCGCAGTCGCGCTCGCGGCTGTCGCGCTCCTCGGGACGGCGGGAGCCGTGACAGCACAGAGCAACCAACCGACGATCAGCGTGACCGGTGCGACGACGGCCGCGGACGGTACCACGACCGTCGAAGTCGTCCTCACCGAGGCGCCCGACGGCCTGTCGGGGTACTACCTCTCGCTCGCGGTCGGGAACGGGGAGGTGGCACAGATCGAGTCCGCGAGCTACCCCGACCGGTTCGGGCTGATAACCGACCCCGACGTCGGGCCCGAGGGCCGGACTGTCACGCTCGAGGCTGCCGACGTGGAGGGGGCGATAGAACCCGGGGCAACGAACGTGACGCTCGCGACGATCGAAGTCGCTGGTGGCATCCCGGGAGAGGCCCGGATCACCGTCGAGCCGCGGCAGTTCGACAGCGACAACGGGACGCAGTTCCAGCCGTCCACACAACCCGGCGTGGTGACAGTCGACGGGGAACCGAACGACGCCGCCGGCAGCGGCACAGGCGAGGGGACGGGTGACACTGCTGGCGGCGACGCCACCAGCAGCGCCACCACCGACAACACCGCCACCAGCGACGCCACCACCAGCGACGCGGGTAGCCCGACCACAGCCGGAGACGGTGGCGACGCAAACGGGGAGTTGTTCGGCTTCAGCGCTCCCCTGTTCGGGGGAGTCGTGATCGGCGTCGTCGCCGCCCTGATTGCGGTCGGCCTCGGCCGGCGGCTCTGAGGCTGGCCGCCCTGATTGCGGTCGGCCTCGGCCGGCGGCTCTGAGACTGGCCGCCCTGGGCCCGCCACGCCGTCCCGCTCCCGACCGACCCCGGACCACTGCCACTCCCGCAACACATGTCAACATCCGACAACACCACGGCCGACCGGCCGACAGACGGAGACGAACAGATCTACCGCGAGTACATCCTCGGCGTACGGATCGTCGAGGAGTCGCCAACCGACCGCAGTCCAGTCTACCGGTTCGAGGCACCCCGCCACGAGGGACGGGTGTTCGATGACCCCGAAACCGCGGAGCTGTACGCCGACGTCTACTTCGACGTCAACGGCTTCGAGGAGGCAGGGACCGGCGAACGCGGCGTCCCGCCGGAGATCATCCAGGCTGGACGGGACACACTAGTCGCGTACTTCCTCACGCAGCCCTACACCGACCTCCGGTGGGTGGCCTCGTACTACGGCGAGAAGCCGGAGAAGATCCAGCGGTACGCCGCCAGGGTACGCAAACGCGCAGAGGAGATCCGGCAGGGCGCGGCCGAGCGCGGCGCCGGGTGACGCGCCGCGACCTTCGGGCAGACCGAGCGAGCCACGGGGAGGTCTGGTGTCGCAGGCTGCAGGCTCCCGGATCTGACCGACTGCCGTCCGCCTCAGAGCTTGTCTGCGGCCTGCGCCTGGTCGGTGCGCTGCTGTGCCTGGTCGAGGCGCAACTCGACGGCGCGTGATACCTCCTCCGGGAGGTCACCCTGTGCCTCTGTCAGCCGCTCGGCGACCCGCGCCAGTCGCTCGGCGACCTGCCCGAGCGCCTCGTCGGCCCGGCCCCGGTCTTTGGCCTCGGCGCGCTCCTGGGCCCGCTCGGCGGCCTCGGCGACCGCCTCGAGTGCCCGCGCCAGTCCCCGGGCCGCGTTCCCCGACCCGCCCGACCCGCCCGGCGGCCCGTTCCCGCCGTCGCTGTCGTCGTCACTGTCGTCGAGGTCCGCGGCGTCGGCGACCGTCCCCCGCGTCTCCTCGGTGATGTCGACGAGGAAGGAGGCCAGCGAGGCCTTGCCGGTCCGCGGCTCGTCGATCCGGACGCCCGGGTCTTCGTCGTCGTCATCGTCACCGTCATCGTCGTCGTCGACTTCCGGGTTGACGCGGAACGCGCCCACCTCGTCGTCGGTGTCCCGGACCTCCGTGGTGTAGGCGCCCCCGTCGTGGACGTAGACGGCGTCGGGTTCGCCGAGCGGGGCGTCGTAGATCCGGCCGGCGAAGTCGTCCTCGACAGCGAGGTCGGTCAGGTCGCTGTCGGTTCCCCGGGGGTCGACCTCGAGTTTCGTCGCGCGCCCCCTGGCGACCAGCGGGATCTCGCCACCGACGCCCGCGGCTGTCGCTCCCTCCTCGGGGACCGAGACGGTCTCGCTGTGCGGGGCCACGCCTGCGCCGTTGACCGTCAGCCGGTGGTCGCCCGCGGGAACGTCCTGGACGGCCACGACACCCTGGGAGGTCGGGACCCCCTCGGGATCGCTCTCCAGCAGCGCGACCGACTCGACGGACGTCGCCTCGGTGGTCAGCCCCTCGTTCTCGGGCGCGCTCTCGGCCGTGACCGCGTCCGTGACGGAGGCAACGACTGCGTTCACCGGCGCCGGTTCGCCGATGGCGTCGTACCGGTCCGCGAGTGCCGCCCGGTGGTTCGGGTCCGAGATGTCCGCCGCGGGGTTGTCGTACCGCGGGCTCTGCCAGGGAACCGTCGTCGTCGTGATGTGGCTCGCGACCGCGTCCTCGGCGAACCCGGGGACGGCAAACTCGAAACTCAGTTGCGGCCCTGTGAACCCGGCGATGTGTTCGAGGTCGGCCGTCGGCACCAGGTCGTACTCGACGTCGGCCGCCTCGGTCTGCTCCGGGTGTCCGAACACGACGCCGGTCCTGCGGGCGGGCAGGTCGGCCGGCGGCGACGTCAGCCCGTCGAACGACCGAACGACGAGGTCCCCGTCGATCAGGTCCGACCCCTCCACGGAGGGGAGCCGGTCGTGCTCGTAGACCGGGGCGCCGTCCAGTTCGGGCACGAGATAGGGGAGCCGGCTCCCCTCGTCGCGCGGGAGACCGTAGGCCAGCGGGATCTCCGACAGGTCCTCGATCCCCTCGACGGTGCTGTTGGTGATGTCGGCCAGCAGGTCGCCGTCCGGGAGCCGCTGGAACCGGTCGCGTTCGTCGTTGATCGACAGTGCGCTGGAGTGCGAGCCCAGTTCCGAGAGGATCCGTGGCTCCTCGGTTCCCGGGTCGAGGAACTCGTTGTTCGGGATCTTCCGGGAGTGGGAACTCGCGACGTACAGCTGTGGGTCGCCGGTCTCCGTGTCGGCGAAGACGTGGAGCACCTCCCAGTCGTGCCAGTGGAAGTTGGTAGAGAACTGGTCGAACGCCGAGTACAGCCAGTACTGGACGACAGCGAGCGGCGAGTCCTCGTACCGGACGACGTTGTAGAAGACCCTCGAATCCGGCGGGCCGTCGCCGAACCGGTCGGTGTATCCCTCGAGCGCCGCGAACCCGTCGACGACGGTCTCGCCGTCGCTGTCGCTCTCGTACGGGCGCGGGTCGGTCGGGAACCACCGCTCGGCCTCGTCGAAGTAGATTGTCGGCGCAAACTGGACCGCCAGGTCGCGCGCCTCGTCGGTGTCGACGCCCGTCGTCGGATCGTCCTCGCCCGGCTCGAGGAGCCCACACCCCGCCAGCGAGACTGTCCCGAGGCTCGCGAGGGTCCCGAGCACGGCCCGGCGGTCGACTGCCCCCCGGTTTCGGTCCGTCACGGCCACCACCCACGGGGTGAGTGCCCGGTCCTGCTGGTACTCATGATGCGCACACGCGAGCGTCCCCTGTATATGCGTTGTGGCCCGGTCCCGGGTGGGTCCGTGCGGCCGCGCCGGACGGCCCGGTTTTCGACTGTAACCGCGAGACAGCAGCCGCACGTCTCGACGCTCAGAGCCAGAGCGGGACGACGTGTCCCGCCCGTTGCCGGTTGGAGCGGATTCGCCGGGTAAGAAGCTGTCAGAGGCACGGTCCGGGTCGCTCTCCCCCCAACGCGGCGTCGAGAAATTTTATTCCCACCCACATAGATGTACCGTTTAGTTCAGGGCACACAACAGGTTCCAGACGGATTGCTGTAACCGTTTACCGCTACAATCGCACGACAGTGTGCGGTCGATCCGGCAACCACTCACAGCGAGCCGTCTCGGAGGTTTTCGTGCTGGTAGGAGCCGTCGTAGGTAGCTTCGTGTGCGGCTTCGGCGAGGACGAGCTGTGCGATACGGGCGCCAGGTTCGAGTTCGACGGCGTGGTAGACCTCCAGCAACCCCTCGCCGCGCCCCTCGTAGCCGGCGTCCCAGACCGCGGTATCGAGCATACAGGAGTTGCGCAGCAGCGACGACCGCGGGTAGAGGAACCCGACGTGGCCCCCGGGGATCGCAATCCGCTCGGCGTACCCCACGACGTACCCGCCGGGGTCGAGACGGTACAGGCCGTCGGCGGCGTCGAGTTCGCGCCGGGCACCGACGGTCTTGTTCCCGCGCTCGACGCGCCCCGGCGCGGTCTGTTCGTAGACGGCCCCGAGGGTGAGGTCGACGCCGTTGGGCTGGACCTGCTCCGGACGGAGGCCGTCGAACTGTTCGGCGACGAACTGGCCGCTCCTGAACATGCCCGCGTCTCCGCCCCCGCGGTCAAAGTACTGCCGGAATTGGGTCCCGGTTCTCCCACGGTCACACCCTGCTTCGGTGTTGCCGTCGCCGTTCCGGTCTTCCAGAGCGACAGCGCCGTCGCTCCGACCGCTGCCGATGGACTCCCCCCACCAGCACCGCCTCGACGACTTCTGATTGGCCGTCGGTCGTGACGCGGCCGTCGAACTCGGAACTCGCCCGGGACTGGCGGCCGGTCGAACTACCCGAACCGCCCGAGGCCGAGCGGCGAGACCGACGGCGGTTTCTCTCCGGCCTCGATCAGCGAGGCGACGCCCTGGCCGACAATCGGGGCGAGCGTGACGCCGTAGCCGCTCATCCCGGTCGCGAGCACGTACCCGTCGACAGACGTCCGGCCCACGACCGGGTGGCCGTCCGGCGTCACCGTCCGGAGGCCGAACCACTCCTCGCCCCACTCGTACCCCTCGAAGCCGGGGGCGTACCGCTCTACCGTCTCGGCCACCTCCTCGTAGAACGAACCGGAGACGCCGAACGTCCCGTCGGGATCGACCTGTTCCGCGCGGTCGTAGTCGGTCGCGAACTTCCCCGCGAGGACGCGTCCCTCGCCGTCCGACCGGAGGTACACCTCGTTCCCGAAAAATGTCAGCGGGAGCGACCGGCTCCGGTCGACCTCCAGCACCACGACGGGGCCACCCGTGTGGCGCAGCGGGACCGAGACCCCGGCCATCCCGTCGAGTTCCCGCGCCCACGGCCCTGCGGCGTTGACGATTGTCCCCGCGTCGTACTCTCCCGCCGTCGTTTCGACGCCCGTCACCGCACCGTGACGCGTACGGACGTCTGTCACCTCGACGCCGGTCTCGACCGAGACGCCCGCCTCGCGGGCGGCGTCGGCCCAGTGGCCGACGAGTTCCTGGGGATCGAGATACCCGTCCCCGGGAAGCAGGAAGCCGCTCCGCAGTTCGCCGGGATCGAGCCCGAGCGGGGCGAGGTCGCCGGAATCGAACACGTCGACATCGAGCCCGAACGCCGCGTGGGCGTCCGCGAGTCCGTCTAGCGCCCCGCGGTCGTCGCTCGCGGCGAGGTGGAGTGTCCCGACCCGCTCGAACGAGAGGGCTCCCGACTCGACGCGCGGGCCGTACCACTCCCAGGCTCGCTTCCGTCGGGTGTACTCCTCGCGGGTCGGCCGTTCCTGGTGGTGGATGAACTGGGCGATCGAGGCCGCAGTCGTACCCGATCCGAGGTCGTCCTTCTCGAGGAGGTACACCGGCCGGTCGGCGTCACGGAGAAAGTACGCGACACTCGTGCCGACCACGCCCCCGCCGACGACAACGACCGGATCGGTCGGCTCTGTGGGCATCTGTCTGGAGGCAGGACGCGTGCCGTCAAAGGGTTTGCCCCGCGCCGTTACCCGAACACGCATGATTTATACCTCCGCGTAGTCCACTTTCGGACGCTATGGGACAGACACTCACAGAAAAGATACTCGGTGACCACCTCGTCGAGGGCGACCTCGAGGCCGGCGAGGAGATCGGCATCGAAATCGACCAGGTCCTGACCCAGGACACCACCGGGACGCTGGTCTGGCTCCAGTTCGAGGCGCTCGGGCTGGACGAGGTCCAGACCGAACTCGCTGCCCAGTACTGCGACCACCAGACCTACCAGTTCGACTTCAAGAACACCGACGACCACCGCTTTCTCCGTTCGGCGGCCGGCACCTTCGGCGCCTACTTCTCCCGGCCGGGCAACGGCATCTGTC
>CAZUVE010000058.1:0-15867 GCA_964623735.1 uncultured Halobacteriales archaeon | reverse complement strand
GTACGCCCGGCCGTACCCGGAGGTATGGACTACGAGACGCCGCAGTTCTTCCGCGTCATCGAGTACGCCGCCGACGCGGACCGCGACGTCGTCGACATGGTCAGCGGCAGCCCCGACTGGGAGCCGCCGGCTGCGCTCCGGGATGGCCTTCGCGCCTACGCCGACGCCGACCCGGAGGAGTTCCAGTACCCGGCAAGCGCCGGCCTCCGGGGGTTGCGCGAGGAGATCGGACACCGCCGTGGCGTCGACCGGCGCCGGATCGTCGTCACCAACGGCGCCGGCGAGGCCAACCACCTCGCAGTGCTGGGCGGCCTCGCGGAGATGTCCGGCGACGAGATCCTGCTGGTCGATCCCGTCTACCCCTACTACGCGGGGCGGGCGAACTTCGTCGGCGCCGACGTCTCCTTCGTTCCCGCCGCGGCCGACGGCCACCTCGAACCCACAGACGTCCGCGCAGCCGCGAGCGAGGAGACCGCAGTCGTCGTGGTCAACTCCCCGAACAACCCGCTGGGGGTGACCTACGGCGCCGACACGATCGAGGGGCTGGTCGGCGTCGCCGAGGAGTACGACGCCCTGCTCGTCAGCGACGAGGTGTACGACCACTTCGACTACTCGGGTCGGTTCACCTCGGCGCTGTCGGTCGACTCGCCCAACCGCGTGGTGACAAACTCCTTCTCGAAGACGATGGCTATCACCGGCTGGCGGGTCGGGTACGCGGTCTTCCCCGAGAGCGACGGGCCCGTGGGGGAGTTACTCGACGACGCCCGCACCAGGCACATGCTCACGAACGTGACCGGCTCCCGACCCGCACAGGCGGCGGTGCTCCACGCGCTCCAGCACACCGATCCCGGCTACTACGAACGGAACCGGAACAGCCTGCGCGAGCGGATCGCCACGTTCACCGACGCGCTGGACGCGGCCGGCGCCGAGTACACCGACCCGGAGGGGGCCTTCTACGTGATGGCGCGCTTCCCGGACTTCCCGGGAACCTTCGAGAACGTCTACCGCCTCGTCGACGAGGGGGGCGTCGCGGGGATGCCCGGCGAGACGTTCGGCAACTCCCGGCGGGAGTGGATCCGCTTCTCGCTGACGACCGACCGCGTCCCGGAGGCGGCCGACCGGCTGGTCGAGTTTTTCGCGTAGGCGCACTCACACGTCAGCGACCCACCCCTCGACCCCGCGGGACAGGTCGAACGCGAGGACATCACCCGTCCCGACGCCGTGCCGGGCGGTCCAGCGGTACGGGACCTCCAGGACGTACTGGCCGTAGCCCGGGTAGCGCTGGTCGGCGCCGGACTCGCCGGGGCCCGGTTCCGGGGCGTGGTGGACCGACGTGACGGTTCCGCCCCCGTCTGCGTAGACGATCTCGATCCCGAAGTCCATCCGGTGCACGACGAACGTCCGCTCGGCGGGCGAGCCGTAGACGAACAGCATCCCGCCGTCCCCGGGGAGCGGACGCGGACCGCCGTCGTCTCGTAGTCGGCGTACGGCCCCGAGGGCCAGTCCGTCCCGGCGTCGTGGTCCGGTCGCCGTCGCATCCCGTCGAGGGACGGGCTGCCGGCAAGTATATGATCGCGTGTGCCGGACGCTGCCGGGAATCCGTGGGTTCAAACCCGAGGGCGCCCCAGGAGGCGTGAATGGGGGACACCGACGGTCTCGCGGACCGCTGGCGCGACTACTTCGCGTTCGAGGAGCCCTACGAGGACCAACCCGACGCCGTCGAGGCGGCCATCGAGGCAGGCCGGGCGTCGGGCTACCTCGCCATGGAGGGGCCCTGCGGGACCGGCAAGACCATGGCCGCGCTCACCGCGGGGGCGGTGCTGGTCCGGCACGGCGACTACGAACGGATCGTCGTCGTGACGCCGGTCAAACAGCAACTCCAGCAGTTCGTCGCGGACCTCCGGGCGATGAACGCCGGCCTCGACGAACCCCTGCGGGGGGTGTCGCTCGTCGGCAAGCGCGACCTCTGTCCGTACGGCCGCGAGGGCGTCTTCCCCGACGACGTTGGCACCCACGACCGGTGCGAGGACCTCCGGGAGAACACGGCCGCCCTCGTCGAGAGCGAGGGTCGAAGCGACAACCGGGCCGCCGCCGAGGCCGTCGTCGGCGGCGCAGACGAGGTGTGGTGGAACCCACAGCGGGCCAGCGACCTCGCCGGACACGCCCGTCCGGACGCGCCGGGCCAGCGCACCCTCGGCGAGGACGCACTCGGGACTGCCGGCGCGACCAGCCCCTACCGCAGGGGCCAACCGGCCGCACCCGAATCGATGGACGAGAGCCAGCCGCTGTACTGCCCGTTCGAGGCCGACTGGTACGCCCGCAACAGGGGGTCGCCGGTCGGCTTCGAGGCCGGCGACCGGGGCGTACTGACCCCCGCGGAGTACCTGCCCCTGGCCGCCGAGCGGGGGACCTGCCCCCACCGGGTGATGAGCGTCCTCTTGGAGTCGGCAGACGTCGTGGTCGGCAACTACAACCACCTGTTCGACCCCGACTCCCGGCCGCTCCTGTCGTCGATTCTCGACGAACAGACGTTCGTCGTCGTCGACGAGGCCCACCGCCTCGAGGAGCGGGTCCGGGACCTGCTCTCGGACCGTCTCGGGCGGGCGACGCTCAAGCGGGCGCGCAACGACTGCGCGACGCTTCTCACCCGCGCCCGGGAGAGCCGCGAACACAGGACCCGGGTCGAGGAACGGCTGGCAGGCCACGAGGTGGCGCTCGCGGCTGTCGATCGCGCGCGGGACTTCTACGACGACGTCCTCGCGTGGCTGGACGACCGGATCGCGTCCCACCTCGACGCCGAGTACGGCCGCGAGTGGCGCGCGGGCGGGACCGACTCGCTCCCGGACCGGGGCGTGGAGATCCCCCTGCGGGACCCCGGGACCGTAGAGACCGACGAGTTGACCGCGTGGGCCGAAAGCGAGGGCTACACCGGCGACCTGTGGCGCTCGCTCTCACAGGTCGGCGCGGCCGTCGAGGACGCCATCGACGACCTGGGACTGGCACGCACACCCGTCTGCGCTGCGGCAGGGGCCATCGCGGGACGGTGGTGGGAGCGGGACCACGCGAGCTATCTCCGGGAGGTCGAACTCGACTACTCGCCGGCCGACGAACGGGGCGTCGAGGAGCCCTGGCAGGCCCAGTACGCGGCGGGACTCGTGCTGTTCGAGTGCATGCCGGGGGAGACGCTCCGGGAGATCTTCGACGGACTGGGCGGGGGCGTGGTGATGAGCGCGACCCTGGAGCCGCTGGACGTGTTCGCGGAGGTGGCGGGCCTGGAGGCCCTCCGTGCGGGCGGGCGTCCGGTCATCGAGCGGACCTACGGGCTGTCCTTCCCCGCGGAAAACCGGGCGAGCTGGATCGTCGACGCGACGCCGTTCACCGCGCGCAACCGCGGCAACCCCGCCGACAACGACGACCCCGAGACCTGGAACCGCACCCGCGACGAGTACGCCCACGCCCTGCGGACGCTGGCGCGCTCGCCGGGGAACGTCCTGCTCGCGATGCCCAACTACCGGGAGGCGCGGTGGGCCGGCGACTACCTCGAGGACGTCGTGGACAAGCCGGTGCTGGTCGACGAGAGTTCCGCCGACGAGGCGACCGAACGGCTCAAGCGGCGGTTCTTCCGCGGCGAGGGGGCGGTGCTGGTCACCAGCACCCGCGGGACGCTCACCGAGGGGGTCGACTACGACGGCGACAAACTCCACTGCTGTGGCGTCGTGGGCGTACCGCTGGTCAACATCGGGTCGCCCCGCGTACGAGCAGTCCGGCGGGCCTACGCCGACGCGTTCGGCGAGGACCGCGCCTTCGAGTACGCGCTGACGGTGCCGGCGGTCAGGCGCGCGCGCCAGGCCGTCGGCCGGGTCGTCAGAGGCCCCGAAGAGGTTGGCGTACGCGCGCTCGTGGGCCGGCGGTACGCGCCGGACGCCAGACACGGCGTCCACGCGTCCCTCTCTCCGGACGAACGCGGGGAGTTCGTCCGGCTCACGCCGGAGTTTCTCTCCGGGGAACTGTCCGGGTTCTGGGACGAACACGGCCGCCCGTCGTAGCCGTGGACTCCGGCAAAAGGCCCGGTTGTCAAAAGTATTATACAGGTTCGCAAGAGCGTATGCGGTGATGCCGGTCTGTCAAAACTGCGGCGGCTTCGTCACGGAACGGTACGTCCGGGTGTTCACGCCGGAGGAACACGAGGGTCCTCGCGTCTGTCCGAACTGCGAGGACAAGCTGCGCGACGGCGCCGACGTTCGGGAGGCGCGTTCGTCGCGTTCGTAGGCCGCGTTTCGACGGGTACACAACCCCGCCGCCGCTACGGGGGGTATGGAACTGGAAGTCGAGGCCGTCGAGGACGTCGACGAGGCGGCGGTCCCGGCGGGCGTCGACGCCCCCGAGTACGTTCTCTACGGCGGCAAGGGAGGCGTCGGCAAGACGACGATGGCCGCCGCGACCGGGCTCGCGAGCGCCCGCGGCGGGACTGCCACGCTCGTGGTGTCGACTGACCCCGCACACTCGCTGTCGGACACGCTGGACACGCCCGTCCCCGCGGAGCCGGGACGCGTCCGCGAGGACGTCCCGCTGTTCGCGGCCGAGATCGACCCCGAAGACGCCCTGGCCGGCGGCCCGTTCGGCGGCGACGGCGACGGCGACGGCGGCACCCCCCTCGCCGGTCTGCTCGGCGGCGACGCGGCCAACCCACTGGGCGGGTCGATGCCCGGCTCGGACGAGGCTGCGGCCATCCGCCTGCTGCTGGAGTACATGGACGACCCCCGCTTCGAGCGCGTGGTCGTCGACACCGCGCCCACGGGCCACACACTCCGCCTGCTGGAACTGCCGGAGATGCTCGACTCCATGGTCGGCAAGCTGTTGCAGGTCCGCGAGGGGATGAGCGGCGTGCTGGATGGGTTGCTCGGCGACGAGGCCGACGAGGAGGGGATCGACAGCGTCCGGGAGTTCTCGGAGCGGATCGAGCAGTTCAGGGCCGTCCTGCGGGACCCCGACCGGACGGACTTCCGGGTCGTCCTCGTTCCCGAGGAGCTGAGCGTCGTAGAGGCCGAGCGCCTGCTCGACCGCCTCGCCGAGTTTGGCGTCCCCGTGGGAACGGTCGTGGTCAACCGCGTGATGCAAGACCCCGACGAGGTGACCGACGTAGACGCCGACTTCGTCGCCCCGAACCACACTGACTGCGAGTTCTGCCGGCGCCGCTGGCAGGTCCAGCGGCAGGCCCTCCAGCGCTCGCAGGACCTCTTCAGGGGCCACGACGTCCGCCGCGTCCCCCTCCTCGCAGCGGAGGTCCGGGGCGACCGCCTCCTGCGGGTGGTCGCGGCCTGTCTGGAGGCGTAGGTGCCCGAGTGTTTCCGCCGTGGTTTTACGTTCTGGACGAGTGAACAGCAGGTATGAACGTACTGCTGGTCGGCGGAACCGGATTCATCGGACAGCACCTGTGTGCCGAACTCGACGACCGGGGCCACGACGTGACGGCGCTCTCGCGGAACCCCGACCCTTCGGACCTCCCCGAGAGCGTCACAACCGCGATGGGCGACGTGACTGCCTACGACTCCATCGAGGGGGCCTTCGAGGGCCAGGACGCGGTCGTCTATCTCGTTGCACTCTCGCCGCTGTTCGAACCAGAGGGGGGCAACGAGCGCCACGACGAGATCCACCGTGGGGGTGCCGAGAACTGCCTGCGCGCCGCCGAGGCGGCCGGCGTCGAGCGGTTCGTCCACCTGAGCGCGCTGGGCGCGGACCCGGACGGCCCGACACACTACATCCGTGCGAAAGGCCGGGCAGAGACCCTGGTGTGCGACTCCGACCGCGACTGGGTGGTGTTCCGGCCCTCGGTCGTCTTCGGCGAGGGTGGGGAGTTCGTCTCCTTCACGAAGCGTCTCAAGAAACTGTTCGCGCCGGGCCTCCCCGTCTACCCGCTCCCCGGCGGCGGCACGGAGACGCGGTTCCAGCCGGTGTGGGTCGGCGACCTCGTGCCGATGCTCGCGGACGCTGTCGAGGACGACGCCCACGTCGGGGAGGTCTACGAGATCGGCGGCCCCGAGGTGCTTACTCTCCGGGAGATCACCCGGCTCGTCTACGACGCCGAGGGTGCGTCGGTCTCGATTGTCTCGCTCCCGATGGCGCTGGCCGGCGTGGGGCTGAAGACCCTGAGTGCCGTTCCGGGGTTCCCGATGGGTGCCGACCAGTACCGCTCGCTCCAGTTCGACAACACCACCACCGACAACGACGTGGACGCCTTCGGCGTCGATCCCGCCGAGACGCGGACCCTCGCGGCGTATCTCGGCGTCGCCTGATTGTTTCGTACTGATTGCTGTACCTGTGTCCCGGTCCGACCGTACGCCGTCGTGCGGTCGATTCGGCACTGACTGACAGCAATCACCATCAGCGGCCGATCGACGGGCACAAAACTTATGCGTCCGATGGCATACCTTGCTTTTATAACCTATGCAACTCGCGATGATCGGCTTCGGGCAGGCCGGCGGAAAGATCGTCGACAAGTTCCTCGAGTACGATCAGCGGACCGGGAGCGGCATCGTCCGGTCGGCGGTCGCGGTAAACACGGCGAAGGCAGATCTGCTGGGACTCGAACGGATCCCGGAGGACAACAGAGTGCTCATCGGCCAGGCCCGGGTCAAGGGCCACGGCGTCGGGGCCGACAACGAACTCGGCGCCGAGATCGCCGAGGAGGACATCGACGAGGTCCAGGGCGCGATCGACAACATCCCGGTCCACGAGATCGACGCCTTCCTGATCGTCGCCGGTCTCGGCGGCGGGACGGGATCGGGCGGGTCGCCCGTGCTCGCGAAACACCTCAAGCGCATCTACACCGAACCCGTCTACGGGCTGGGAATCCTGCCCGGGAGCGACGAGGGGGGGATCTACACACTCAACGCCGCCCGGTCGTTCCAGACGTTCGTCCGCGAGGTCGACAACCTGCTCGTGTTCGACAACGACGCCTGGCGCAAGACCGGCGAGTCCGTCGAGGGGGGGTACGAGCAGATCAACGACGAGATCGTCCGCCGGTTCGGCGTCCTCTTCGGGGCCGGCGAGGTCGGCCAGGGCGACAACGTCGCCGAGAGCGTCGTCGACTCCTCGGAGATCATCAACACCCTCTCGGGCGGGGGCGTCTCGACCGTCGGGTACGCCGCCGAGTCGGTCGACACCGGTTCCGGGGGGTTGCTCTCGCGGTTCACCGATGACGACAACGACGGCATGGACAGCGCAAACACCACCAACCGGATCACGTCGCTGGTCCGGAAGGCCGCGCTCGGGCGGTTGACCCTGCCCTGCGAGATCGACGGCGCAGAGCGCGCGCTGCTGGTCGTCTCCGGGCCCCCCCAGCACCTCAACCGGAAGGGCATCGAGCGCGGCCGCAAGTGGCTCGAGGAACAGACCGGGAGTATGGAGGTTCGTGGGGGCGACTACCCGCTCCAGGAACCCAACGTGGCCGCGGCCGTCCTGCTGTCTGGCGTCCACAACGTCCCCCGAATCAAGGAACTCCAGCAGGTGGCCATCGAGGCACAGGACAACATCGACGACATCCGGCAGGAGAGCGAAGATAATTTAGAGGAGTTAGTCGAAGACGAACAGGATGAGTTGGACCCACTCTTCTGAAGGCGTCGCGCTCGCGCTGTTGCTCGTCGTCTCGCTCGCGGCGGCCGGCACAGCCGCGGCCGTCACAATCTCCGGGGAGTCCCCGGACGCGACCGAGGTCGGCGAGGACGTCTCGATGACGATCACGATCGAGGAGCCGTTCGCGGACGCGCCCGACCAGTGGATGCTACGCGGCGAGACCGAACTCGAGGAAGCCTCCTGGACGGTCACCACGCTCGAACAGGGACGGACCGTCGCGACGAACGACTACGGGAGCCAGACCTTCGAGCAGGAACTCGACATCGAGAACGGGACGACGACGGTCGAGATCACCGTCGAGGGGACGGTCCCCGGAATGGAGACGTTCAGCTACGACAACGTGGAGGCCGAGGAGTTCGCCGTCGCGTCGATCGGCCGGACCACCGGGGGCAACGTCAACACCCTCCAGTCCTGGGAGATCCGCCGGTTCACCGCGGACAGCAATCGGGCGCGACAGGCCATCGCAGAGGCCGAGCAGGCCGTCCAGGGGAGCGGCAGCCAGGGGGCCCGGAACCTCCTCAACGACGCGAAGGCCTTCTACGCCAACGAGGAGTTCGACCGGGCCGTCGACAACGCACAACAGGCCCAGGAGCAGGCCGAACAGGCAGAAAGCGGCCTGCCGCTGATCCCCATCGCCGCCGCGGTGGTCGTGCTCGTGGTCCTCGTCGCCGGCGGACTCTACTACCGCTCACAGCAGCAGAGCGACTACAAACTCCAGTAGATGGAGGTCGTCGTTCCGTTCGACGCCCGCGACCCGAAGACCCGCCTGGGGCCGTTCCTGACCGCCGACGAGCGGCGGTCGGTCGCACGAACGATGCTCGCGGACGTCCTCGACGCCCTCGCCACGGTCGACGCGGAGCCGACGGTCCTCGCGACCACCGCAATCGACCCGGACGTGCCCGTCCGTGTCGACGAGCGCCCGCTCACGCCCGCCGTCAACGCGTTCCTCGCAGACGCTGACGGGCCGGTGGCGGTCGTGATGGCCGACCTGGCGCTGGCGACGCCCGCGGCACTCGAGCGACTCCTCGGGGCCGAAGGGGACGTGGTGCTCGCACCCGGACTCGGCGGGGGGACGAACGCGCTTGTCGCGCGCCACCCCGAGTTCCGCGTCGACTACCACGGCGTCTCCTACCGCGACCACCGCGAGGCCGCCCGGACTGTCGGTGCCGCCGTCCGGACCCTCGACTCCGTCCGCCTCGCCGTGGACGTCGACGACCCGCCGGACCTCGCGGAGGTGCTGATCCACGGGTCGGGCGCGACCGAACACTGCCTCCGTGAACTGGGCGTCGAACTCGACGTGACAGCCGACGGGCGCGTCGCTGTCGCGCGGTCCGACGGAGACGCGCGGGAGCGCGAGACGGGCTGATACGGATTGCTGTACGTCACTACTGGATCGACCGCACGCGTGCGGTCGGACCGGTACACAGGTACAGCAATCCGTACGATAGGGTCGGGAACAGCTTCACGTCGGTGTAGCCGACAGTGCGACTCCCGTCCATCCCGACGGGAGGAACGAACCCCTTTTGAGGACGCGACGTCGATAGACACACATGGCAACCGATACGGGCGAGCGGTTCAGTCCGCACCTCAGGGGGGTGACAGTCACCACCACGGCGACGCTGCTGGGCCTGTTCGCGGGCGTCGCCGCCGGGATGATCGCCTCGGGACCCCAGGACACCCTCGGGCTGGCGTTCCTCGCAGGGGCGATCGGCGTCCAGTTCCCCCTGTACCGCCTCGTCGGCATCGACGTCGAGGACTTCTCGAAGAAGGACTACCTCTACGTGACGTTCATGACGGTCGTCCTCTGGTTCATCACCTGGGGTCTCATCCTGACCTCGGGCGCTCTCCAGTAATGGCCGAGGACAGCATCGCGGTCGTCGACCTCGACCGCTGTCAGCCCGACCGCTGTAACTACGAGTGTGTCAACTTCTGTCCCCCCAACCGGACGGGCAAGGAGTGTATCGTCCGCCGGGGCGAGGTCTTCGAGGCGGACGAACCCTACCAGGGGACCGACGACCAGGTGTGGATCTCCGAGGAGATCTGCCTCGGCGAGTCCTGTGGCATCTGCGTCGAGAAGTGTCCCTTCGACGCCATCCGGATCATCAACCTCCCGCAGGAACTCGACGACGAGCCCATCCACCGGTACGGCGAGAACGCCTTCGCCCTCTACGGGCTTCCCGCGCCGGCGGAGGGCCGGGTAACGGGCATTCTCGGTCCGAACGGCATCGGGAAGACGACCGCCGTCCGGATCCTCGCGGACGAACTGGCGCCGAACCTCGGACGGTTCGGCGACGAACCCGGCTGGGGTGAGGTTCTCGAGGCCTACCGGGGGACCGCCCTCCAGAACTACCTCGGGGCATTGCGCGAGGGCGAGGTGACCGTCGCGCGCAAGCCACAGTACGTCGACCGGATCCCCGACCAGTTCGACGGGACGACCCGCGCCCTGCTGGAGCGGACCGACGAGCGGGGCGCGCTGGGCAACATCGTCGACCGGCTCGGGATCGGACCCGTTGTCGACCAGTCTATCGACACACTGTCGGGCGGGGAGCTCCAGCGGGTGGCTCTGGCCGCGACGCTCGCCCGCGACGCCGACTTCTACTTCCTCGACGAGATCACCCCCTACCTCGACATCAGCCAGCGGATGACCGCAGCCCGCCTGGTGCGGCAGATGGCCGACGAGGAGGACCGGTCGATGCTCGTCGTCGAACACGACCTCGCGATTCTGGACCTGGTCGCGGACTCGATCCACGTCGCCTACGGCGAGCCCGGCGCTTTCGGGATCGTCACCGCTCCCAAGTCCGTCAAGAACGGGATCAACGAGTACCTCGCCGGGTACCTGGACAACGAGAACATGCGCGTCCGCGAGACCGCAATCGAGTTCGAGGAACACGCTCCCAGGCCACAGATCGGCGGCGACGTCGTCGTCGAGTATCCAGCCATGCAAAAGAGCTACGGGGAGGGAGAGTTCTCCCTGGCGGTCGAGGCCGGGAAGGTCCGCGAGAACGAGGTTCTGGGCGTGGTCGGTCCCAACGGGATCGGGAAGTCGACGTTCGCGAAGCTGCTGGCCGGCCGCCTCGAACCCGACGACGCCGGGAGTCGGGGGCCGCGCGTGACCGGCGGCGCCGGGGACTCCCTGGAGATTGCGTACAAACCCCAGTACATCGAGATCGACCAGCCGATGCGCGTCGACGCGTTCCTCTCGTCGATCACCGACGAGTTCGGGACCTCCTACTGGAACACGGAGATTGCACAGCCGCTGCAGCTCGAGCGGGTGTTCGAGCAGAACCTGACCGACCTCTCGGGGGGCGAGCGCCAGCGGGTCGCCATCGCCGCGTGCCTCTCCGAGGACGCCGACCTCTACGTGCTGGACGAACCCTCCGCGCACCTCGACGTCGAACAGCGGGTGCTCGCCACGTCCGCGGTCCGCCGGCACGTCGAGAAGTCGGACGCGACGGCGCTGGTCATCGACCACGACATCTACATGATCGACCTGCTCTCGGACCGCCTGCTGGTCTTCGACGGCCAGCCCGCCGACCACGGCCACGCGGCGCCCCCACAGGGGATGCGCGAGGGCATGAACGAGTTCCTCTCGAACCTCGGAATCACGTTCCGCCGCGACGAACGAACCTCCCGCCCGCGGATCAACAAACCCGGGAGCCAGCTCGACCGCAAGCAGAAGTCCGAGGACGAGTACTACTACGCGCCCTGACTACCGGTTGCCCCGACGACGAAACTCTGTCAACGTCGTTGACGCACCGACGGCAACCGCCGACGAGCAGATCCGGGTCGGCGACCGGGTGAAGCGGGAACTGGACCGGCGCCGGCGCGAGAGGGAGAGTTACACCCCCGGCTCCGACACCGACTCCTCGGCTGCCTCCCGCCACGAGTGCGTCGGCTCCCAGTCCAGCATCCGCCGTGCTTTCGCCGTCGAGTACGCGGCGGCGTCCCCCTCGACCGAGCAGTCCTCCGGAACGCGGCCGTAGTGCTCGCGCATCAACTCGACGAGCGGGCGCCCGAGCGCGTTGTCCGGGCCGACGCAGTTGAACGCCTCGTGGCCCCCGATGTCGGCGTGCAGGGCGGCCTCGACCATGTCGACGACGTCCCTGACGTCGACGTACGACCAGTAGTTGCCGGCGCCCGCAGAGATGTCGTTCACGTAAGTCTCGTCCCGGCAGGGGTACTCGCCGGGGGTCTGGATCCAGGATGGGCGCAACGAAGCGACCGTCACGCCGTCGCGGCGGGCGACGGTCTTCCCGACCTCCTCGGTCACGACCTTCGAGAGTCCGTAGGGGTCCTCGGGGCGGAGCGCGTGGCCTTCGGTCACGGGCAGTTCGTCCGGGACGGGCGTCTCCGCCGCGAAGAAGAAGCCGTAGGCGCCGTCCGAGGAGGCCTGGACGACCCGCGCCCCGGTTCGTCCGGCCGCAGTCAGGACGCTGTACGCCGCGAGCGTGTTGTTCCGGTAGACGTCCACGCCGGGGTGGGTGTCCGCAACCGGTATCGCCGCCCAGTGGACCACCGCGTCGGGGTCGAGAGCGGTCAGCGTATCGAAGACGCTCCCGGCGTCGGTCAGGTTGATCGCGCGGTATCCGACGGCCGGGTGACCCCCGGTTCCGGGGTGGTCGCGGTCGAGACACGTGACCGCGTGGTCGACTGCGAGCCGGTCGACGATCCAGCGGCCCGAACTGCCGCGACCGCCGGTCACGACGATGTCCATGGAACCCGGTGGGACGGCGACAGCCAAAGGCTGGCGGTTCCTGGTCCTGCCGCCAGTTTCTCGGCGGGTGACGGGTCAGCTCCGCCAGGTCCACCGCGAGTCGAGGTAGTACCGGTAGAGGCCCGAAAAGAAGACTGCGACCAGGTTGGCGACGAGGTACACCAGCCCGACCCACTCGGCGAACGCGTACAGCAGCCCCGTCTGGATCGGGATGGCGGTCCCGCGGACGATGTTGGTCTTCACCAGCCCGCGAACGTACGACTGTATCGCCGAGTGACGCGAGGGCCGGAACGTCCAGGAGTTGTTGACGACGTACTGGAGGACGATGGTGATCTCGATGGCGACCACCGCCGCGGCGATGTACCAGATTCCGAGGTAGTCGACCAGAAGCCACAGCAGCACCGTCTGGACGCCCGCGGCGCCACAGCCGACCACGAAGAACCGGCGGAGGCGGACTGCTGACGGGTGTCGACTGATCTCCCGGAGCCGGGACATGCTCATCGGTAGCCGAGCGCGTCCAGCCGCGTGGCGACGGCGTCGTCGACCGGTTCTCCGGGTCCCTCTTCGCCGCCGAGCAGGGCGACGTGCTCCTCGACAGCCGCAGCGAGGCGGCCGACCACCTCGGCCGGGGCCTCGCCCGTCTCCCGGAGGTCGTGCTGGTGGTCGGGATCGCGCCCGCGGCGGTACAGTTCGTGTTCCCCGGTGGCGGTGTTCTCGATGTACGTCCACTCGCTCGTGCGGGCGCTGGCGTAGAGGTCGCCGTCGTCGAGACGGCGCGGGATCGGCTGCTGTGTGACGCTGTCGCCCCTGACGGTCACCGAGACGACGGGTTTCCGGTCCGGGACCGGACCGCCGGCGGCCGCCGGGAGGAGGCTCCTGCCCGCCCAGGCCTCCGGCGGGTCGACACCGAGGATGTCGGTGACTGTCGGGGGGACGGCGTCGAGCCCGACGGCCTCCTCGACGCGTCGCCCCTCCAGTCCGGGAACGTCGACGATCAGGGGGACGTGAATCAGGCTGTCGTAGAGTTTCGGGTAGTGTGCGAGGTTGCCGTGTTCCATGAACTCCTCGCCGTGGTCGCCGGCGACGACGAACGCCGTCTCGTCGGCGACGCCAGCCTCCTCGAGGGTCTCCCGGAGGCGGCCGACGCTCGCGTCGACCTGTCTGATCGCACCGCTGTACAGCGCCTGGAGGTCACCCAGCGTCTGCTCGCCGACACTCAGCCCGAGCCCGGTCCTGAGGTGTGCCCTGACCAGCCGGTGGGTCTCGAACTGGCCGTCCGAGACCTCCCGGAGGTGCTGTGGCGCCGGGACGTACGGAGTGTGGGCGTCCATGTAGTGGATCCAGAGGAAGAAGCCCTCCCCCGCGTTCTGCATGAACTCGACGGCCCCGTTCTCGATGTCGAGTAGCCGCGACGTGTCGGTGAACGGCTGCGAGCCCGAACCGTGGCGAAACCGGTGGGCGAGCCGCCGGAACGGCGAGCCCGCGACCTGGAGCCACGCGTGGACCGTCGGGTGTGCCGCCAGGTACCGCTCGTACCTGCTCGGATCCTCGCCGCCGATGAAGGCCTCGAAGGCGTCGAACCCCCTGTCGTAGCCCCAGTAGGCGGTGAGAAACCCGTTACTGGCGTTGAATCCGCCCGTCCGGAGTCCCGCGTCCCGGAGCACCTCCGCCAGGACCGGGGAACCCGGCAGGCCGATGTCGTCCGACTCGGCGAAGACCGGCTGCGAGGCGAGGATGCCCGGGAACGAGAAGGGTGTCCAGTTGCCGTGGGCGAAGGCGTTCTCGAAGACGGTTCCCGACTCGGCGAGGCTGCCGATCTCCGGAGTGCGCCTGTCGTCGGCGTTGTGACTGACGATGTCCGACCGCAGCGAATCGACCGTGACGAGCACGACGTTCGACGCCGACGCGTCCGCTGTCATGGAGGCCCCCTGAATGTCGTTGTTCGAAATTTGACCCATGCGTGTATTAATCTTGATACTCGTGTCCCGCGTTCGGTGCTCTCTTTCCGCTTTCACAGCGCTTAAACCGGTTCGGAGGTACCCGGGGGCATGGCCCCGGTTCCGACCGACGCCGACGACCCGCTCGCCTGGGCGCGCGACTACATGCCCGTCCTCGAATCGTTCCGGGAAGAGTACGGGGAGACGCGGCCGCTGGAGGGGTACACCGTCGCCTTTGCCTCGCACCTGGAGGCGAACTCGGGCGTGGCCATCGAGACGCTCCACGCGGCCGGCGCCGACGTACTGTTCGCACCCAGCGAACCCAAGAGCACCCACGGCGACGTCGTCGCAGCACTGGACGCCCGGGAGGGGATCACCGCCTTCGCCCGGGAGGGGATGACCGACGAGGAGTTCGACGAGGCCCAGCACACCCTCCTCGAGGAACGGCCCGACTTCGTCCTCGACGACGGCTGCGAACTCATCGCGAAGGTCCACGCAGACCACCCCGACGTGGCCGCCGGCGTGATCGGCGGCGGCGAGCAGACGACCGCCGGCATCACGCGCCTCGAGGCGATGGAGCGGGAGGGCGTCCTAAGATTCCCGGTGTACGGCGTCAACGATACGCCGATGAAGCACTTCTTCGACAACGTCCACGGTACCGGCGAGTCGACGCTGACCAACGTCGCAATCACGACCAACACCATCCTCTCGGGCCAGGACGTCGTCGTCTGTGGCTACGGCTACTGCGGCCGGGGGATCGCCCGCAAGGCCCGCGGTATGGGCGCGAAGACAATCGTCACCGAGGCCGACCCGCGCAAGGCTCTCGAAGCCCACACCGACGGCCACCGCGTGATGGACATGACCGAGGCCGCCGAGGCTGGCGACGTGTTCATCTCCGCGACCGGGAACCGGGAGGTGATGCGCGCCGAACACTTCGAGCGCATGCCCGACGGTGCCGTTCTCGCGAACTCCGGCCACTTCGACGTCGAGATCGACACCGAGGCCCTCGGGGGACTGGCCGAGGAGGTCACACACCCCAAGGAGGGGGTCACCCGCTACCACATGGCCGACGGCCGCCGGCTGAACCTGCTCGCGGAGGGGCGGCTCGTGAACCTCACCGGCCCCTACAGCCAGGGCCACCCCGCGGAGGTCATGGACACCACTTTCGCCATGATGTTCGTTGCGGCCTACGACGTGCTCGTCGACGACCCCGGCCTGGAACCGGGGCTGTACGGGATTCCCGACCGGCTCGACCGCGCGGTGGCCGAGCGGAAACTGGCGACGCTCGGACTCTCGACAGAGGACCTCACCGAGAGCCAGCGCGAGTACTACGAGGAGTGGGAACACCCCGACAGCAGTTTCTGACTGGTCCATCCCGCCCGGTCCTGCACCGCGGGACGGTGAACGCGAACAGAGAACGTGAGCAGTGTCGGAACCCGGGGTACCGAATGTCTTCGCGTCGGTACAGCCGACAGTATCAGGCCGAGCGAAGTCGGGTGGGGTAGGTTACAGCGGTTCAAGACGAAAGCCCGCCCGTTTACCGCTGTCTCTCACCCACAAGTTCTAACGCCGTAGCTGACGAAC
>CAZUVE010000057.1:0-15941 GCA_964623735.1 uncultured Halobacteriales archaeon | reverse complement strand
CACTGTCGACAGCGACGGCTGCGGGTTCGTCGGCAGCGACCGACTCGCCGGAGACGAGATCGGTCCGCTCGGCGGCCGCCGGAACCGCGACTGTCGCCGACTCGGCGCCAAAGTTGAGCACCACCACGACCCCTGCCGACGCCGTCTGCCGGGCGTAGGCGACCACCCGACTGGCGTCGCCCGTGCGCACGCTGTAGTCAATTCGCGAGAGGTCGACATCGGCCGACAGCGCCGGATGGTCACTGCGGATGTGGGCCAGCGACCCGAAGTGCTCGCGGAGGTCTTCGTGGGCGTGCTCCCAGGCGAGGTCGTCGCGGCGGCCACGCTGGCCGAACTCCTGGCCGGCGTAGACCAGCGGCGCACCCGGAAGCGTGAACAGTGCCCCCGCGGCGGCCCGGGCGGCGGGACGGCCGTGGGCGAGGGTGTACCGCGTCTCGTCGTGGTTCTCCGCGTAGAGCATAAAGCCCGCGTGGTCGGGAAAGCCCGCCCGCGCTCTGTTCTCGATGGCGTCGACGATGACCTCGGGGTCCTCGCCCTCCCCGACACGGTGGAGTGCGTGGTAGGTCGTCGAGTCGAAGTGCATCTCGAACAGTCCTGCCTGGAAGTCCGGAATGTAGGGGATGGTCTCGTCCAGCAGGAGGAACTCGGTGTCTCGGGCGCGACAGTAGTCGTGGATCTCCCGCCAGAAGCTGTTGGGCACCGCCCAGGCCATGTCACACCGGAACCCGTCGACCAGCGGCGCCCACTCCGCGACGGCGTCCAGAAGGTGTCGCCGCACCGGCAGGTGGTCGAAACTGAAGTTGGCGATGTGCTCCCAGTCGAAGTACGTCTCGGGCTGTGTCTCGGTGCGCCACTCGTACCACTCGCGGTACTCGCTGTCCGGGTCCGCGACGGCAGCCTGGAGGTGGGGGTGGGTCCGCGCCGAGTGGTTACACACCAGATCGAACAGCACTTTCAGTCCGCGGTCGTGGGCGGCCGCGGCGAACCGCTCGTAGTCCTCGCGGGTCCCCAGATCCGAGGCGATGGAAAAAAAGTCGGTGATGTTGTAGCCGTGGGGGGCGTGGTCGTTCTCCAGAACTGGCGTCAGCCAGAGAACGTCCACGCCCAGCGACTCGATGTAGTCCAGCCGGTCGACGATAGCGTCGAAGACGGCACCCTCCTCGCCGCCGAACGTCCGGACGTAGATCTCGTAGATAATCGACTCCTCGGCCCAGGACGGCGGCTCGTAGAGGCACTCGGCCTCGATACCACCGTCGCCGGTGCGGGTGAACGCAACGGCGTCGGGCACGCTGTAGCCGTCTGCACCCAGCGCCACCGCGTGGACTCGGGTCCGGTCGGACAGTACCTCGAGAGGGACGCGCAGGTCGTGTCCCTCGATGGTCACTGCCTCGGGGTCGACCTCGTCGCGGTCGTCGACGAGGAACTCGACGTCGAGACTCCCGGCCGCCACGGTCGCGTCGGGGTGGGGGCGTGGTCTCGCGGTGACGACGGCCTCCTCGCCCTCGACGTGTGGGTCCAGCCCGAGGCGAGGTCGACCGCCGTCACCGGCGGGGGTCGTCCCGGTCCCCGGGTACCCGTCGCGGACGGGCACCCTCCCGGCGGCCTGTTCGGGTCCGGTGCCCGAGGCCCCCGAGCGGAGTCGACCCTCGGTCGAGGCGTCCTGTGGGGCCGCCCGGACCGTGAGGTCGTGGTCGCCGTCCGGAGCCGAGAGGCGCGCGACGTACGTCCCCGGGAGGTCCGTCACGAGGTGTTCGACCGGGGCGTCCCCGAGGCTCGCGGCCGAGTTGGCCGGCGTCTGGACGAGCTGCCACTGGTAGGTCGCCGACGGGTCGGGGTTCCGCGGCGCGAGCTCGACCGCCTCGCCCGCGCCGACGAACCGCGGTGGTCCAGGGTGGTGCATGGGCTCACTCCAGGCGATGTGGGCTTGGTCCTTGCGGTCACCGCTTCCCCGGCCGGTCCCGCTGTCAGAGGGGGAGCCTTGGTCTGTCATGCCTGATAGCGTCTCACTCACAGCACGGTCACGTTCGGGGGAATCGAGTCAAGTGTCTCGAGGGGTTAGGTGACACCGGTGAGACAGACTGTGGTCAGGGCTCCTCGGGTGACGTGGTGGGAGGGGTTTCTCTGGGCAGGCGTCCTTCTCGTCAGTGCCGGGCCGTACCTCTTGGAGGCGGCCCTGGAGCATTTCATCTGGCATCTCGTCTACGGCAGCTCGGTCGGCGTCGTAGCTGGAGCCGGCGTCTCTCTGTACCAGTCACAGCTGCCACGCCGCGTCTCACTCTGGGCGCTGGGCGGGTACATCTACATGGTCATTCCGGACATCCTGTGGGCGATTCCGCTGGTCTGGGGTGGCGACGTGTACCACCACCAGCCGTGGATGGACGTCTTCCTCGGACACGTGTTCCTGGACACGTGGGCGTACACCACGGCGATGCTGACGCCGACGGTACTCGTCGCTGCGCTGGCGTGGATTGGCGCCCGAGTGGCCATCGACCAGAACGCCGCAACCCTCGACGGCGGATGAGTGACGACAGCGTGTCACGGAACGACTGGTAGTGATTGCTGTACCGGGTCACCGTTTCGACTGCGTCGCGTCCTGCGGTCGATCCGGCACTGGCTTGCAGCAATCAGTACGAAACGCCATCGAGCACCGGTTCGGTCCACGGTGTTGTCGAGTGGACCGTGACCGGGTGTCTCGCGCCGGTGCCGCCGGGCTCGGTTGCTCATACTGTCGGCTATAAGCGCGTGAGCAATTTCGGCACCCGGGGTGGCGAATATCTTCACGAAGTTATAGCCGACAGTATCAGCTAAGCGCAGGAGCCCGCAGGAATCGCAACCAGTGCCGGATAACGTCGGTATTATATAGACAAGTCCGTTTGTGGGAGGCATGCGGCTGACGACGGCGCTCAACGAATACAAGTGGGCACGCGACGAGCGTTTCCCCGAGGAGAGCAAGACCCTCACTGGGTCGTTCTCCGGCTACGGCGACCGGCTGGTCTACGTCGGGACAAACGGGTCGCTGCGAGACTACTCGGACTCCCTCTCTGGACTCTACGGAATCGACCGCTCCCGGCTGGGTATCCTCGCCGGGGACGAGACGATGTGGTTCAGCCACCTGGAGACGATCAGGCAACACTACTACCGTGACACCCGCCTCGTCGAGACGGAGTACGACGCCGGCTCTTTCACTATCCACCAGTACGACCTGACACTCGGGCGGGCACACCTCACACACGTCGAGCTGCGCGGGGCGGTCCCCCGAGACGCGAAGCTCGTCATCTTCGCCACGTTCGCCCCAGAGGGGAAGGACTCGGGCGTCGGCGCGCTCATCCACGAGGACGACGGGCCCGACGGCTCGCAGGTGCTGGAAGTGTACCACCGCGACGAGCACGACTACCTCGCGGCGTCGACAGGGCTAGACGGGGTCAACGGCCAGCGCCGGGAGCGCTTCGCCGAGCTTCTCGACGACGAACCGGTGTCGTTCCCGCGCCGGGAGCCAGCCGAGCGCAACGACCAGAAACGGCTCAAGGGCGATTTCGTCGTGACGGCACCGCTTGAAGGGACCGGCCGCTCGAACAGCACGACGCTGGTGAGTCAGCTCTCGGACCACAGCGACATCGACCGCGGGACGGCGCTTGCCGACCTCCGGAGCTATGTGCGCGTGCACACCAGCACCGACGACCTGCGGGCTGGCGCCCGCGAGCGAACAGCCTTCGACGTCCCCGAGTCGCGGCTCCGGGCCGAGAGTATCTGGACGGACCTGCGGGTGCTGGACCTGCTGTCGGCCCCCTCCGGTGGCCGGATCGCGGCACCGGAGTTCGACCCCTTCTACGCCCACTCTGGAGGGTACGGCTACGTCTGGTTCCGGGACGACGCCGCCATCTCGCGGCACCTGCTGGCGGCCAGTGACCGGCTGGGTCTGGACGCAGTGGACGCGCTGACAGAGAGCGCGCGCTTCTTCTGTGAGAGCCAGCTCGGGGATGGCACCTGGCCCCACCGCGTCTGGGCGGACGACGGCAGTCTCGCGCCGGGCTGGGCCAACGCGAACGTCGAGGGCGCCGAGGACTCCACGGAGTACCAGGCCGACCAGACAGCGACGGTCACGAGCTTTCTGGCGGCGCTGTTGCGCGAGCGCCGCGACGAACTGGACCGGGACCTGCGGCGGGCCGTCCAGCAGACCATCGAGGACGCCGTCGGGGCGCTCGTCGGTGACATCGCCGACAACGACCTCCCCGGACCCACCCAGAACCTCTGGGAGGACACCGCCGGTCAGTTCCTGCACACCGCCGCGACGTTCCTCGAGGCGTTCGCGGCTGTCGCGCGCGCAGGGGTGAGCGAGTCCCTGCGCGAGGAGAGCCTCGCGGGCGCCAGGCGGATCCTCTCCGGGCTCGACCAGCTGTGGGACCCGGACCTGGGGGCGTACGTGATGCGGCTGACAGACGAGTCGCGGGACCACCGGCTCGACGGTGGGGGGCTGGTGCTGGCGCGCGCGCTCCAGGAGTACGGCGCCGTCGAGGAGGTCACCCTGGCCGCCGAGCAGGTCGACCGGCTGGCCGACCACGTGGGGACGACAATGGACATTCTGTTCCGGAACCCCAGCGCGAGCCGGGTCGCGGGCCTGGTCCGCTACGAGGACGACCGCTGGCGGACCGCGGGCCAGGACACGGAAAAAGTCTGGAGCGTGACGACCGCGATGGGTGCGCTAGCGGCCGCCCGGGTGGGCGTCATGCTGAACGAGCGCGGTCGGAACGGCAACGCCTACCTCGGCCGGGCCAGCGACCTCTACGAACTGCTCGACCCCGACGGGCCACTGACGACCGACGCGGGCTACCTCGCCGAACAGGCGTTCAACGACGGCGACCTGGACAGCGCCGCGCCGCTGGGGTGGTCCCACGCCCTCCGTCTCCACGCCACCGCGTTGCTGGAGGGGCTGAACGCCCTGCCGACGACGGCCGCAGTGACCAAAGGCCCGAGCGATCGACCCACCTGGACCACCGGCGAGAAGCACGGCGTCGGGACCGTCGCCGACCACGGCGAGCCCGACCCCTCGCGGGTGTGGTTCACGCTCACCGAGGGGGCGCTCACCGAGGCCAGGTTCCCGCAGGTGGACCTGCTGAACGTCCGCGCGGTCGACTTCCTGGTCCGGTGTTACGACGAAACGGGATACACGGCCCGGACACACCGGGAGGACCGCCGCGAGGAGGACACCGTCGAGCGCCGGGTCGAGCCTCTCGGCGACGAGTCGCTGTCGTTCCGGCACGTTTTCACCGAAACCGGCGACGGCCAGGGCCACGGGTGGCAACTGACCGTCGAGTACGCCGTCGACCCAGAGCACGACGCCATCGTCGCCGACGTCGCCTTCGAGACGAGGGACACAAACGCCTACGACGTCTTCGCGGTCGGCGACGTCGCGCTGACCAGCACCACCCGCACCGACCGCGGGATCAGATACGGCGAGGCCGGGGACCACCACCTCGCCGCCCGCGACCCCCGGGCGTACACCGCTGCGACCGACAACGACTATCTGGTCGACGAGCACGGCGACGCCTACTCGGTTGCCCTGGCGCTGGACGCGGCCGGGCGCTTCGACTGGGCGACAGTCGGCGCCGCCGGCAGCGACCGCCTCGACGCGCTGTTCACCGACGGGGACCTGCCCGAGCCGGTCGCCTCGGTCGACGACGAGAACGTCATTCTCGTCGGCCGGCTCGGCACCGGCACGCGGTTCGGGGAGCGGCTCGCGCTGGGCTTCGCGCGCCGTGCCGACACCGCGGCCGCCCTCGGCGAGGCCGACGGCGCGCTCAACCGTGCCTTCGAGACCGTCAGCTCCGCCTACGCCGAGACCTGGCAGGAGTTCCTCGCGGACAAGCCCCTCCCCGAGGCGGTTGCCGGCGACGACGACCTGGCCGCACAGTACCGGACCGCGCTCATGACCCTGCTGGCTGTCGAGGATAAGACGTACGCAGGGGCCTCCATCGCCTCGCCGTCGGTCCCGTGGGGCGTTGCTGTCGACGCCTCCGAACCCAAGGGCTACGGCTACAACTTCGTCTGGTCGCGGGACCTCTACCAGGTGTTCACCGCCTTCGAGACGGTCGGCTCGCTGGAGATTGCGACCAGCCAGCTGGAGTACATCTACGAGTACCAGCAGGACGAGTCGGGGTTCATTCCGCAGAACACCTACGTCAACGGCGTCACCCGCTGGGGCGGCGAGCAGATGGACAACATCTCGTTCCCACAGGTGATGGCCTACCACCTCGCCGAGGCGGGAATCGGGTTCGACGAGGCTGGCTACGACTACGAGCACGTCCGGCGGTCGGCGGACTACGTCGCCCGGCACGGTCCCGAGACCGCACAGGAACGCTGGGAGGAGGAGTCGGGGTACTCGCCTTCCTCGATTGCGGCCGAGATCGCCGGGCTGGCGTGTGCGGGCAAGCTCGCCATCGACGCCGGCCACGAGGCCGACGCACTGGTCTGGCTCGCGCTGGCCGACCACTGGGCAAACAACGTCGAGGCCTGGACCGCCACCGAGACGGGCACTGACCGGCACGCCGAAACGCCCTACTACCTGCGGATCACGCGGGACGGCGACCCTGACGCCGGCCACCACCGGACGCTGGCCAACGGCGGGCCGACCCTCGACGAGCGGGACATCATCGACGCCGGCTTTCTCGACCTCGTCCGGCTGGGCGTCAAGCCCGCGAACACGGACGTGGTGCGCAACTCGGTCGGGGAGGTTGACGACACTATCCGCGTCGAGGCCGGCTCGGCGGCCGCCTTCTACCGGTACAACGGCGACGGCTACGGCGAGCGCAGGCGGGGCGACCAGGGCGCGCCCTGGTCAGTTGCTCACGAAGGCAAGGGACGGCTCTGGCCGCTGCTGACTGGCGAGCGCAGCGAGTACGAACTCCACCTCGCGGAGCCCGACCTCCCCCCAGCAGACTGTCTGCGGGCGATGGCGGAGTTCGCCAACTCCGGACGGATGCTCCCGGAACAGGTCTGGGACCGCAAGCACAGCACCGACTACGGCTGGTCGTTCGCGGAGGGCACCGGGTCGGCGACGCCTCTGGCCTGGGCGATGGCACAGTACGTCCGCCTGGCTCACGGCGTCAGCGCCGGCCGCCCCGTCGAGACACCGGCGTTCGTCCACGAGCGGTACCGCGAGGCACGCCTCCACGAGCCACACCGGAGCCCGGCGCTGCAGGTCGACACCCAGTTCCGGGGTAACCAGCTCATCGTCTCCGGCGAGACCACGGGCGACCGCGTTGCAGTCAAGACGCCCGTCGACAGCGTCGTCGCCGACGTGACCGACGGCGCCTTCGAGGAGATCGTCGACGTCGAGCGCGGGGAAAACCTCGTCACTGTCGCCGCAGCCAGCGGCGTCGACCTGGAAGCTCACGGGACGACTGTCCGCCGGCTCCGCCTCTGAGCCTTGCTGTCTAGACGGGGACTGCAACCGCTGGCCGTGCGGTTTCGCCTCCCAGTGCCGACAACGAACAGCACAGCGCGGTCCGCGGAGACTTTCGCCCGGTATTCGTTACCGCCACGCCGTCACAGATGTTCTGTTTTGGCACGCCAAGCAGCGACAGTGCAACGGTGGTCAAAAATAGTTCCGCAAGACCCTATCAGTGGGTGTCCGAACGGTGTCACCGATGGAACTCCCAAGTTTTAATACCGCTGTCGGCCCTGGTACGGAGAGGTTCGAGCTGATGATACGTTGTTGGTTGATCGGAAATACGGAGAGAGACACGACACGAGACACCGACACGCTCGGGACAGATCGACGGGGAGAGACGTGGACGCGATAGTGCTGGCGGGCGGCTACGCCACCCGGCTGTGGCCGATCACCAAGCACCGCCCGAAGATGCTCCTGCCGGTCGGGGAGACAACCGTCATCGACAGGATTCTGTCGTCGCTCGAAGACGACGACCGCGTCGGGACGGTGTACGTGAGCACGAACGAGGCCTTCGCCGAGGACCTCGAGGCCCACACCGCAGAGATGGGCTACGAGAAGGCCCAGCTGTCCGTCGAGGAGGCCACAGCCGAGGACGAGAAGTTCGGCGTCGTGGGCGCGCTCGCACAGCTCGTCGAGCGCGAGGACATCGACGACGACCTCTTTGTCATCGGCGGTGACAACCTCATCGGATTCGACATCCCGGAGTTCATCGACTACTACGAGCGCCAGAAGACAGCGGTACTCGCGGCCTACGACGTGGGCTCGTACCAGAAGGCAACGTCCTACGGGCTGGTCGATCTCGACGGCGAGCAGGTTGTCGACTTCCAGGAGAAACCCGACGATCCAAAGAGCACACTCGCCTCGATTGCCTGCTACCTGTTCCCCGGTGACTCGGTCCGCTTCGGGGAGTACCTGGCCGGCGAGAACAACCCCGACGAGCCGGGGTGGTACATCGAGTGGCTCCAGTCGCGAGAGGACGTCTACGCGTTTACCTTCGACGGGACGTGGTTCGACATCGGCACCCCGCCGTCGTACTTGGAGGCCGTCGAGTGGGCCCTCGACGGCGGATCGCTGATCTCTCCCGACGCGACCGTCGAGAACTCCGAAATCGGCGAGACCGTCCACGTGATGGCGGACGCGACGGTGACCGACTCCACGCTCGACCGAACCCTCGTGTTCCCCGGCGCCGACATCCGCGGGTGCGACCTCGACGACTCGATTCTCGGCGAGGACGTCGCACTGGAGCGTCTCGACGTCAGAGACGCCGTCGTCATCGAGAAGCCGTCCCCCGACTCCTGATAGTGATTGCTGTCCCGAAGTGCCGGTTGATTGCGTCGCGTCCTGCGGTCGATCCGGGACTGGCTCGCGGCAATCACTGTGATACCGTCGGTCCCACCCCCAGGAATCGAGTATCTTCACGAAGGGACAGCCGACAGTATAAGTGTGCCACCCGCCTCTGACCCGGCATGGACGACAACCGACCGACAGGAAACCCGAGACGGGACGACCAGCCCGGGAACGGGACGGACGACAGGGTCGAGTTCGACATGGAGATCACCGACGGCCGGACGGAGATCGTCGTCTCGGGGGACCGCGACACGGCGGTGGTAGTCCGGTCCCGGTCCGGCGAGAAAGTCTACCTCCCGCCCGAGGACTTCGAGCGGTCGCCGGAGAACCGCCAGACCGCCTACGACAGTCCGTACCGACCCAGAAGCGGTGCCGAGGAGAGTCCCTACCGGACACACCCCGACGCGACCTCGGTGACCGGGATGCAGCCGACCGCAACCGGCTACATCGTCGCCCACCCCGAACCGGTCACGGACGTGCGCTTTCTCCGGTGAGCGCGGCCGCGACAGCAGTCGACTACCCCGGCGACGTCTCGAGCACCTCGCGGTAGAACGCGGCGTGTTCGTCGGCCACCTCGGTCCAGGTGCGCTCCTCGTACTCGAGGGGGGTGTCGAGCGAGAGGGCGCGCTCGACGCCGTCGACAATAGCGTCGGAGTCGGGCGTCACCTCGATGACACAGTCATCGGGGAGCAGCTCGGCGACCCCGCTCCGGCAGGCGACAACGCGGGTCCCGACCGAGAGTGCCTCGACGATTGTGAGCCCGAACGGCTCGGCCAGCGATGGCGAGACGAACAGGTCGGCACTCGCGTAGTAGTCACCGAGGTCCTCTTGGGAGATGAAGCCGACAAACCGCACGCTGTCGTCGATGCCGAGCAGTTCGACGAACCGCTTGAGCTGGTCGGTGAGGTGTCCCGACCCGCCGAGGACGAGCGTCAGGTCGTCGCGTCGGAGTTTCGAGAGCGCGTACAGCAGGTACGAGAGTCCCTTCTGGTGGGTGTGTCGGCCCACGAAAAAGAGCATCTTCCCGTCGATGTCCAGTTGGACCTTCAGGTCCGTGCCGGTCGGCTCGACCGACGAGAAGCCGTTGTAGATGACCGTCGAGTCGGCGTCGTACTCGCGCCGGATACGCTGGCGCGTGAACTCGCTGACCGCGACGAGGTGGTCCGCGCGGTTGGCGATCCGCTGTTCGGTCCGAACCTCGCGGTCGGGCGGATTGATGTTGCGGTCGGCCGACAGCGAGTGAAACGAGCTGATCCAGACAGCGTCGGTCTCGGCCCGGGCCCGCAAGCCGGGGTTGTAGCCGAACCAGTCGTTCGTGTGGATGATGTCGGCGTCGGTCGCCAGCTCCGCGAACTCCCCGGCGAGGCGTCCGATCCGCGTGATGATGTCGCCCTCTCCCGTCTGGACGCCGTGGATACCCGCCCGGTCCTCGGGAGCGTACTCGGCCGGCAACACCAGCTGCAGGTCGATGTCCTCGCGCGTCTCGAACTGCTCGAACAGCTTGCCGACGACGACGTCGAGTCCACCCGTGATGCTCGGCGGGAATCCCCAGCCCAGTAACAGCACTGTCGGTGGCATCTGGTTCTCTGAGACCAGTCGTCCCCCACAGATATAGATTCCTCCCGTGGCCCCCTGTTTCGCGCCGCGGCTGTGACCGCACGTTAAAATACCTGTCCCGAGAAGTGCGGGTATGCGTTTCGATCGACAGGGTGGCGTCTTCCTCCACCTGACGTCGCTCCCCGGCCCCCATGGCGTCGGCGACCTCGGGACCGGAGCCAGGGCGTTCGTCGACTTTCTTGACCGCGCCGACCAGTCGCTGTGGCAGTTCTGCCCGCTGGGACCGACCTCGGGCGTCTACGGGGACTCCCCGTACCAGTCCCCCTCTGCGTTCGCCGGCAACCCCCTGCTGGTCGACCTCCTGGATCTGGTCGATCGGGGGTACCTCGAGGAGGACGAAATCGAGCCCCCCGCCGAAATCTCCCCGCACGAGGTCCGGTACGATCGCGTCCGCGAGTTCAAACACGACCGGCTGGCGCGTGCCCACGAGCGCTTCGAGGCGGACGCGCCGGCTCACGAGCGGGAGCGGTTCGAGGCGTTTCACGACCGCGAGTCGGCGTGGCTCGGCGATTACGCCCTGTTCATGGCGCTGCAAGCGGAGTTCGACGGCGCGTGGACCGAGTGGCCAGAGCCGATCAGGACCCGCGAGCCCGACGCAGTCGAGCGCTACCGCGAGGAACTAGCCGGGGAGGTCCACTACCGGGGGTTCGTCCAGTGGGTGTTCGACGAGCAGTGGCGGGACCTGGCGTCCTACGCCCACGAGCGGGGCGTGGATCTCGTGGGCGACCTCCCGATCTACGTCGCGCTCGACTCCGCGGACGTCTGGGCCACTCCGGAAGTGTTCGAACTCGACGGATCCTACCGGCCGACGGCTGTGGCGGGCGTGCCGCCGAACGCCGGCGACGACGGTCAGCGGTGGGGCAATCCCGTCTACGACTGGGAGACACTGCGGGCCGACGGCTACGGCTGGTGGCTCGACCGGTTCGAGCGGCTGTTCGACCTCGTCGACATCGCCCGCATCGATCACTTCAAGGGGTTCGACGAGTTCTGGGCCATCCCAGCCGAGGTCGACACGCCGGCCGCCGGGGAGTGGCGCGAGGGGCCCGGCCCGCACTTTTTCGAGGCCGTCCGCGAGCACCTGGGCGACCTGCCCTTCTTCATCGAGGACCTGGGCTTTCTCGACGAGAGTGTCGCGGCGCTGCGCGACCGATTCAGCTTTCCCGGCATGCGGGTCCCACAGTACGCCGACTGGTGCCAGGAGGGGCACCTGTACCAGCCGACGCAGTTCCCCGAGCAGTCAATCGGCTACACCTCGACACACGACACCGACACGGTGGTCGGCTACTACCGGGGCCTCTCCGACCGCCAGCGGGAGTGTCTCCACCACAATCTCGGCACGGAGGGAACCGAGATCCACTGGGAGTTCATCGAGGCAGTGTACAACTCCAACGCGGTCGCCACGCTGACCACGGTGCAGGACCTGCTCGGCCTCGGCAGCGACGCGCGGTTCAATGTCCCTGGGACTGCCAGCGGGAACTGGCGCTGGCGGGTGACCCACGAGGGGCTCGATCCCGACGTCGCAGACCGGCTCCGGCGGGTCACCGACCGGACGATCAGGTGAGCCGGCTGCCGTCTCGGAGTGGTGGTCGCAGGTAGCTAACCCCTCGCGACGACACGAACCGCGTCTTTACCCACGGAGCTACTCAAGTCCCGGGGCCGCGCCGAACGGAGTCGTACCCACCACCGTCAGCCGCCTGTTTCGAGTTCTTTCACCACTGAGGCGGGATTGCCCTGGACGACAACATCGCCGGGAACGTCGTCTGTCACGACCGCTCCCGACGCGATAACAGCGTTGTCACCGACTGCTACGCCGGGATTGAGGACTGCCCGGCCGCCGATCCATACGGTGTCACCGACCGTGACGGGCTCGCCGCACTCCCGACCCTCGGCGCGCTCGTCCGCCTCGACCGGGTGAGTCGCGGTGTAGATGTGTGCCCCCGGACCGAGCAGACAGCCCCGTCCGATGTCCACCCGGCAGACGTCCAGGATCACGCAGTCGAAGTTCGCGTAGAAGCTCTCACCCACGTGGATGTTGTACCCGTAGTCACAGCGAAACGGGGTCCCTACCTGACAGTCGTCACCGAGTGAGCCCAGCAGTTCTTCCAGGAGGTCACGGCGTCTCTGCCGGTCGTCCGGTGTCGTCCGGTTGTACTGTCTCAGGAGCTCCCGGGCACGGTCCCGCTCGGCCACGAGTTCGGGACTATCGGGGGTGTACAGCTCCCCGTTCAGCATCTTCTCCTTCTCACTGCCCATGACTACGGTTGACCAACCGCGTCAGATACGTGTTCCGGGCGCCCGTCCGACCGGCACACACCACTGCCGAACGGTCGATCTGCAACACTTGGACGGCCGTCCGTCAGTGCTTGAATCGACCGCCCGACCGCGGTTTTCCGGCACACGGGTACAGCGACCCGTACCGCAGCCGCTTGGATGGCCTCTCTACAGCTCTCGATCGAATCGGCCCCGGGGAACAGTCCCGCCGAAGGTCGTCTGTCTCTACACACTGGAATATGTTCGGCGTGGACAGGGACTGTCTGCTGCCTCGGCTCGGTGTGTTTCGGTCCCGCTACAGGTTGCGCCCGCAGTACCGACACACCGTCGGGAGCCAGGGTTTGTCTACGTGGACCTTCCGAACCGAATCACAGTGACTGCAGTACCGGGTTTCGTTCGACGCGGTTGCCATACTCTTCATACACGGGAAGTTCAATTAAAACCAGCGATTCCCGCAATCGTTGAATACGCTTCGTAGAAATTCCCATATTGGTTCTTATTTCTGTGGTGAAACCCGGAATCGGATACTCTTTGTTCACCTAACTCGAGCAGACAGGCCGTAGAGATGGCAGTACAGCGACCGAGACACGGGGAGCCGCTGTTTTGCCGTCGTCGGCAGGACCTCTCTGCGGACGTTCGTTGGGACAATCGAGGGTGCGGCCTGCTACAACCCTGACGGGTCGCTCCGCTGGCGAGCCCCGGAGACCTCCGCTCTGGCCCACCCACACGACGGCTCCGTTCTCGACGGCACGACCCTCTACACCGCCGGCCCGGGAGGGGAGTCGATTGTCGCGCTCGCAGTCGAGACGGGCACCGAACGGTGGCGGAGGCCGCTGTCCGGCGAACCGCGTTCTCCGGTTCCAGCCTCCGGGTCGGTGTACGTCCAGGATGCCACGGGCGAACTCGAAGCACTCGCGCGCAGCGACGGCTCGGTGGAGTGGGCGACCAGACTCGCCCTCCGCTCGATGGCCGGTGTCACCGTCGCGGACGGCAGTCTGCTCGTCGGCGCGGACGAGCAGCTACCCCGGTACGACTGATAGGGACGGTTGTAGCTGTTTTCGGGGACAACCGCCCGTCGTCGGGCAGGTGAGCCGGTACAGAACTACAACCGTCCCTATGACTGCACGCAGTCTGCGGTCCCACCGGGACACGGCGACAGCAGTCCGTCTCACTCACAGCCGATCGACTCGGCGGTGCTGACCAGGCGCTCGGCGTCCGGTATCCCGGTGACGTAGTAGTCGAGTCCACCACACTCCCAGTCCAGCCAGACAGTCTTATCGACGAGGTAGAGTGTCCCGTTCATCCTGCCCACGTCGCGTCTGAGGACGCTCACCTCGGAGCTGTTTGCCTCCCTGTCGTCGTCGGTATCGATGACCCCGACAACGAGTGACGTTGTCCCGTTGTGGTAGCTCAGGCTCGTGTACGTCGAGTTCTCGCGATCCTCGACGATGACGGCCCTGAGTTCGAATCCGGATGGCTCTGGTTCGGGGAGGGCGAACGGGACGGCCGCCGCTGCTGCGTCGCGGTCTGTGAAGTGTTCGTAGTCGCGTCCACTGCTCGTCTCCACCTCGGCGTCGGCGGGTGGGTCGAAGGAGAACGTGTCGTTGCCGTGGGTGACTCCCGTTTCGAGGTCCTCGTAGACGCGCGTGGCCCGGGCGACCGTGGTCCCGTCGTCGTCCTCCCACGCGAGTTGTTGTTTGACCGGGTATGTCGTCTCCGTGTCGATCCACCAGGTTTCCCCGGCCAGCACCCAGGAGGTGTCGCCGGCCCGATACAGCGGAATACGCCGTTCCGTGTCCCCGACCTGCAGGTCCAGCGAGAGCTCGGCCGTCGCATTCTCCGGGGGCGTCATCTCGACAACGTGCGTCTCGTGGCCGTTCACCACTTCTGTCCCCGCGTACTCGAACTCGTACGTCGCTCGCAGCTCGTCGTCCGAGAAGGTGTACGTCTCACTGATGAAGTACCCGCCGTCCAGCCGGGTGACCTCGACTTCCTCGGCCTCCTCGTCGTAGGTCCACAGCGTCGAGCCGTTGATGACCCTCTGATCCTCGGAGACGTTCACGCCGTTCGTTTCGAGCGTCGTGACGCGTGACTTGTCGGGTGGCTCTTCTCTCACCGAGACTGTGACCGTCGATGTCCCGTCGGGTTGTTCCAGCCGCTCTGTCCGGACACCGGCAATCGACGTGTTGCGGACCGATCCGTCGGCCTCCGCGACGAGCGACTCGGGATCGGGCTGGTCCGCTGTCGTGAGCGGCGGTCCCCCGGTCCACACGACGGCTGCCACACCGACCGGAAGGAGTAGTACGAACACCAGTTCGCGCTTGGAGGGCATCGTCTCTGTCCCGGGTCTCGGACCCAAAAAGACTGCTGATTGTCCCGACGCACGCCCGCGAGCAGTTTCGACCTGCCGTGTGGTCGGCCGTTCTCGCGCAGGTATCACCGGCGCGGTGAGAGCCACGTTCGTGCGCCAGGGTCAGGCACCGCGCTGTCTCTCAACTCACGAACAGCCGACGGGTACCGAGAGTTCCGTGAGATCAGTCTCATGTTTGCCACCTCGAACATAGAATCGCTCTGTGAACCCCTCTAACCGTGGCTCAGAATCTATTCAACACAGTATGCAGCAGAGCACTGGACTTTCTTTCACTGCTCCGATGCTGAACCAACTGTTCACTGAGTGTGCGAATTGCTCGCTCCCTTCGGTCGCTCGCAATTCCTGAAACCAGGGATCCGATGTGTCCGGGCCGCGCCACAGGCGCGCCCCTCTGACTTCCCCAAATCACAAGCGAGCGCGGCGGTGTGCCGAATGGCACACCAGAGCGCGAGCGATACATCACGGAAGTTGCTACGGAGAGGATGAACGAACCGCGAGCGAAGCGAGCGGTGAGTGAATCCTCTGTATCGACCGATTCTGATTATTTGAGCAGAACGTCGTGCAAGACTCGTGTTTTATATCTTTCACGCTGTTTCTGACAAATCCGGAGTATGTCTGCTGCAAAACTATGATTGCTCCGCTAATCCCTATGAACAATCACGTCGATAGTCAGAGTGCGCTCATCAGGGATTTGATCCGCCCGTCACCGAATGTTGTAGTCGCTGAATCGCCGCAGTTGGTTTCCAGAGTTTTGGAACCTCAGTTACTTCGAAATCTCATAGAGGAAGCTGGAATCAGCTCCCGCGGCAGAAAGCTCGTCTGGTACTCATTTCGGCACAGTGTTGGAACCTACGTTTATGTGGAATACCAGGATCTGGAGATGGTCAC
>CAZUVE010000056.1:0-16050 GCA_964623735.1 uncultured Halobacteriales archaeon | reverse complement strand
AGTGTTCGACGCCGTCGGTTGCGGGTACGCGAGTGCCGCCAGAATCCCACAGCGGTTGGCGCGGGGTTGTGCAGCCATAGATCCCAGCGGCGGTCAGGTCAAGTGCGTCCAGCACGAACGAACAACAATGAGACTGACGACCCGGCGGACGCGAGCCGTCACCGGGGGCGTACCCGAGTTGCGCGACACGCGCTCGCCTGCACCTGAAGGCGATTCCGGCACGCCGCCAGCGACCGACGGCGGCCACGTGGTCGTCCCGCTGTCGGACCGCAGGTCTCTCCGGGCAGAGCTAGAGCGGTTCGCCGGCGAGGCCCTCCGGGAGGGGTCCGACGGGGCCCTGGCGTGTGACTTCGCTGGCGTGACGCACTTCACCGTCCTGCCGGACGGCCGCGTCGACGCGGGGATGCCCCTCCACGGGTTCGAGGGTCCCGCCGACCGCCTCGTGTTCGACCACGAGCGCGACGAGGTGACCGTCGAGTCCGACGCTGGCGAGCAGACCCTGACCTACACTTTCCGGCGGCCCTGATACCACGAGTACGGCGTCGTGTGTGGCGGCCGCCGATCCGAAGCGCCCTCCGACCCCGGCACCCGTCCGGGTCGGTCCGGCACCGACGGACACCAGGTCCGTGTCCCGTCCGGGTGGTGCCGTCCACCGGAGAGGCCGACTGTGTACCCGCAGGGCGGACACAACCCTTATCGCCGGGCCGGCGTTACCTCCGTCCATGGCGACAGACGCTCCGACGGTCGAATGGATCGAAGACCGTCTCCGGATCGTCGAGGACCCCGACCTGGGCGACGACATCGTCTCCCTGGGGTTGGTCAACAGCGTCGACATCGACGACGGGGCAGGGGACGTGCACGTCGATCTCGCGCTCGGCGCGCCGTACTCGCCGACGGAGACGGCCATCGCCGGCGATGTCCGGGAGGCACTCTCGGATCTCCCGCGCGAGGTGGACCTCTCGGCGTCAGTCGACCGCGGAGTCGACCCCGAGGACCAGGTGTTGCCCGGCGTCGAGAACATCGTCGCCGTCGCGTCGGGCAAGGGTGGCGTCGGCAAGTCGACCGTGGCGGTCAACCTCGCGGCCGGCCTCGCGGAGATGGGCGCCCGCGTCGGCCTGTTCGACGCCGACGTCTACGGGCCGAACGTCCCCCGGATGGTCGACGCCGACGAGCCCCCCCAGGCCACCGAGGACGAGCAGATCATCCCGCCCGAACAGTACGGCATGAAGCTGATGAGCATGGACTTCCTGCTGGGCGAGGACGACCCCGTCATCTGGCGCGGGCCGATGGTTCACAAGGTGCTCACCCAGCTCTGGGAGGACGTCCGCTGGGGGCGCCTCGACTACATGATCGTCGACCTCCCTCCCGGCACGGGCGACACCCAGCTGACACTGCTCCAGAGCGTCCCTGTCTCCGGGGCCGTCATCGTCACCACGCCACAGGAGGTGGCCCTCGACGACGCCCGCAAGGGGCTGCGGATGTTCGGAGAACACGAGACGCCGGTGCTCGGAATCGTCGAGAACATGTCCGCGTTCCAGTGTCCCGACTGCGGGACCGAGCACGACATCTTCGGGACGGGAGGCGGCCACGAACTGGCCGACAGCGTCGACATGCCGTTCCTCGGAGAGGTCCCGCTGGACCCCGCGGTCCGGGAGGGCGGCGACGGCGGGCGCCCGATCGTTCTCGACGAGGGCGGGACCGCCGGGGCGTTCCAGCAGTTCGCCCGCCGGACCGCCAACATGCAGGGGATCGTCCACCGGCGGCGGGTCGCGTCCGTGTAGCCGTCCGAGAGAGGCGGTGACGGCCCGGAGCCAGTCCAATCTCTTTTCTCCGCGGGCCCCGGAGAGCCGGTATGTCCGAGTCCGACCGCCGGAACCGCCTCGACGAGGAGGAGAGCCCGTACCTCCGCCAGCACGCCGACAATCCCGTCAACTGGCAACCCTGGGACGAGACTGCCCGCGAGGCCGCCCGCGAGCGGGACGTCCCGATCTTCCTGTCGGTGGGTTACGCCGCCTGCCACTGGTGTCACGTCATGGAGGAGGAGAGCTTCGAGGACGACCGCGTTGCGGACCTGCTCAACGAGGGGTTCGTCCCCGTGAAGGTCGACCGCGAGGAGCGGCCCGACCTGGACCGGATCTACCAGACCATCTGCCAGCGCGTCACCGGCCGCGGCGGGTGGCCCCTCTCGGTCTGGTTGACCCCCGAGGGCGAGCCCTTCTACGTCGGGACGTACGTTCCGCCGGAGCCAAAGCGGGGCCAGCCCGGGTTCGTCGACCTGCTCGAGGACATCCGCGAGGCCTGGACCGACCCCGAGGAACGCGGGAAAATCGAGGACCGCGCCGAGCAGTGGACCCGGGCCATCGAGGGGGAACTCGAGGAGGTGCCCGACCAGCCCGGCGACGCGCCCGGGAGTGACGTCCTCGGGACGGCCGCCGAGGCGGCGGTCAGGGGTGCCGACCGGGAACACGGCGGCTGGGGGCGGAGCCAGAAGTTTCCCCACTGCGGCCGCCTGCACCTCCTCGCGCGCGCTCACGACCGGACCGGTCGGCCGGAGTTCCGCGCGGTGGTCGAGGAGACGCTGGACGCGATGGCCGACCGCGGGCTGTACGACCACGTCGGCGGCGGCTTTCATCGGTACACCACCGACCGCGAGTGGGTGGTCCCCCACTTCGAGAAGATGCTCTACGACAACGCGGAGATACCGCGGGCGCTCCTGGCGGGCTACCAGTTGACCGGCCGGGAGCGCTACGCCGAGGCTGTCGAGGAGACAATCGCGTTCCTCCAGCGGGAACTCCAGCACCCCGAGGGCGGCTTCTACAGCACGCTCGACGCGCGCAGCGCGGTTCCCGGATCCGGCGACAATCGCAACGAAGGCGAGTCCGGCGAGCAGGAGGAGGGCGTCTTCTACGTCTGGCGGCCCGAAGAAGTCGAGGTGACCGTCGACGACGACCTCGACGCGGCCCTGTTCTGTGACCGGTTCGGCGTCACGGACGCGGGCAACTTCGAGGGCAACACGACCGTACTGACGCGGTCGGCGAGTGTCGCGGATCTGGCCGACGACCACGGCGTGTCCGAGTCGGCGGTGCGCAACCGCCTGGAGCGGGCCCGCGAGCAGGTCTTCGAGGCACGGGCAGGGCGACCCCGGCCCGCCTGCGACGAGAAAATCCTCGCGGGCTGGAACGGGCTCGCGGTTTCGATGCTGGCCGAGGCGGGACTCGTCCTCGACGACGCCTACGCCGACATCGGGGCGGACGCGCTCGGGTTCGTCCGCGAACACCTCTGGGACGCCGACGCCGGCTGGCTCCGGCGGCGGTACAAGGACGGCGACACGAAAGTCGACGGCTACCTCGAGGACTACGCCTTCCTCGGGCGGGGCGCGTTCGACCTCTACCAGGTCACCGGCGAGGTCGAACACCTCGCGTTCGCGCTGGATCTCGCGGAGACAATCGTCGCCGAGTTCTGGGACGCCGACGCCGGGACGCTGTACTTCACGCCCGCCGGGGGCGAGCAGCTGATCGCCCGCCCACAGGAGGTGACCGACCAGTCGACGCCCTCGAGCGCCGGCGTCGCGGCGGCGCTGTTGCTCGGGCTGGACCACTTCCGCCCCGACGACCGGTTCGGGACCGTCGCCGAGCGCGTCCTGGAGACCCACGCCGGGAAGGTGGAGTCGAACCCGCTCCAGCACGCCTCGCTGACGCTCGCGGCCGACGCGCACGCCGCCGGGACACTCGAACTGACGCTCGTCGCCGACGACCCGCCCGCCGGGTGGCGAGACCGCCTCGCCGAGCAGTACCTGCCGGGACGGCTACTGGCGCCGCGGCCCGCCGACGAGGCGGCCCTCGATGGGTGGCTGGAGACGCTGGGACTGGCGGAAGCCCCGCCGATCTGGGCCGACCGGACGGCCCGCGACGGCGAGCCGACGGTGTACGCCTGCCGCGCGTTCACCTGTTCGCCGCCACGACACGACCTCGACGCGGCCCTCTCGTGGGCCGAGGAACGGCTGTCGCCCGGCGGGTAACCCGACCTCGACCGGGACGGGACCGTAGATTCAAGTACCGGTGCGGGGCCACCACGGCCCGGTGCCCGCAGGACCGGTCGACGTGGCGATCGCTCCCGGGAGTACAGCCGTCGGGCTGGCGTTCGTCGCTGGCGGGGTCGCGCTCGGGACCGCCAGCGGGCTGACACCGGGGCTGCACGCGAACAACTTCGCGCTCGTGCTGGCCGCGTTCGCGCCGCTGTTGCCGGGACCGCCGCGGTACGTCGGCGCCGCGATGCTCGCGGCCGGCGTGGTCCACACGTTTCTGGACGTCGTTCCGGCACTCGCGCTGGGGGTGCCCGACCCGGCGATGGCCGCGACCGCCCTGCCCGGCCACCGACTCGTCCTCCGCGGGCGCGGGCGGGAGGCTCTGCGGCTGTCCGCTCTCGGGAGCGCGCTCGCAGTCGCGTTCGCCGTGCCGCTGGCGCTGCCCGTGACGGCGGCGATGGAGCGTGCCTACCCGACAATCCGGGCGCACCTCCCGCTCGTGCTCGGGGGCGTCGCACTCGCGCTCGTGGCGACCGAGCGCACCGCGTGGGCGCGGGTCGGTGCGGCGCTTGCGCTCGCCGCCAGCGGCGCGCTCGGACTGGCGACGCTGGATCTTCCGGCGGCGGGCGTTCTCCCGAGCGGCGGGATGCTCGCGCCGCTGTTCGCGGGACTGTTCGGCGCACCGATCCTGCTCGAGGCGCTCGGCGGGGCCGGTGTCCCGCCACAGGCCGACGCGACCGTCGTCCCCGCGCGCCGGACCGTCGCCGCCGTCGCGCTCGTCGGGACCGTGGCGGGCGCCGTGGTCGGCTACCTGCCGGGCGTCTCCAGCGCGATCGCCGCGACCGGCGCGCTCGTTGTCCTGCCGTCCCGCGGGCCGCGGGCGTTCGTTGTCGCGACCAGCGGCGTCAATACGGCCAACACGGTGTTCGCGCTGTTCGCGCTCGTCGCCCTGGGGACGCCCCGGACGGGTGTGCTCGTCGCGCTCGACGACACGGGTGTGCCCCTCGACCTGCCGCTGCTGCTGGCGACTGTCGCCATCGCAGCCACGGTCGCGTTCCTCCTCGTGCTCGCCGTTGGCGACCGGTACCTGGCCGCGGTCGGCGCCGTCGACAACACCCGGCTGTCGCTGTCTGTGCTCGCGCTGCTCTGCCTGCTCGTGTTCGCGCTGACCGGGCCGGTCGGGGTCGGCGTGTTCGCCGCTAGCACCGTCGTCGGGCTGATCCCCGCTCGCTTCGGTGCGCGCCGGGCGACCTGTATGGGTGTGTTGCTCGTCCCTCTGGCGGTCGGTCCCTGATACGGACTGGTGTCCGTGTCCCGGTCGGAACAGTGTCGTGCGGTCGGACCGGCACCGACTTACAGCAGTACGGTAGACCGCCCGAAGCCTCGCCGGCCGGCACACGGTCCCGGCCCGCACGGCGCGTCGCACACCCCGCGCCGGGGAACCCGGGCAGGGAACGGGCACGGGACGTAGCCCTTAACCCTCCGCCACGACTAAGGTAGTCATGACCGACGACCCGGAAGACCACTCCTTCTCTGAGGGGCAGGGCTTCGAGGACCCCTACGACGCGTTCGACATCGACCCGCCGGACCTGGAGGTCGGCGCCGACCAGGTCGATCCCGTCGACTCGCGGGTAGTGGCCGACACACTCGACGGGAAGCAGATCCCCGTCGACCAGGTCGACGCCGACAGGCTCCTCGACGTGGGCCTCGACTACGTGCGTATCAACCGCCACGAGCAGGCCGTCGACACATTCGAACGCGCGGCCCGCTTTGCCGGTGACGAGACGCTCGAACAGGAGGCGCGGGTGAACGAGGGGGTCGCCCACGCGGAACTCGAGGAGTTCGACGCGGCCATCGGCGCGTACCGCGAGGCGCTCGACATCGACGACGAGTCCGAGCACGCGGCGACAGCCGAGACGAACCTCGCGTACGCTCTCTGGGAGTTCGGCCGGACGGAGGAGGCCCTGGAACACGCCGAGCGCGCTGTCGAGATCGACCCCCGGTTCGGACAGGCCTGGTACAACCGCGGGTTCTTCCTCAACGAGCGCGGCCTCGCGGAGGACGCGCTGAACTGCTTCGACAACGCCGTCCGCCTCGGGTTCAAGAACGCCGACCTCCTGGAGGAGAAGGCGATCGCCCTCGAACGGCTCGGCGAGGACGAGCGCGCCGAGCGGGTCGTCGAGGAGGCCGAACAGCTCCGCGAACAGCACGAGGAGCAACTGGTCGAATGATCCGGGGGTGAGGCTCGGGAATGCCGGAACTGCTCCTCAACGAACGCGAGACCGAGGAAGGGCTGCTCGTCTCGGTCTGTGACGCCGACGTGGTCGGCGAGACCTTCGAGAACGGCGACGTCTCGCTGACCGTCGAGGCCGACTTCTACGACGGTGACGCGGCCGACGAGGAGGCCGTCGTCGCGAGTCTCGCCCGGTGTGCGGTCGCGAACATCGTCGGCACCCGCTCTGTCGGGCTGGCAGTCGAACACGGCTTCGTCGAGGAGGAGAACGTCCTCGACCTCGGGGGAACCAGACACGCACAGCTTCTCTGGCTGTAGCCCGGGAGCCGGCCGAACTGTTCCGTGGTAACCGAAGGAATGTTCACCCTCCAGCCCCTCGATTAGGTAATGGCAACAATTGAACCGGACATCCTAGACGTCGAGCGGATACGCGAGGATTTCCCCATCCTCCGGCGGGAGTTCTCGGGTAGCCAGGTCGCCTATCTCGACAACGCGGCGACGTCCCAGACGCCCGAACCGGTCGTCGAGGCGATTGCCGACTACTACCGGCTGACGAACGCCAACGTCCACCGCGGCCTCCACCAGCTCAGCCAGGAGGCCAGCGTCGCCTACGAGGACGCCCACGACCGCGTCGCCGAGTTTATCGGGGCCTCGGGCGGCCGCGAGGAGATGGTGTTCACGAAAAACACCACCGAGTCAGAGAACCTCGTCGCCTACGCCTACGGCCTCAGCGAACTGGGTCCCGGCGACGAGATCGTTACCACGGAGATGGAACACCACTCCTCGCTGGTCACGTGGCAACAGATCGGCAAGCGCACGGGCGCGGAGGTGAAGTACATCCGCGCAGACGACGAGGGCCACCTCGACATGGACCACGCGAAGGAGCTGATCACCGACGACACGCAGATGGTCTCTGTTGTCCACGTCTCGAACACGCTCGGGACCGTGAATCCGGTGCGAGCGCTCGCCGACGTCGCCCACGACCACGGCGCGTACATCTTCGTCGACGGGGCCCAGTCGGTCCCCAACCGGCCGATCGACGTCGAGGACATGGACACGGACTTCTTTGCCTTCTCGGGCCACAAGATGTGTGGACCGACGGGGATCGGCGGCCTCTACGGCAAACGGCACCTCCTGGAGGAGATGGAGCCGTTCCTCTACGGCGGCGAGATGATCAAGAAGGTCACCTACGAGGACGCCACCTGGAACGAACTGCCCTGGAAGTACGAGGCCGGTACGCCAGTGATCTGCCAGGGAATCGCGCTGGCAGAGGCCTGCGATTACCTCGACGGTATCGGCATGGAGAGGATCCGGCGCCACGAGAACGAACTCGCACAGTACACCCTGGAACGCCTCGAGGAGTTCGACGACATCGAGACCTTCGGGCCGTCGGCCGGCGAGGAGCGGGGCGGGCTGGTCGCGTTCGACGTCGAGGGTGTCCACGCCCACGACCTCTCGGAGGTGCTCAACGACTACGCCGTCGCTGTCCGGGCGGGCCACCACTGCACACAGCCCCTCCACGCGAAGCTCGGCGTGACGGCGACGACCCGCGCCTCGTTCTACATCTACAACACCGAAGACGAGATCGACCGGCTCGTCGGCGCGCTCGACGACGCGCGGGCGCTGTTCCAGTAGCGCGAACCTTCTTTGCGCCGCGTACCGTGGCTCGGCACGATGGACACCGACCTCGACACAGTCCCGCTCGGGCGTACAGGGCTGGCAGTCAGCGAAATCGCGTTCGGAACGTGGCGGTTCGGCCGCGAGACCGCGCGGGGAAACCTCGAAACCGGCCGCGGGACCGCCCTCGAGTTGCTCGACGCCTACGCCGGGGCCGGCGGCCGCTTCATCGACACCGCGGACGTCTACGGCGGCGGCCAGAGCGAGTCCTGGATCGGTGACTGGCTGTCTGGCCGCGACCGCGGGGAGTACGTCGTCGCCTCGAAGGTCTACTGGCCGACCGATCCCGAGGACCCGAACGCGGGCGGACTCAACCGCAAGCACCTCCGCCGGCAGATCGACCGGACGCTGAACCGTCTCGGGACCGACTACCTCGATCTGCTGTACGTCCACCGCTGGGACGACGACACGCCCGCCCGCGAGCTGATGCGTACCCTCGACGGCCTCGTCGCGGACGGACGGGTCCACTACCTCGGCGCGTCGACGCTCCGACCCAACGCCTGGAAACTCGCGCGGGCCAACGACATCGCCGACCGCTACGGGTGGGAACCGTTCACCGTCACGCAGCCCCGATACAACCTCGTCGACCGCGAGATCGAGGGCGAGTATCTCGAGTTCTGCCGCGAGAACGGGCTCGCGGTCGCCCCCTGGAGTCCACTCGCACAGGGCTTCCTGACGGGAAAGTACGAGCGCGGCGCCGACCTCCCGGAGGAATCGACGGCCTCGGACTCGGAGGGCTGGGAGGACCGCTACCTGACGCCGGCGAACTTCGACGCCCTGGGTGTGCTCCGGTCTGTCGCCGACGAGACCGGGGCGACGCCCGCCCAGGCGGCGCTGTCTTTCCACCTCTCCCACCCCGACGTGACCGCGCCGATCGTCGGCGCGCGGACCGTCGACCAGCTCGAGGAGAACCTGCGGGCCGCGACGATCGACCTCTCGGCGGCCCAGTTCGAGCGCCTCGCCGACGCGAAGGTGGGGCCGTTCGAGGAGCTGCTGTGACGCTCGCGACGGCCTTCGAGCGCGTCTCGCTGCCGCTCGCGGACCCCTTCGGCATCGCCCGGGGCCGGACCGAGACCGCGACGAACGTCCTCGTCCGGATCGAGGACGGTGCCGGGCGCGCGGGCGTCGGCGCGGCCACCCCCTCCGAGTACTACGGCGAGACCCCCGACTCCGTCGAGCAGGCCCTCCCGGACCTGCTCGCGGCCGTCGAGTCGGTCGGCGACTCCGACGCACAGCAGGCGATCGAACGGGCGCTCCGCGACCGGGCACCCGGACAGGCCGCCGCCCGCGCGGCCGTCTCCGCCGCGGTCCACGATCTTGCTGCCCGCCAGGCGGGGGAGCCGCTCTACCGACGCTGGGGGCACGACCCCGGCGCCACCCCGCGCACCTCGTACACGATTGGCATCGACGCGCCCGGACGGATGGCCGAGAAGGCGGCAGCGGCCCGCGACTCGGGGTACCCCGTGCTGAAGATCAAGCTCGGGACCGACGACGACCGCGCACGCCTGCGTGCGGTCCGCGAGGCTGTGCCGGACGCGCGGCTCCGTGTCGACGCCAACTGCGCCTGGGAGCCCGCGGAAGCGGTCGCACACACCCGGTGGCTCGCCGACCTCGGCGTGGAGTTTCTCGAGCAGCCGGTCGCGGCCGACAACATCGGGGGGCTGGCCCGCGTGTCGGAGGCGGGCGCGGTGCCGGTCGCGGCCGACGAGTCGTGCGTGACCGCGGCCGACGTCCCGCGGGTCGCCGACGCCGTCGACATCGTCGTCGCGAAGCTGACGAAGTGTGGGGGCCTACGGCCCGCCGCCAGACAGATCGCGGCCGCGCAGGCCCACGGCCTCGAGGTGATGCTCGGCTGCATGGTCGGGTCGAACGCCGCCCTCGCGGCGGCGTGTCACCTCGCGCCGCTGGTCGACTACGCCGACCTCGACGGCGCGCTCCTCCTTGCCGGGGACCGCTACGAGGGGGTCCCGATGCCCGGGGGACGGATCGACCTCGCCGCCGTCGAGGCCGGAACCGGCGCGCGACTGGCCGGGGACCGGCAGACCCACTCGTAGACGAGGCAGACGGAACCCGCGCGGATCGGCGCCAGCACCGGATCCCGGTCGCGCTACAGCCACTCCGCGAACGTCGTCGACTCGCGGCTCCGCCGGACGTACTCGCGTTGCATCGCGGCGATGGCGTCCTCGATCGACCGCCCCTCGGCGAGTTCCTCGCGGACGCGGGCGATCTTCCAGGCACTCGGGGCCGTGCCGGCCTCCCGGCGCGCCTCGATCGGCTCCAGGTAGCGGTCGATCTCCGGGGCCGGGACGCCGGCCTCGCGCAGCCCCAGACGGGCGTAATCGAATATCTCTTCGTAGACGACTGCGCTGTCGTCGGTCCGCTCGCCGTCGGCGGTGAGCCACGCCAGGTCCGCGTCCGGGCCGTCCGCGACGGCGCTGTAGAACGACTCCTCGGCGGCCGCCCAGGGCAGGTCCGCGACGGGATGGTCGGCGGCGACCAGCCCGCGGACGAGCCCGGCGACAAGCGCCTGGAGGCCGACAATGTCCCGGACCGTCGGCTGGGTCGGCAGCGGGCGGTACTCGACGCGCAGTGACCGCTCGTCGCCCGAGCCGACGGGAGCACCGCCCACGACACACCGGAGCCACCGCCAGTACGTCGAGCGCTTGTGTGCGAACTCCCAGTACCGGTCCGCGAGCGTCTCCCGGTCGGAGTCCTCGAGCCACTCCCGGAGGAAGGGGGCGTAGACGTCGTCGTCGACGATCCGGTCGACGGCGTCGGTAGCGGTCCCGATGTCCCGCGGGACGCGAACCTTGGGGTTCGCGCTCAGGCCCACCGACTGCTCGAAGGCTGCAATCCGGAGTTCGTGGTCGGTCCCGGCGAGCAGCCGGTCGGGATCGACGCCGCCGTAGAGGTCACCCGGCAGGAACGGCGAGTTCGTCGCGAGCGCGAGCACCGGCCCCAGCGTCCGGATGGCCGCGTTGTAGTAGTCGGGGAAGTCCGCGGCGGCCGGGATCTGGAGGTGTGGCTGGATCGACGTCGCGAGCGACTCGAACAGGATTGTCGGGAACTCCCGCTCGAAGCCCGGCACCGAGAGCGTGAGGCTCCCGCCGCCGTGCCCGAGCGACTGGTTGTCGATGGCGACGTACCGCGGGTCCGGCTGCATGTGTTCGGCGACGACCACGCCGTCGCGGCGCTCGACGGCCGCGATGTAGTCGTAGCTCCCGCCAGCAGGCGGGACTGTCCACATCGCGTCGAGGACCAGTTCGCGGCCGGCCGAGCGGGCGTCGGCCCGCGCCCGTTCGAGCGTGTCGCGGATCGCCGCCGCCTGAGCGGCCAGCCCGCCGCCGTCGAACACGTCCGGTGCCGTGTTGAGTTCGGCGTTGTGGACGCCCAGTTCCTTGTTCGCCGGCCCGTCGAAGGCCGCCCCGGGCAGCGGTGCCAGCTGGCACGCCCGTTCGTCGCCCGGCGTCTGCCCCTCGCTGGACCCGCCGACCCCGTCCCCGGGCTGGCGGACGGCGTACACCTCCACCTCGAGGCCGACGGCGAACTGGTCGTTGTCGTACCGCCCGGCCTCGATTGCCGCCCGGAGGTCCGCGGCCTGGCGGTCGACGCGTTCGAGGAACGTCTCCCTGGCCTCGGGCGCGAGCGACCGCTCGACGAGTCCCACCGTGTCGGTCATCGGAGGGGCCCCCCTCGGCCGTCCCTGGGGTGGGCGTACTCGCCGGGGGCGAACCGACCGAAGATGGCGTGGTCGCGGCTGTCCATGACAGAGACAGGGGCGGACCCCTCAAAACGTTACCCGATGTCGACGACGAGCACCGGCTGGTCGGCGTTCTTGACGACCCGCTCGGTCGTGCTGCCCAGCGACGCCATCCGCTCGGGCCCCGTCTTGCCGTGTGTCCCCATCACGACGAGGTCGATCCCCGTCTCGGTCGCGTACCCGGTGATCGTCTTCTGTGGAACACCCTCGCGGCGCGCTGTCACACACTCTGTCCCCGCGTCCTCGACGCGAATCCGGGCGTCCTCGAGTGCGCGGTCGCCCTCCTCCTCGAGTGTCGCGCGGACGTCGTCTTTCGTCTCGTCGTCGGCAGCGCGGTAGAGGCGGCTCTCGACCACGTACAGGACGTGGACCGTGGCGTCCCGGTCGGCGGCGATCGCCAGGGCGTGTTCGAGTGCCTCCACCGTCCCAGAACTCCCGTCGGTCGGCAGGAGGATGTCGTCGTACATGCTGGTCACCACTCCGGGACGGGACTTAAGCCCTTCCCGCGTCCCGGCCGCGAGATCGTTCCGGCGCCGGACGTGATGGGGTCTGTTGTACCGTTTTACCGGTCCGACCGCACGACGGCGTGTGGTCGATCCCGAAATGTCCTACGACTGACCCTACGAGTAGCAGTACGTCTGGGGCTGTCCGCCCGGCGGTTGGGCGCGCGCCTGTCACGCCGTCAGCCGCCGGTGAAGTTCGGGTGGTCGCTGACGCGGCGGGGCAGGTACCGCGGGCGTTGCGGGAGGTCGCCGACGTCCTCGTGGACCATCTGTCGGAGTTCCTCGAGCGTCGTGTCGCGCTCGTCGCCGTCGGCGCGGACGTTCACGCCCAGCCGGTCGCCGCCGATCTCGTCGTCGCCAACCACGACGTAGTAGGGCACCCAGTCAGTCTCCGCGCCGGCGATGCGCCTGCCGACCGACTCGTCTCTGTCGTCGACGTCGACGCGGACGCCGGCCGCCTCGAGTTCGTCGACCAGCCCCTCGCAGTACTCGAGGTGGGCGTCCGGGTTGACGGGGATGAAACGCACCTGCGTCGGCGAGAGCCACGTCGGCAGCTGTGGGGTGTCCATCGTCGCCGTCTGCTCCAGGAGGGCGGCCATCACGCGCTCGATGCCCCCCGACGGCGAGTAGTGCAGTATCGGCGGGTGGTGCTGGTCGGTGCCGTCGGTGTACTCGATGTCGAACCGCTCGGCGCTCTCGACGTCGATCTGGACGGTCGGGTTCTCGATGGGCCGACCCAGTCCGTCGACCGCCGCGAAGTCGATCTTGGCCGACCAGTAGTGGTGGCGCTCGGGGATGATCTCCAGGAGCGCGGGCTTGTCCAGGTCCGCGACCACCTCCTCGACCCACGCCCGGTTGTCCTCGTAGAACTCGCGGGTCATCCGGATTGCCGGCTCGTAGTTGATGTCGAGGTCCTCGCTCGTCCGGAGGGCGAGCTTGGCCTGGGCCATCAGTTCCGCGCGGGCCTCCTCCATGTCCCGGGTGGCGGTGTGCATGTCGGGCATGGTGAACGCCCGCAGGCGCTTGAGGCCCGCGACCTCGCCTTTCTGCTCGCGCCGGAACGAGTAGGTAGACATCTCGTAGACCCGGAGGGGCAGGTCGTTGACCGAGATGTGCATGTCACGCATGATGGAGAACTGGCCGAAACAGGCCGCGAAACGCAGCATCATCCGTCGGTCGCCCGACTCGAAGCGGTACTGGCGCTCGCCGAACTTCCCCGCGTGCTCGCGGATCGAGCGCGCCCCCAGGTCGTACATGATGGGCGTCTCGACGGGCATCCCGCCGTACTCGACGACGAGGTCGTTGACGTAGTCCATCAGGGCGTCCCTGATCAGTTTTCCCCGCGGGTAAAAGCGGAGGTTGCCCACGTCCGAGAGGTCGTCGTACCCCACGAGTTCCTTCTCGCGCATGATGTCCAGGTGTGGCGGCTGTTCGCCCGGGCTGGCGACGATTCCCTCGACCTCGTCCTCGATGAACGCCTGCATGTCCCCGCTCACGTCTGGCTTGGCCTCTGTGGCGTCCACGACCGACCCGTCGGGGTGCATCACCTTCCAGTCGCTCGGTTCGCGGTCGGGTTCGCCCTCCTCCTGTTCGTCGCGGTGGGCAGCCACCTGCCGGGACAGTTCCGAGAGCGGGTGGCCCTTGCAGGAGACCTCGAAGGACTTGTACCAGCCAAACGGTGCCCGGAGCACCTCGTAGCCCTCCTCGCGCAGCCCCGCCTCGAGGTCGCGCATCACCGCCTTGGCGGCGTCGGGGCCGGCGAGGTCATCGCTCAGGTGGGCGTAGGGGTAGAGAACGACGTTGCGTGTGTTGAGTTGGTCGGTCACGTCGCGCAACTCGGCGAGACCGTTCTCGACGACGCCGTCGACGGCGCCCTCGTCGTCGGACTCGACACTGGCGAAGACCGTGACACACTCCTCCATGCGTCCCTCCATGGGGACCCCCTCCGTCTCCGCGAGCCCCTCGGGACCGGCCGTCTCCGTGGCCTCGAATTCCAGGTGGTCCGAGTGGATGAACAGCAGTCGCATACCTCACGCAATCCGACGGTCGGTGAAAAGCGTGCCGATGAGACCCGGCGCCGGGGGACCTACGCTTCCTCCTCTTTGAGTTCCTCGAGTTCTGTCTCGACCTCTGTCTCGTCGACGGCCGGCGGCTCGACGTCCTCGGGTTCGGCGTTCTCGGGTGCCGGCTCGGCCTCTCTCTCGTCGGTCTCGGTGTCCTCGTCCATCTCGGATTTGATCGTCTCCAGCTCGGCGTCGACGGATCCCTCGCCGGCGAGCTGTTCGAGTTCGCGGTCGAGCTTGCTCTTCTGGGTGACGCCCTCCTCGAGGGCGCCCTTCTCGCGGAGTTCGTCCAGCGCGGCCGCGCGGGCCTCCATGTCCTCGGTCTCCTCCTCGGCGCGCTCGATTGTCCGGCTGACGTCGGACATCTCGTCGCTGGCGCCGGTCATCGCCTCGGAGACGCGGGCGCTCGCCTCGGCGGCCTCGTAGCGGGCTTTCATCGTCTCCTTGCGGGTGCGAAACTCCTCGACGCGGCGCTGGAGTTCGTCTTTCTTCTCTATGAGCTGGTTTTGCTTGCGCTCGAGATCCGCGATCTGGCCCTCGATCTCCTCGATCTGGGTCATCTTCTGTTGCTTTTTCTCCAGGGCGCGCCGCGCGAGGTCGTCGCGGTCCTGCTTGACCGCCTGGCGAGCCTGTCCGTTGTGTTTCTCGACGTTCTCCTCGAGCCGGCGCTTCTGGATCTCCAGGCGCTTCTTCTGTGTCGTGAGGTCCGCGATGCCCTGCTTTACTTTCTGGAGTTCGTCGCGGAGCTGTTCGTACGAGTAGTCGAGTGTCTCTGTCGGGTCCTCGGCCCTGTTCAGGACGGCGTTCACCTTGGACCGGATGACGTACGAGGCACGCGAGAGGATTCCCATGTCTGTCCTGTAGTGGGCGGCGAAACTTAAACTTCCGAGGCCCCGACAGACCTGTGTGGACCGAAGACTCCGCGTACCGGGACCCCGCGACGTCCGCGCGACCCTGGACGGGCGCGACAGCCCGGCGGCCGTGGTCGCCTGTCCGCCCCACCCCGGGATGGGCGGGGACCGCTCGGATCCCCGCCTCCGGGCGGTCAGCGACGCGCTCGGCGAGCGCGGCGTCGACTGTCTGCGCGTCGACTACGGCCCTTGGGATGGGGGACGGGGCGAGCGGACCGACGTGCGCAACGCCCTCGGGTGGGCGCGCGGGAACTACGCCCGCGTGGGGCTGTTCGGCTACAGTTTCGGCGCCTCCCTGGCGCTTCTCGCAGCCGCGGCAGCGTTCCGGGACGGCGAGGACGCCCCCGAAGCCGTCTCCGCGCTCGCGCCAGCCGCGTCAATCGAGGGGTTCGACGTCGCTCCGGCGGTCGACGCCATCCGGTGCCCGTTGCAGGTCGTCTACGGTGAGCGCGACGGAACAGTCGATCCGGAACCGGTCGCCGAGCGCGCCCGCCAGCACGGCGGCACCGTCGAGACGCTCGGGGCCGACCACTTCTTTCTCGGCCAGCAACAGCGGATCGGCGCCCTCGTCGCCGCGTTCCTCCCGGGTCACCCGTAACCGACATCCGGCGGCGCCGGAAGAGCGGGCGGTCGGGGGTGGCCTCCCGGCGGGTCGAAACCGTTTTGATGTTCCCAGGCACACGCTCAGTATGCCGACAGAATCCGAGACGGGCTACGATCCGAGCCTGGGCCGGAAGTTCGTTTTCGTGACTGGTGGCGTGATGTCCGGGCTGGGAAAGGGGATCACGGCTGCCAGCACCGGGCGCCTGCTGGCAAACGCCGGGTTCGACGTGACCGCGGTCAAGATCGATCCCTACCTCAACGTCGACGCGGGGACGA
>CAZUVE010000055.1:0-16167 GCA_964623735.1 uncultured Halobacteriales archaeon | reverse complement strand
CCGTACCGGCCGGTCTCGACGGGAAACCCCTCCTCGCGAGCGAGTTCGAGGACGACACTCCGGGTGACCCCCGGGAGGAGCGGCAGGGACGACGACGGCGTTTTCAGCGTCCCGCTGTCGACGAAACAGAGGTTGCTGGTCGCCCCTTCGGTGACGTGCCCGTCGGTGTCCCGGAGGATCGCCTCGTCGGCGTCGGCGTCAGCGTCCTGCAGTTCCAGCCGGGCGAGCACGCCCGTGAGGTAGTTGTGGGTCTTGGCGCCGGCCGGCAGTGCGGCGTCGGGCGGCCGCCGCTGCTGGACCGTCCGGAGCGTCGCCGGGTCCTCCCAGACAGAGTCGCCCTCTGTGCCGCCGCGGGGGAGGTCCGCCACGATGACGACGACTGTGGGATCGACACGGGGGGCGGGGGTGAGCTTCCCGGGCTGGACGCCCCGCGTGATAGACAGGCGGGCGTACGCGTCGGTGAGGTCGTTGGCCGCGGCCGTCTCCAGAACGCGGTCGCGGAGGTCGTCGCGGGGTGGCATCGCCTCCTCGAACCCCAGCGTCCGGCAGGTCCGGGCGATGCGGTCGGCGTGGGCCTCCCACTCGAAGACCTCGCCGCCGTAGACACGGACGGTCTCGAAGGCCGCGTCGCCGTAGAGGAAGCCGCGGTCGCGGACGTCCACCGTCGCCTCGCCAGCCGGAACCAGCTTGCCGTCGACGTGGTACGTGTCGCTCACGTCCGGTCTCGGGCGCGTTCGATCCAGCTCTCGGCCCGCGAGGCCGACGTCTCGGCGGCCTCAGCGACCGTCTCTGCGTCCGCTGTGGCCAGGTCCGCGACCGTCTCGACGTCAGCCTCGACCAGGCGCTCGGAGTAAGTCGGCCCGATGCCCTTGACGTCGTCGACCGGCGGGCTCTCCGTCGCCGCGTCGGTCTCCGCCGTCTCGGGTTCGGTTGCTTCGGCGGCCCCGTCGACCGCCGGCTCGCTGGCCTCCAGTTCCGCGTCCTCTCCCGTTCCCTTGACTGCGCGTTCGGACTCGGCAGCCGGCTCGTACTCGACAGTGACCTCGGCCTCGCCGGCACTCGGCGATCCGCGCTCGTTCCGAGACCCGAACACGGACTTGAGTTTCTCCAGGAGTCCCATGTCCAGTGCAACGGCGCGGCGGGTTAAAACCGTGTTCGTCCGCCCTCACAACTGTGCCCGGAGCGTGTCGTTCATGGCTCCGACGGGTGCCTGTCGGCCGGTCCACACCTCGAAGGCCTCGACGCCCTGGTAGAGGAGCATCCAGGCGCCGTCGACGGTGGTCGCACCCGCGGCTGCAGCCTCGCGGAGGAGGCGCGTCTCGACGGGCGAGTACACTGCGTCCAGCACCGCCAGGTCGGCGTGGAGCGCCTCCGCGGGCACTGGCGAGCGGTCCTCGTCCATCCCGACGCTCGTGGCGTTGACCAGCAGGTCCGCGCCGGCGAGCACCTCCGGGAGCGCGTCCAGCCCGTGGCTGCTCGCGCCCTCTGGGCCGTCCGGGTGTGACCCCCCCACGGCCTCGGCGAGGCCCTCGGCCCTCGGCACGGTGCGGTTGGCGACGCGGACGGTCATCCCCTCGTCGGCCAGCGCGAAGGCGGTCGCGCGGCCGGCACCCCCCGCGCCGACGACGACCGCGGTACCCGCGGGTTCGACGCCGTGGTGGGCGAGTGCGCGTGTCACGCCCGCGGCGTCGGTGTTGTACCCCACCGGTGGGTCGGTTCCCAGGTCGACGGTGTTGACCGCGCCGATCCGGGCCGCGAGCGGGTCCGGGTCGACGGCCTCGAGGACCTGCTGCTTGAACGGGATGGTGACGTTCAGCCCGGCGACCCCGAGCGTCGCGGCGCTCCCGACGGCCGCCGCGCCCGCGTCTGCCGGCGGTTCGAAGGTCACATAGCGGGCGTCCATCCCCACCTCGGCGTATGCCGCCTCGTGCATCGGCGGCGACAGCGAGTGCTCGACCGGGTTGCCGATGAGCCCGTAGACGTCCATACCGGCATCTCAGACCCCGACTGTTTAACCGCCGCGGTCCCGTTGTGCCCGGACCTGCCGACCGATCCCCGCCCGATTTCCTCGACGTCGCCCTGCTAAGGTCGATCGCCCTCTCGGCGGGGGTCTCGCTGGTGACGCCCGTTGGCGTCGAGGCACCACCGCCGGAGGCCGGCCCCGTCGGCGGTGCGGCGGTCGTCCTTGTCCGGGCGCTCGGCGCACTCTCGGGCACCCGGGAGGCACTCGGCGCCCTGCTGGCACTTGCCGGGACGGCCATGCTCCTCGTCGGGCCGCTGTGGGTGTTCGTCGTCCGGCCGCTGGACAAGCGCGGCTACCTGTAGGATCCGGGTCGTGTCGGCAGACCCGAGCCCGGTGATAGATTCGAAAGCCCTTCATGCCGTACCGCAGAGAATACAGGTAGTGAGTCGTCTCCGCCACCCGCTCGTCGCCGTGGCCGCGACGACGCTGCTGACACTGCCGTGGGTCGGGATCTGGGGTTCGGGATCCCATCCCGATACGCTCACCACGGTACTGTTCAGCGGGCTGGCCATCCTCGGCGCGTCCTTCCTGCTTGCGTGGGGAGCAGAGACCGCCGAGAAGGACGTCCCCCGGGCCTTTGCTATCGCGGTGCTCGCGGTGCTCGCCGTCGCCCCGGAGTACGCTGTCGACGCGCTGTATGCCTGGAACGCCGGCGCCGGCGGCGCGACCGCGGAGGCCTGCGCGGAGTTCACGGCCGCCGAGATCGAGGCCCAGGGGAGCGGGCTCGCGCGGGCCTGCCACGACGCGAACCTCGCCATCGCGAACATGACTGGGGCCAACCGCATCCTCATCGGCATCGGGTGGGCCGGCATCGCCGTCTTCACGGTGTGGCGCGCCGCGGTCACGCGCGACCCCGCGGTCGTGGACCGCGAGGGGTGGCTTGCCGACACCGTCACACTCGACAGCGACATTGCCACCGAGATAACCTTCCTCTTCCTGGCGACCCTCTGGGCGTTTTTCGTGCCGCTCGGCGGGGGCATCGGGGCGTTCGACACGCTGTTTCTGGCCGGACTCTACGTGTCGTACATCGGGCTGATCCTCAAATCCGACATCGAGGCCAGCGAACACACCGTCGGCGTCCCGAAGTATCTGCAGGGCTGGCCCCGTCCCTGGCGACCCCTGGCGGTTCTCGTCCTCTTCGGGTACTCCGGCGCGATGATCTTCATCGCGGTCGAGCCGTTCGCACACGGGCTGGAGGTCGTCGGCGTCCAGAACGGTATCCCCGAGTTTTTCATGATCCAGTGGATCGCACCGCTGGCCAGCGAATCGCCGGAACTCATCGTCGTCACCGTCCTCGTACTGAAGTCCCGCTCGACGGCGGGATTCAACGCCCTCATCTCCTCGAAGCTCAACCAGTGGACGCTGCTGATCGGGACCATCGCGGTCGTCTACTCGCTTGCGCTGGGGGCCTACGGGACGCTGCCGTTCGACGCCCGGCAGGGCGCGGAGATCTGGATCACCGCCGGACAGTCGTACTTCGCGCTCGCCATCCTCTGTAACCTAGAGATCAGCGTCCGGGAGTCGGTAGCGCTTTTCGTGCTGTTCATCTCGCAGGTCCTCGTCGAGTTCGCGCTCATCCGCGATCTCCTCGTGTTGCCGGTATCGAGTCACGACCTCCTGCTGGCGTACACGGCGGTCTACCTCGTCGCGGGCACCGCCCTGTTCGTCGCCCGCCGGCGGTCGTTGCGACACCTCTTCGACCTGACTGGCGACGCCGTCCGGACCGCCGTCGGCCGCGAACCGGTCCACCTCGACCGCGCCGACTGATGCTCGGAATCGTCGTCTCCCGCGCCGACGACGCCTCCGTCCACATCGGCGAACACCTCCTCGACCTCGCGGACTGGGACCGCCTTGCCGACACCGCCCGCCCGGACGCCGACGGCGGCGGCGTCGTCTACCGGACCGACGGCGCCGTACTCCGGGAGTTCGAGGGGATGCACCTGTCCATGGACCGGCCCGCAGAGGCGTTCGAGGGCGTCGATCTCCTGGTGTTCGCGTCGAAGCATGCCGGCGAGACGGGACCGTTGCTGACGGCACACCACACCGGGAACTTCGGGCCGGCCGACCACGGCGGCGACCCGAACGCCCTCTCGCGGGCCTGTCCCAACGCCCACGCCCGTGTTCTGGCCGCCCTCGACGAGCATGCGCCCGAGGGGTACGACGCGGGTATGGAGTGTACCCACCACGGACCCACCGACGTCGGCGCGCCCTCGATGTTCGTCGAGGTTGGCTCCGGGCAGCAGGAGTGGGACGACCCCGACGCTGCCCGCGCGGTCGCCCGGGCCATCCTCGAACTGCGCGGCGTTTCGCCGGACTGCGAACCCGAGAACGGGAAAGGCGACGAGGGCTACCGCAGACACCTGGTGGGTGTCGGCGGCGGGCACTACGCCCCCCGGTTCGAGCGGATTGTCCGCGAGACCGGGTGGGCGGTGGGCCACGTCGCGGCCGACTGGGGGCTGGACGCCCTGGGCGACCTCGACAGCGCCGGGAGCCGGGACGTCCTCGAGGCGGCGTTCGTCGAGAGCCGAGCGGCCTACGCCCTCGTCGACGGCGATCGGCCGGCCGTCGAGAACGCCGTCGCGGACCTGGGCTACCGCGCGGTGGGCGAGACGTGGGTCCGGGAGACCGACGGCGTCCCGCTGGGGCTGGTCCGGGCGGTCGAGTCGGCGGTGGCGACGGTCGGCGAGGGGCTCCGGTTCGGCGACCCCGCCGCGGGCTACGAGGGGGGATTCTCGGTTGTCGCCCTCCCTGCCGAACTGCTCGACGAGGCGCGGGGTATCGACCGCGAGGCGACGCGGCGTGCCCTCGAACAGGTGGCGCTGGCATTCGGCACCGACCAGGGCGGGACACGCGTGACCGGGCCGGCGGTGCTGACCGACCCGGCCGACCGCGAGGCGATCCTCGACGGTCTGCTCGACGTGCTCCGCGAGCGGTACGACAGCGTCGAGCGCGCGGACGGGGAGGCGGTCGCCCGCGAACGGGCGTTCGATCCCGGGCGCGCACGGACGCTGGACGTCCCCGAGGGGCCGAAGTTCGGCCGCCTTGCAGCGGGACAGTCCGTCGAGGTCGACGGCAGGGAGATCCCCCCCGAGGCTGTCACTACTGAGCGCGAACGCCGGTTCCCGCTGTCCTGATAGGGTCGGCTCCACGCGCGCGAGTAGTGTCGCCATCCCGGGGTGGGGGATATCTTCACGTCGGGATAGCCGACAGTATATAAACCCCGTCGCCGTTCCCGGCCGCGACACGGCCGTTTCGGGTGCAGATCCCCGCGACATGACGCCAGAGCGTCTGACGCGCGTCAGACACAGGGGACAAGACTATCAGGGCGGGGCGCAACACAGGATTTAAATATGGATTCGATCATCGACAGCGCAATCGACGAGGCAGAGGAGAACCACACCGACGGATCTGCAGGTGAAAGCGAAGGGTCGACGCGATCGGAGCCATCGACCTCGGGACAGATGACCGACGAGGAACTGGCCTCGGTCGTCGAGGACCTCGAGACCCAGATCACGGTCGTCGGCTGCGGCGGGGCCGGGGGCAACACCGTCACGCGGATGATGGAGGAGGGGATCCACGGCGCCAAGCTGGTCGCAGCAAACACCGACGCCCAGCACCTCGCCGACGAGGTGGACGCCGACTCGAAGATCCTCATCGGGCGCAAGCGCACCGGCGGCCGCGGGGCCGGTTCGGTGCCCAAGATCGGCGAGGAGGCCGCCCAGGAGAACATCGAGGACATCCAGCAGGCCATCGATGGCTCCGACATGCTCTTTGTCACCGCGGGGCTGGGCGGGGGCACCGGGACGGGCGCCGCGCCGGTTGTCGCACAGGCCGCCCAGGAGGCCGGCGCGCTCACCATCTCGATTGTCACCGTCCCCTTCACGGCCGAGGGCGAGCGCCGCCGGGCCAACGCCGACGCCGGCCTCGAACGGCTGCGCGCGGTCTCCGACACGGTGATCGTCGTTCCGAACGACCGTCTCCTCGACTACGCGCCGTCGATGCCCCTCCAGGACGCATTCAAAATCTGTGACCGCGTCCTCATGCGCTCGGTCAAGGGGATGACCGAACTCATCACCAAGCCCGGCCTCGTCAACGTCGACTTCGCCGACGTCCGAACCATCATGGAGAACGGCGGCGTCGCGATGATCGGCCTCGGCGAGAGCGACTCGGAGAACATGGCACGGGACTCCATCCGGTCGGCGCTGCGCTCGCCGCTGCTGGACGTGGAGTTCGACGGCGCCTCCAGCGCGCTGGTGAACGTCGTCGGCGGTCCCGACATGGCTATCGACGAGGCCGAGGGCGTCGTCGAGGAGATCTACGACCGCATCGACCCCGACGCCCGCATCATCTGGGGGTCGTCCGTCGACTCCGAGTACGAGGGCAAGATGGAGACGATGGTCGTCGTCACCGGCGTCGAGTCGCCCCAGATCTACGGCAAGAGCGAGGCCGAGCGCGAACGGGCCGGCCAGGAACTCGGCGACGACATCGACTACGTGGACTGATTGGGTCGGTTGTACTCTCGGGCTCACCCGTCAGACAGCAGCGAGGAGTTGCTTCCGTAGATCCGCTCGACGAAGAGCAGTGCGACCAGCGCGAAAATGATCATCGCGTAGGAGCCGGCAGCGAACAGGGCGTCCTCGAGCGTGGCATACTCGGTCGTCCGGAAGATAATGGCTTTCCTGACCATCGCTATGACACCGGTGTAGATGACCAGCTGGACGATTCGTCGGGTGTCGTCCTCTTTGACGTACGCGAGTACCGTCTGGTACACCTCGACAATGATCAGCAGAAGGAGTCCCGTGTCTATGAAGCCGATAACCACGAGCGGATCGGTGATGCTACCCACCCTCACGGACTGGAATATCTGGAGCGTGAGGTCGACGACCCCGACCGCAAAGAGCACCGCGAAAACGGTTGCGGCAGCCAGCTCGACGCCGTGGACGAATCGGCCCATGACAACGGAGTACCGTTCCGCCACCGACCCCGAGAGCTCGCGCCCGACACGGTCGGACGGTGTCTCTGTCGGAGGAGACTGTTCGTCACTGCTCATATCTAAGAACGTGTGTCGTGGGGTATCCTGTGACTCATACACCGGGGTGTATGTGCGTCGGACGCATATACGGTCGGTCGTAGTGACGGCGTCGTTGCCGAATCGGGCCGATCTGCTCTGGTTCGGATCGGTACTGTCGGCCGTAACTGGGAGAGGAGACAGTCTCCCTCCGCGAGGACATCCGGCACTCGGGGCAGGGACGTTCCCCGGTGATCCACACCGGGCAGCGCGACCACTCCCTCCCGCGGCCGGGGTTTCGACCCGCAGTCGCTACGCCTATGAATCTCGGGCCCCGAGTAAAGCCGTATGACAGCGGCCGACGTCTCGCGGACACGGGCGTGGGTGATGGCCGCCCGGCCACAGACGCTGCCGGCGGGCGGGTCGCCAGTCGTCATCGGGACTGCACTGGCCGTCTCCGACGGCGTGTTCGCCCCCCTGCCGGCACTCGCAGCGCTCGTCGGCGCGTTGCTCATCCAGGTCGGAACCAACTTCGCCAACGACTATTTCGACGCGGTGAAAGGCGCCGACACCGACGACCGCGAGGGATTCACGCGCGTCACGGCCGGCGGGCTCATCGAACCACAGCGCGTGAAATACGCCATGGCAGCGACCTACGCGCTCGCAGTCACTGTCGGGCTCTACCTCGTCGCCGTCGGAGGGGTGCCCATTCTCGTGGTCGGCCTCTCGAGCATTGCGGCCGGCGTTCTCTACACCGGCGGTCCCTACCCCTACGGCTACTACGGGCTGGGAGACCTGTTCGTGTTCGTCTACTTCGGCGTTGTCGCCGTGACCGGCACGTACTACGTGCAGGCGGCTGCCGCCGTCGCGGGCGTCCCGGTCGGGCTGTCGCCGGAGACGCTTCCGGCCCACGTCGTCGTCGCGAGCCTGGCGGCGGCGGCGCTCACCACCGCGATTCTCGTGGTGAACAACATCCGGGACGTCGAGTCCGACCGCGCGGCGGGCAAGCGCACGCTCGCCGTGATTCTCGGCTACCGGTGGAGCCGCGCGGAGTTCCTCGCGCTGGTCGTACTCGCGTACCTGATTCCCGTCGCGCTGGTCGCCGGCTACGGGTACCCGCTCGCGACGCTCCTCCCGGTGGTCTCGCTTCCCCTCGCGGTTGCGGTGGCGCGGACGGTCCTGACCCGCCGCGACGGCGAGGCGCTCAACCCGGCCCTGGAGCGGACGGGCCAGCTGCTCGCGCTGTACTCGGTCCTGTTCGCCGCCGGGCTCCTGGCAGGGGTGGCGTGATGCTCGACATCGAACCGTTCTCCGTGCGCCTGTCGCGGCCGCTGGAGACCGCCGACGGGACCACCCGCGAGCGCCGCGGGTTCCTGGTGTTCGTGGAGTACGAGGGGACGTCCGGCGTCGGCGAGGCGACGCCGCTCCCGGGATGGACCGAGTCCCACGGGGCGTGTCGCGAGGCGCTCGGGCGGGCGGGCTCGATTGCGGAGGAACTCGACTGGGGGGTGGCGCTCGCCAAGACCGACGCCCCGGCGGCGAGACACGGGCTCTCGCTCGCGCTCGCCGAGGCTCGGGCGCGCGACGCAGGCCTGCCGCTCTACCGCCACCTCGGCGACGGCGACGGCGACCCGGTCCGGTCGGTACCCGTCAACGCGACGCTGGGTGACGACGACCCGGCGGCGACGGCCGGGGCCGCCGAGCGCGCCACGCTGGAGGGGTTCGACTGCCTGAAGCTGAAGGCGGGTGCGCGGCCGGTCGCCGAGGACGCCGAGCGGGTGCGTGCGGTCCGCGACCGGGTCGGCGCGTCGGTCGAACTCCGGGTCGACGCCAACGGCGCCTGGACCCGCGGGGAGGCGGAGTCTGCGCTGGAGGCCCTCGCCGACGCCGGCGTCTCGTACGTCGAACAGCCTCTCCCGGCCGACGACCTGGCGGGTCACGCGGCGCTCCGGGGCGGTCCGGTCGACGTCGCCCTCGACGAGTCCCTGCACGAACACGGGATCGACCGGATCACCGGGGTCGGCGCGGCGGACGTCGTGGTGGTGAAGCCGATGGTCGCCGGCGGCCCGGACAGGGCGTGCGCGGCGGCGACGGCGGTACGCGAGGCCGGGATCGACCCGGTCGTCTCGACGACGGTCGACGCCGTCGTCGCCCGAACGGGGGCGGTCCACGTCGCTGCCTCGCTCCCCGAGGTCCGACCCTGCGGGCTCGCCACGGGGTCGATGCTCGCGACCGACCTCTCGGCGGACCCGGCGCCAGTCGTCGACGGGGCCGTGGAGGTGCCACAGGAACTCGGCCTCGGACTCCCCGACCGTCCGGCCCGATGACGCGTACCCCCGTCGACTGGCCGGTTCGTGACCTCCTCACACACCGGCGGGCGGCGACGCCCGGCCGGTCTGCCGTCGTCAGCGCCCCGGACGGGCGCGAGTGGAGCTACCGCGAGTTCGACCGGCTGGTCGACGCGACGGCTGCCCGGCTCGCTGCGTCGCTACCCGATAGCACCCGGCCGCGGGTCGCGCTGCTCGCCACGACGCGGGTCGCCTCCGTGGCGGCCATCCACGCCGCTCTTCGCGCGGGCGCCCGACTCGTGCCCCTGAACGCCCGCTTCGCGGAGCGAGAACTCCGGGGGCAGGTGCGCCGGGTGGCCCCGGACCTGCTGGTCTGCGAACGCGGGACTGAGGCGGTCGCCCGGTCGGTGGCGGACTGTCCGGCCGTCTCGCTCGACGCGCCGGCGTCTGACGGGGTGGGGCGGCTCCCCACTGTCGAGGGCGACAGCGATCGCGACGCCGTCGACCCGGCGCGGTGGGACCGCCACGAGGCTGCGGTGTTGCTGTTCACCTCCGGGACGACCGGCGAGCCCAAGTGCGTCCGGCTGACACTCGGGAACCTGGTCGCGAGCGCGACCGCCTCCGCCTTCCGGCTTGGCGTCGCGCCGGGCGACCGCTGGCTGGACTGTCTCCCGGTCTACCACATGGGCGGGCTCGCGCCGCTGGTCAGGTGTCCCCTCTACGGGACGGCGTTGCTCGTCCAGGAGGAATTCGGCGCCGGCCGGACGGCCGACGCGGTGGCGCGACTTGGGGCGACAGGCGTCTCGCTCGTCCCGACACAGCTGCGGCGGCTCGTCGACGACGGCTGGCGCCCGCCCGGGTCGCTCGAAGCCGTGCTGCTCGGCGGGGCGCCGGCCGACGGGACCCTCGTCGAGCGGGCACTCGACGCGGGCGTACCGGTCTACCCGACCTACGGGCTGACGGAGGCCGCCTCGCAGGTCGCAACGGCGACGCCCGCGGTCGCACACGAGCACCCGGAATCGGTCGGGCAGCCGCTCGTGTTCACCGAGGTGACGGTCGTCGACGGCGGGGTGCCGGTCGGGGCGGGCGAGACCGGCGAAATCGTCGTCGACGGGCCGACGGTCACTCCCGGCTACCTCGACGACGAGCGGACCGGGACGGCGTTCGGCGAGCACGGCCTGCACACGCGCGACGTCGGCTACCGCGACGCCGAGGGTCGGCTGTGGGTGCTCGGCCGGGCCGACGACACCGTCGTCACCGGCGGCGAGAACGTCCACCCCGCGGAGGTCGAGGCCGTCCTGCGCGACCACCCCGACGTGGCCGGGGCGGCAGTCGTCGGCGTGCCCGACGAGGAGTGGGGCGAGCGCGTCGGCGCCGTGGTCGTCGCCGCGGGCGATCCGACGCCGGACGAACTCCGGGGGTTCGCGCGCGAGCGGCTGGCCGGCTACAAGCTCCCGCGGACAATCCGGTTCGCCGAGGAACTCCCGCGGACCCCCTCGGGCACTGTCGACCGTGAGGCCGTCCGGGCGCTGCTGGACTGATCGGGCCACGGGCTCGCCTTTCGCTCCCCGCACACGCGCACCGCGTGTGCCCACACGCCCGTGCCGTCCTGCGGTTCTCGAAAGGTTTTAGGCGGCGTCCCCGCGTAGAGTCACCCACACGAGCCGGTGGTCCCCGTGGAACTGGTAATCACCGAGAAGGAGAACGCTGCCCGCCGCATCGCAGAGATCCTGAGCGACGGCGCCGCGGAGACAGAGCGGCGCAACGGCGTGGCCGTCTACCGCTGGGGTGACACGCGCGCCGTCGGCCTCCAGGGCCACGTCGTCGGCGTCGATTTCCCGCCCGAGTACAGCGACTGGCGGGACGTCGAGCCCGTCGAACTCATCGACGCCGAGATCAGGAAGGAACCGACAAAGGAAAACATCGTCCGGACACTCGGGGAACTGGCACGGCAGGCCGACCGGGTGACGATTGCCACCGACTACGACCGGGAGGGGGAACTCATCGGCAAGGAGGCCTACGACCTCGTCCGCGAGGAGACCGACGTCCCGGTCGAGCGTGTTCGCTTCTCGTCGATCACCGGCAACGAGGTGCGCGAGGCGTTCGCGAACCCCGACGACCTCGATTTCGCCCTTGCCGCGGCCGGCGAGGCCCGGCAGGTGATCGATCTCGTCTGGGGGGCCGCGCTCACCCGCTTTCTCTCGCTGTCGGCCCGCCAGCTCGGCGAGGACTTCATCTCCGTCGGCCGGGTCCAGTCCCCGACGCTGAAGCTCATCGTCGACCGCGAGCGCGAGATCCAGGCGTTCGAGCCCGAGGACTACTGGGAGCTGTTCGCCGACCTCCGGACGAACGCCGGCGGGGACCCCTCGCGGGGTCGCGACGGAGCCGGCGTCTCGTCGGACGGCGGGTTCGAGGCCCAGTACTTCTACGACGACGGGGGCGAGGCCGAGCGCGTCCGGGACGGGGACGAGGCCGAGCGCGTCCACGACTGTCTCCGGCGCGCCGAGACCGCGACAGTGGCGTCGGTCCGCCGGCGGACCCGGACCGACACCCCGCCGGCGCCGTTCGATACGACCGCCTTCATCAGTGCCGCCGGGTCGCTGGGCTACTCCGCACAGCGCGCGATGTCGGTCGCGGAGGACCTCTACACGGCCGGCCACATCACCTACCCCCGCACCGACAACACCGTCTACCCCGACGACCTCGAGCCCGGCGCGCTGCTGGACTCGTTCACCGGCAGCGAGTTCGGCGCGGACGCCGAGCGGCTGCTCGCGCTGGGCGACCTCGATCCCACGGAGGGCGACGAGGAGACGACCGACCACCCGCCGATCCACCCCACCGATCAGGTCCCCGACCGCGCCGACCTGAGCGAGGCCGAGTGGGAGATCTACGAGCTGGTGGTGCGGCGCTTTTTCGCGACCGTCGCGGAGGCGGCCACCTGGGAACACCTCCGGGTGGTCGCGGACGTACAGCCCGGGGGCAGCCAGACGGCGGCCGACGCACCCGAGAGCTGTTCGCTGAAAGCAAACGGCAAGCGGCTGCTCGAGGAGGGCTACCACGCGGTCTACCCGTACGCCTCCACGAACGAGACACACGTGCCGGACGTCGACGAGGGAGACTCGCTTGCAGTCGCCGACGTGCGCCTCGAAGCCAAGCAGACCCGGCCCCCGCGCCGGTACGGGCAGTCGAGACTCATCGAGCGGATGGAGTCACTGGGGCTGGGAACGAAGTCCACCAGGCACAATGTCATCGAGAAACTCTACGACCGCGGGTACGTCGAGAGCGACCCGCCGCGGCCGACAGCGCTGGCAGAGGCAGTCGTGGAGGCCGCCGAGGCGTTTGCCGACCGCGTGGTCAGCGAGGAGATGACCGCCCGACTCGAGGAGGACATGGCGGCTATCGCGAGCGGCGAGGCGACGCTGGGGGACGTGACCGCGGAGTCCCGGGAGATGCTCGAACGGGTCTTCGAGGAACTGCGCGACTCCCGGGAGGAGGTCGGCGAGCACCTCCGGGAGTCGCTGAAGGCCGACCGCCGGCTCGGTCCCTGTCCCGACTGCGGGGAGGACCTGCTCGTGCGTCGCAGCCAGCAGGGGTCGTACTTCGTGGGGTGTGACGGCTTTCCCGACTGCCGGTTCACGCTCCCGCTGCCCAGCACCGGCGAGCCGCTGGTTCTCGACGAGACCTGCGGGGAGCACGACACCAGCCACGTGAAGATGCTGGCCGGCCGCGACACGTTCGTCCACGGCTGTCCCCGGTGTGCGGCCGAGGCAGCCGACGACAGCGAGGACGAGATCATCGGGCCGTGTCCCGACTGCGGGGAGGGCGTCGCCCCCCCGGAGCGGGACGAGGGTGGGGAACTCGCGATCAAGCGCCTCCGGTCGGGGTCGCGGCTGGTCGGCTGTACGCGGTACCCCGACTGCGAGTACTCGCTGCCGCTGCCCCGCCGCGGGGACGTCGAGGTGACCGACGCCCGGTGCGAGGACCACGACCTGCCCGAACTCGTGGTCCACGACGGCGACGATCCCTGGGAACTGGGCTGTCCCATCTGCAACTACCGGGCGTACCGCGCCGAGCAGGAACTCGACGGGCTGGAGGACATCGACGGCGTCGGCGCGAGGACCGCCGAGAAGCTGGCCGAGGCCGGCGTCGAGGATCCCGCGGACCTGCAATCGGCCGACGCCGACGAGGTCGCGGGCGAGGTACAGGGGGTCTCTGCCTCCCAGTTGCGCGAGTGGCAGGCCGAACTGTCGTCGTGATCCCGCCGCTACTTTCTTGCGGTTGCGCACACAAGACACGAACATGTCAACGGTTCAGGACAGGTACCGTTGCGAGGCGTGCGAACAGGAGTTCGAGAGCCGCGAGGACCTCCGGAAGCACGTGTACGACATCGGGCTCGTGTGGTAGCCGCCCGGCGCCCGCGCGAACCGGGGCGTTCTCGTGCCAGCACGCGTTCCGACCCCGACACATCTTAACCGCTCGACGTCCCAGAACGAGCAATGCCGGCGCTCGAGGACCCGATCGACATCGGCAGCGTCTCGATCCCGAACCGGCTCTACCGCGCACCCCTGCTCGAGTGTGCGGGCAACGGACCGGACGCGGTCGAGACGTTCGTCGAGGAACTCGAACCCGCGGCCGCCTCGGGGGTGGGGCTGGTCTTCCAGGGGGCGAGCATCGTGACCGCGGACGGGGGGTGTGCGGCGCCCAACATGACCCGCGTCCACGACCCCGAGTTCGTCGCCGGGCTCTCGCAGTTGACGGGCGCGATCCACGACCACGGCGGGCGGATCTTCGTCCAGTTGGCACACGGCGGGCTGCGCAGCCTCGACATGTGGCACGCCGGGCACCGCGAGCGCGCCGACAACCCGGGCCAGGTCGCCGTCTCGCGCCCGCCCCCGCACCTCCGGCTCGCCGACCGCCTGGGCGTCGTCGACCTCCGGCCGGACGTGCTCTCGACGGGGGAGGTGTACGACCTCGCAGCGGCGTTCGGGCGCGCAGCCGGGTACGCGGCCGACGCGGGCTACGACGGGATCCACATCTCGGGGGCGAACATGGGAATCGTCCAGCAGTTCCTCTCGCCGTACTACAACCGCCGGGACGACGAGTTCGCCGACGGCGTCCGCTTTCTCGAGGCCGTCGCGGACGCAATCAGGGACCACGCCGGGGACGTCCCGCTCGTGACGAAAGTCCCCGCCGAGACCGCCACGCCCCCCTTCGTCCGCAGACACCTCGCGCGTGAGGAGGCGGTCGACGCTGCCGTTCGCCTCGCGGCGGGGGAGTTCGACGCCGTCGTCCCGGTCGAGGTGTCGGTCTTCTGGGACATGAGCATCACCCGCGGCGAGTACCCCGAGCGGGCGTGGACGGCCTCGGAACTGCAGGACGACTACGCGGCGGCCTTCGGCGGGCCGTGGCGGGCCCGCGTCGTCAGAGCCCTCAACCGCCTGGAGGCACGGTGGTACTCCCGGGAACCCGGCTGGAACGCCGACCTCTGCCGACAGGTACGCGAGCGCGTCGACGTCCCGGTTCTCTGCGAGGGGGGGATCCGCGAGCGGGTCCACTGTGACCGCCTGCTGGACGGCGGAGACCCGGCCTGCGACGCCGTCGGGATGGGCCGGCCCTTCTACGCCGAACCGCGCCTCGGCGCGCGCCTGCTGGACGGCGGCGACGCCCTCTGTGCGAGTTGTAACAACTGCACCGTCCCGCAGGCGGTCGGGGAACCCGGCCGGTGTCGAACGCCCTCTGTGGTCCGCGAGCGTGCGCGCCGCGAGCAGGACGGTGCCTACGAGAGAAACACGGGCAGAACGGGCGCGGGCGGGGAGTGACTCGGAGAGGAGGCGGGGACGCTCAGCGGTCCTCGGGGAGGTCGTCGATCATGACGACGGCCTCGCCGTCGATAGCGATGTCGTCGCCGTCTACGACCCGGGTGCCGAGCCGGTACTGGCTGTTGCCGAGGTCCTCGACGACCTCGCACTCGGCGGTGACGCGGTCGTCGACGCGGACCGGGTTGTGGAACTCGAGGTCCTGGGAGAGGTAGATCACGAGTCCGGGCACACGCGCGAGCGCGGCGCTGATGAGCCCGCCGACCAGCGTCCCGTGGGCGATGCGGCCCCGGAAGCGGGTCTGTTCGGCGAACTCGTCGTCGAGGTGGAGGGGATTGGTGTCGCCGCTGGCGGCGGCGAAGCGCCGGACGTCCCTCGCGGTGATCGTCTTGGTGAACTCGAACCGGTCCCCGACGCCCAGTGTCCCCGGTTCGTCTGTGGTCAGGTGTGTGTGCCACTCCGGGAGGTCCTCGTCGGGATCGATGCGTTCGGCGGCGTCCGGGTCCCCGTCCGTGGAGTCCACACCGAAGGCCGCAAACGCCGCCCGGTTCGCGGCGACGACACTGTCGAACACGTGTGAGGACGTCTCTGTCCACGTCTCCAGCAACGAACTGCGCTCCGATTCAGAACTCATCGCCCAATCCATACGTCTCACCGCGTCTTAAAACGTGAGGACTATTAAACCGCCCCCCGCGGCGCCGCCCGCCACAGTGGCGCTCTGCCCCGCCCCGCTCCCGGCCCGCCAGCGTACGCTGCATGACCGATCGTAGGGGATCGAACCACTTGATGGTATCGAATGGTCTCAGATGGAGTAGAGCGGAACGCTTATCTGCTCGGGGGGTGTAGAGTCGGATGACCGATGACCGGCGAGAGCGACGGGCCGACGTGGCCGCCGACGATGTTCGAGATGTTCCAGGAGACGAGCGAGAAGGCAGTCGAGCAACAGCAGGAGGTGTTCGAGCAGATGCTGGGCGGGCTCGGGTCCACGCCGGACATGAACCAGCTCGGCGCGATGACGAACATGGCGACGTT
>CAZUVE010000054.1:0-16229 GCA_964623735.1 uncultured Halobacteriales archaeon | reverse complement strand
GGCGGTGACGGAGGCGACGGCGACGACGGTGGTGATGGTGGCAACAGAGGCGGCGACGGCGGCGACAGAGGCGACGGTGGTGACGGCGGCGACGGCGGTGACGGAGGCGATAGAGGCGACGGTGGTGATGGTGGCAACAGAGGCGGCGACGGCGGCGGTGGCAACAGAGACGGGGGACCAAATTGAGAGTCACAGCACTCAGCACGAGATCCTCGACAGCCTCCGGCGTCTGGGGGCCTGGACGCGGCCGGCTGTTGTAGCCACGTTTTTTATACTAGGGAGGCTTACTTCAGGTGAATGGACTCAGCCGAGTTGCTCGACCTGCTGGGGAACGCGAACAGGCGGCGCATCCTCCGCCTGCTCGCGCGCAAGCCCTGTTATGTGACGGAGATCAGCGAGTACCTCGGTGTCAGCCCGAAGGCGGTCATCGACCACCTCCGGAAACTCGAGGAGGCGGGGTTGGTCGAGAGCCGGACCGACGACAGGCGTCGCAAGTACTTCTCCATCTCGCGGAACCTCCGCCTGGAGGTCAACGTCTCCCCGTACGAGTTCGGGACCAAGAGCGCCTACCCGGCCAGTTCCAGGGTGGACATGGCCTCCTGCCGGTACCTGAGCATCGAAATCGAACCCGAGGAGACCACCACGGACCTCCAGGAACTGGCCGAGGCCCTCCAGCGGCTCGAGGAACTGGAGAACGAACTCTCGCTGGCCCAGCGGTGGGTCCAGGGCCGCCTCTCTGACATCCGCGAGCGCATCGCCGAGGAGGTCGAGGGAGCAGACCCGCGGCTGGTGACCGATCTGCTGGCGGCACTCGCGGACGGCAAGGCCGACACCGAGCAACTCAGCCGGGCCGTCGAGGCACCGCCCCCCGTCGTCGAGGACGTCCTCGACCACCTCGCCTCGCGGGGCGTCGTCGCGCACGAGGGGAGCCGCTGGTCGCTGGGCGACCGGTAGGGCCGGCTACGCGAGGGTGGCGTCGAGGGTGATGTCGGCGCCGGCCAGTACTTTCGAGACCGGACAGCCCTCCTTGGCCTGGCCGGCGACCTCCTGGAACGTCTCGTCGTCGATGTCCGGGACCGTCGCCTCGACTGTCAGGTCGACGGTGGTGATCTCGAGGGCGTCGGCGTCGAGCGTGACCACCGCGTCCGCGTGGACGCGCTCGGGTGAGTAGCCCTCCTCGTCGAGCATGTTCGCGAAGGCCATCGCGTAACAGCCGGCCTCGGCGCCACCGATGAGTTCCTCGGGGTTGGTGCCGTCGCCGTCCTGGAAGCGGGACGCGAACGAGTACGCCCCTTCGTAGGCGCCGCTGCCGAGTGTAACCGAGCCCTGTCCGTCCTGGAGCGCTCCTTCCCACGTCGCTTCGGCTGAACTGGTAGGCATTGCACACCACTCTTGGAGGGACTGGCACTTATAATGTCACGGCAGGCTCGCGGCCCGGGAGCCGCGCCGCGGCGGTCGACAGAAGCTTTCAAACGCGGCCCCCCCGAACCGGGGGACATGTACGACCGCATCAAGGGCTTTCGCGACTTCTATCCCGAGGAGATGGGGGCCCGGCGACAGGTCATCGACACTGTCGAGGGGACCGCCAGACGGTACGGGTTCCGCGAGGTCGGGACGCCGGCGCTCGAACCCGCGGCGATGTACGCCGACAAGAGCGGCGATGAGATCCTCGAGGAACTGTACGCGTTCGAGGACAGGGGTGGCAGGCAGGTGGCGCTCACGCCGGAGTTGACGCCCACGGTGGCGCGGATGTTCGTCGCCAGACAGCAGGAACTCACCAAGCCGGTCAAGTGGGTCTCGACGCGGCCGTTCTGGCGCTACGAGCAGGTCCAGCAGGGCCGCTTCCGGGAGTTCTACCAGACCAACGTCGACATCTTCGGCTCGGCCGACCCCGCGGCCGACGCCGAGATCCTGGCGGTCGCGGCGGACGCGCTGACCGCCCTCGGTCTGACCGGCGAGGACTTCGACTTCCGCGTCTCCCACCGGGACATTCTCGGCGGGCTTCTCGAGGCCGTCGACGCGGACGTCGACACCCGGGCGGCGATCCGTGCGGTCGACAAGCGCGCCAAGACCGACGAGAACGAGTACTTCGACCTCCTCGCGTCCGCGGGGCTGTCCCACACCCAGGCCGCGGAGTTCGACGACCTCCTGGAGACGCCCGAGGACAGCCTCGGGGACCTGGTCGCGTTCGCGGGCACCGAGCGCGTCGAGAACGCCGTCGGGAACCTCCAGGCCGTACTCGGGGCCGCGACGGATTTCGGCGTCAGGGAGTACTGTACGCTCTCGCTGACGACCGCCCGGGGGCTGGACTACTACACCGGCGTCGTCTTCGAGTGCTTCGACTCGACGGGCGAGGTATCCCGTGCGGTCTTCGGCGGCGGCCGGTACGACGACCTCATCGAGGGCTTTGGCGGCCAGCCGACGCCCGCCGTCGGCGTCGCGCCCGGCCACGCCACCCTCGCCCTGCTCTGTCAGCGCGCCGGCGTCTGGCCCGGGGAGGAACTCGCGACCGACTACTACCTCCTCCAGGTCGGCGACACGCGGGACGTGGCCGCCCGGATCGCCCGCGAGTTGCGGGAACGCGGACACGTCGTCGAGTCGGACGTCGCCGGCCGGAGCTTCGGCGCACAGCTGGACTACGCCGACTCGATCAACGCCGAGACGGTCGTCATCGTCGGCGAGCGGGACCTCGCGAACGACGAGGTGACGGTCAAGAACATGGAGAGCGGCGACCAGACCACGGCGCCCGTCGACGGGTTCCCCGGCGAGTACGACCGGCCGACGTACAGCGACTTCGCCTGATAGTGCTTGCTGTAACTGTGTACCGGTCCGACCACACGCAGTCGTGCGGTCGATCCGGCACTGACTGACAGCAATTACTACGATCGCTCGGGTCATAGTGTTTAGTGTGAGTCATTACCGGTCTCTCACCACCCCGTGGCGGTGAGGCACCGGCAAACGGTCACACTAAACACTATCAGTGGATCTCGCCCCGACAGCGGTCGATCACGGGCGACTGTCCGGGCGGGAACCCGAAAAACTGCTCTACTGTCGGCTGCACCGACGTGAAGATATTCCCCAGCCCGGGGTGCCCACACTGCTCACGCGCGGAGAGCCGACAGTATCAGTACGGCTCGTCTTTCAGCCCGAGCCAGTAGGCGGCGACGTTGGCCGAGACGTGCAGGACAGGGGTGGCGGCGACCACAACGGCGACAACGGGGAACGTGAACGTCTCGACGACCCACCTGGGAGCGGCGATTGTCCCGAGCGCGAGCGCTCCGATGACGAAGTCGAACTGGTCGACGCCGGGGAAAGGGGCGCCGCGCTCGCGCCCGGTCCGGCGCTTGAGAAAGGAGGCCCCGATGTCGCCGAGCATCGCCCCCAGCGGGAGGGCGAGTGCAGCCGCGAGCGGGAACTCGGGGAGGCCGACGGCGAGGACTTCGCTCGCGGGGCCGCGCAGCCGCTGGAGGGCGAGCGCGACCGCCACGCCCGCGGCCCACCCGACGGCCGTCCCCCGCCAGGTCTTGCCGTCGCCGAGGAGCCGCCGCCCGCCCAGCGTCCGCCCGCCGTCGATCGGCCGGCCGCCACCACCGAGGACGGCTGCGTTGTTCGGGACGTAGGCCGGCAACATCACCCACAGGGCCGTCAGGACGACGCCGTGCAGTCCCATACCGTCAGGTCTCGGCGCCTTCTCTTATTTTCTGTGGAGAAGAACGGTGGACGGCCACCGCGTTCGGACAGGTCGGCCGGGGGAGACAGAGCGAAAGGCAGGGCAGGTCGGCCGGTCAGGACAGCAGCGGTTCCTCGCGGACGGTCGCCGCGTAGCGGTCGCCCTCGTACAGTATCTCCACGTCGGTCCCGGGCTCGGCGTACTGCGGCGGGAGATAGGTGTAGGCGACACACGCACCGACGGTGTAGCCGTACTCGGCGCTGTGGACGTAGCCCAGCGACTCCTCGCCGCCGGGAGCGAACACCGGCCGGTTGTCGAGGATGGTCGCGCTCTCGTCGTCGAGAGTGAGACAGGCCACCTGTTTGCTGCGGGTCCCGCCGTCGGCTGCCGCGGGGGTCGGTTCCCGGAGGGCGTCCTTGCCGATGAAGTCGGTGTCCATGTCGACGGCCCAGCCCAGCCCCGCTTCCTGGGGGGTGTGTTCGGTGTGGAGGTCCTTGCCCCACAGCCGGAATCCCTTCTCGATGCGCAGGGCGTTCAGCGCGCCGTTGCCGTAGGGTCGGATGTCGTACTCCTGTCCAGCGTCCAGCAGGTGTTCCCAGAGCCGTTCGCCGTACTCCGACGGCGTGTACAGCTCCCACCCGAGTTCGCCGGCGTAGGAGACCCGCAGGGCAGTGACCGGCACGTTCCGCACGAAGAACTGCTGGCTGGTGAAAAACGGGAACGCCTCGTCCGAGAGGTCGACGTCGGTGACCGTCGAGAGCACCTTCCGGGCGTCCGGGCCGGTACAGACCATCGCCGCCAGGCTGGAGGTCACGTCGTTGACCTGCACGCGGTCGGGCGACTGCGAGCGCACCCAGGCGACGTGGTTGTTCCCCACCTCGCGGCCGGTCGTCAGGAGGAGATACCGGTTCTCGCCGGTCCGGGTGACGGTGATGTCGGCACGCACCCCGCCGGCCTCGTTACACATCAGCGTGTACGTCACCTCGCCCACCGAGAGGTCCATGTCGTTCGTGCAGAGCCGCTGGACGAAGGCGCCCGCGTTCGTGCCGACGACCTCGATCTTGTTGAACGAGGTCATGTCGTGCAGGCCGACCTTCTCGCGGGTGTGCAGCGCCTCGGCGCCCTCGATCGGCGACCAGTACTCCCCCTCCCAGCCGTTCCGCTCGGGGATCTGGTCCTCGTACCGCCCGACGAGGTCGGCGTTGGACTCGAACCACTGTGGCTCCTCCCAGCCGGCCTCGGCCCACATCTCCGCGCCCATCTCCTCGTGGGTGTGGTACATCGGTGTCCGTCGGATGTTCCGCTGTTTGTCCGTCCACACCCACTTCGGGTGCATGACGTTGTAGACGACGCGGTACTCCTCGGCGCCGATGTCGCGGGCGAAGTCCCAGCTCCCCTCGTGCTCGTCGAACCGGTTGACGTCCGAGTGTGCGAGGTCGATCGGCCCGTTGTCGAGCCGGGGGACGCCGTGTTCCATCCACTCTGCCAGCGCCTTCCCGGCGCCGCCGGCGTGGGTGACCCAGATTGCGGCCGCGGTCCAGAGCCCGTCGTACTCCTCGACCGGACCCATCACCGGGAGGCCGTTGGGCGACTCCGCGAACATCCCGTTGTACCTGAACTCCAGGTCCGCGCCGGCGGTTGCGGGCAGGAGTTCGTCGCTGGCCTGCCGGGGTGCCTTGTGCGGCCGGTCCGGGTGCGTCGGGGTGTCCATGAACCGCTCTGTGAACTCGTGCACCGAGCCCTGCTCGCCGTCTGCGTCGTTCCCGCCCAGGTCCTGTGGGTCGGGCACGACCGGTTCGTGGTTGTACGACCCGATTCCGTAGGAGTCCCCGTGGGTCCGGAAGTACATCGCGTTGTCCTGGTCGCGCAGGATCGGGCGGTCCGGCCCCACCAGCAGCCGTTTCGCCTTCTCGCCGGAGACGTTCTGGTAGTTCTCGAACAGAGGGTGGTCGGTCACGTCGACGGCGCCCTCGGCGAGTTCCGCCAGCGACTCCGTCATGGTGTACTGGTGTTCGACGGGCGTCACGGGCAGGTGGACGCCGAGCTTCTCGCCGAGCTGCCGGGCCCAGATGTTCGTCGCGACGACCACCTCGTTGCACTCGATCGTGCCGTTCTCCGTGACGACCGACTGTACGGAGCCGTCGGCGACCTCGACGTCCTCGGTCCGGGTGTGGGGGACGAAGTCGGCGCCCCGGTCCATCGCCTCCCTGGCCAGTGCCTCGCAGGCGACGACCCCCGACACCTGACCGTCGGTCGGCGAGTAGTACCCGCCGAGAATCCGGCTCTCGTCCACCAGCGGCAGGTGGTCGGTCACCTCCTCGGGCGAGAGCAGTTGCGGATCCGGAATGCCCCACGCCTCGGCGTGTTCGACCCGGCGCTGGAGAAAGGCCATCCGCTCCTCGCTGCGCGCCACCTCGATCCCGCCCGTCTCGTTGTACGCCTGCTGGCCGTCGGCGCCCTCGAGTTGCGAGTAGAGTTTTCGGCTGTAGTTGGCGAACTGACTCAGCGTCTTCGGCTCGGCTGTCTGGAACATGATGCCCGGGGCGTGCGTCGAGGAACCCCCGGTGGTCGGCATCGGTCCCTGGTCGACGACCACGACGTCCTCGCGGCCGAGGCGGGTCAGCTGGTAGGCGACGTTACAGCCAACGATTCCGGCGCCGACGACGACCGTGTCGGCGCTGGCGGGTAACTCGTCGGTCGGTTGCATGTGGATGCTTTCCTGGGAGCGCGGTTCATAAGCCTGTCTAGACGCCCCCGGTCGCCGGCCCTCGGCCCGTTTGTGGGGGGTCGCTCGCACAAGCTGTCGGTGTTCTGGTGTGTTGGGGACGCGTCCGGGAACACGGCGCCGGGTGCTGTGTTCGAGGCCCGTTCCGGAGCCGTCGATATCCACTTATTCGCCCGGTCCAATGGACAGGCATGATCCCGCCAATCGCACGCCGGTTCGTGGCCGGCGAGTCGGAGGCTACAGCGCTGGACCACGCGCGCAGGCTGAACGGCGACGGCGTCGGTGCCATCCTGAACCGCCTCGGGGAACACTACGAGAGCCACGAACACGCAGACGCGGACACGGACGCGTACTGCCAGCTCCTCGAGGACATCGCGGGGACGGGCCTGCGCGCCCGCCTGTCGGTCAAGCCGACGCAGCTGGGTCTGCAGGTCGGCGAGGAGGCTTTCCGGGAGAACCTGGCTCGCGTCGTCGGGTGTGCCGACGAACGGGACGTGTTCGTCTGGATCGACATGGAGGACCACTGGACGATTGACGCGACGCTGGACGCCTTCGAGACACACGCGCGGGCGACCGACGGCGGCGTCGGCGTCTGCGTGCAGGCCAACCTCAGGCGGACCGGCGACGACCTCGAGCGGCTGGCGGGACTCCCGGGGAAGGTTCGGCTGGTCAAGGGCGCCTACGACCCGCCACAGGACGTCGCCTACCAGGAGAAGGCGACCGTCAACGACGTTTTCGAGGAGCTCCTCGAGTACATGTTCCGCGAGTTCGAGGACGGAATCGCCGTCGGCAGCCACGACCCGGCGATGGTGGCCCGGGCGGCCAGCCTCCACGAGGTCTACGGGACCCCCTACGAGGTCCAGATGCTGATGGGCGTCCGCGAGGAGGCCCAGCAGGACCTGGCGAGTCAGCGCGAGGTCTGGCAGTACGTCCCCTACGGACGGAAGTGGCCCTCCTACTTCTACCGGCGGGTGACCGAGAACTTCGGGAACGTGAAGTTCGCGGCCCGAGCGGTGTTATCGGGTTGAACGGACACGCTCTTAACCGCTGGCTCGCGAGGGAAATATGATGGCCGCCTGGAAGCGTGACTTCGCGAGCGGACTCATCGTCCTGTTGCCGCTGCTGGTGACGGCCTTCGTACTGCTGTGGCTGTACAACCGGCTGGCGAGGATCCCGATCCCCGTCGCGTACCCGCCGTTACGGGTGGCGCTGACACTCGTCGTGTTCGTGTTGCTGGTGTTCGCGATCGGGTACCTGATGCGGACGGCCGTCGGGGCCGTCGTCGAGGCCGGGGTGGACGACCTGATGAACCGGCTGCCGGGTCTGCGCGTTGTCTACAACGCCTCGAAGATGGCCGTCGAGACGGCCGTCTCGGGGACGGAGGGCCTCCAGACGCCCGTGAAAATCGAGCCCTGGCCCGGTTGCCGGATGACCGCGTTCAAGACCGGCAAGAAGACCGACGACGGGCGTGATCTCCTGTTTTTCCCCACGGCACCGAACATCACCACCGGGTTCGTCATCGAGGTCGAGTCCGGCGACTACGAGGAGGTCGACGAGTCCGTCGAGGACGCCCTCACGCGACTGCTCAGCGCCGGCTTCGGCGAGACGAACGAGGAGAGTTTCCGCGAGGTCATCGGCAACATCTCCGAGACCGAGGACGAACCGGCCGCTGCGAGCGACGGGTGATCCGCCGCGACGACACCGATCCCGAAAGGGTGATACACGCACACCACTCACTTACAGCCGACGTCATCCCGGGCGCCTCTCTATAACATTATTGAGATAAATAACGTTTCCGTTATACTTAAGCCCGCGGCGCGGGAAGATACGGGTATGCAAGAGACACGGCAGGCGCTCGGCAGCGACGAGTTGGCGACGCTGAAGCGCCTCGCGCTGGGTGGGGCACTCGACGGCGACGAGAAGCTCTCGTGTGCGTCGCTGGCCGACCGGCTGGGGGTGTCGACGCAGACGGCCTCCCGGCGGCTCCAGCGCCTCGAGGAGGGGGGGTATCTCGACCGCGAGATCGTCTCGGACGGGCAGTGGGTCCAGGTCACCGCCGACGGCGAGCGCCGCCTCCACGAGGAGTACACCGACTACCGGCAGATCTTCGACGCCGACGAGGACGTCACGCTCGCGGGGGCAGTCACCAGCGGCATGGGCGAGGGCCGTCACTACATCTCCCTGCCGGGCTACATGCGCCAGTTCCGGGAGAAACTCGGCTACGAGCCGTTCGCGGGGACGCTCAACATCGACCTCACCGAGGAGAGCGTCCGGGCGCGCCGGCGGCTCAACGCTGTCGAGCCCGTCACGATCGACGGCTGGGAAGACGACGAGCGCACCTACGGCCCGGCCTACTGCTATCCGGCGTCGATATCGACCAGCGGGGAGAGCTACGAGCGCGCCCACGTCATCGCCCCCGAGCGGACCCACCACGGCGACGACCACCTGGAGGTCATCGCGCCCGAGAAACTCCGCGACGCTCTCGGCCTCGAGGACGGCAGCGAGGTGAGTGTCGATGTCGAAAAGCGGTGACGCGCCCCTGACGGCGGGCCGCGTGGAGTCGGCCGTCGACGCCCTCCGGCGCGGGCAGCCGGTCTGTGTCCACGACGCCGCCGACCGCGAGGGCGAGACCGACATCGTCTATCCCGCCGGCGCGGTCACACCCGGGGCCGTCGCGCACATGCGCAACGACGCCGGCGGCCTGATCTGCCTGGCGCTGTCGGCGGACGTCGCCGACGCCTTCGGGTTGCCGTACGTGCGGGAGATCCTCGAGCACCCCGCCGCACACGACGACGAACTCGCCTACGGCGACCGGTCGTCGTTCTCGCTGACGGTCAACCACCGCGACACCCGCACGGGCATCACCGACGAGGACCGCTCGCTGACGATCCAGGCGCTGGCCGACGCCGCGGCCGATCCCGGAGGGACGGACTTCGCGACCACCTTCCACGCCCCCGGGCACGTCCACCTCCTGCGGGCCGCGCCGGGGTTGCTCGCCGACCGGCAGGGCCACACCGAGATGGCCGTCGCGCTGGCCGTGGCCGCGGGCCTGCCCCCGGCGGCGGTGGTCTGTGAGATGCTCGACGACGAGACCGGCGGCGCGCTCCCGCCGGCCGCGGCGCGTGCCTACGCCGACCGCCACGACATCCCCTACGTCGAAGGGGCGAGTATCGTCGAACGGTTCGAATAGGTCGTCTTTCGGCTTCTTCGGTGTGGTGGTCGAATCCCGACCTCGCAGACGTCCACGACCCCTGGGTCGTGAACGAGGAGTGCCGTTTCCGGCGGAGCCTCCGTGCAACTGTGGTCCACGGCGTCCGGTCGTGTGGAAGTCGTTTATCACCAGTGAGAATCGCGAGACCGTTCTTTTACACGGGAAGTGAGAAGTCGGGGGCGATGGACGAGAAGCCGACGACCTCGAGGCGCGGAACGCCGCGCGGATCACCCCGACCGGGGAGGGTGACGTGAGAGAGTATGACCCCTGATTTTACACCCACGTTCGTAGCGTTCGCGCTCACCGCCCTCGTCGTGGTGTGGATCCGCTACAAGATGCACCTGCACCAGATGAAGTGGCATCGCAGGATGATGTGGGCGGAAATCCGAGAGGGCCAGGAGTCCCGCAACGACTGATCACAGCCTCCGCGCCGGGGTGCCGACACTGTTCACGCGCGCAGAGCCGACAGGATCACGAGGGGTCGCGATTATCGCCAGGAGTCGGCTGTGGGCGACCATCGCCCGGTCGGAACCGTCAACACTCTTAACCGTGGCCGCGGATTGTCGGGTATGGGACTCGACGAGGCTGACGGAACTCACACACAGTACAGTCCCGGGCGGTGGTCGCCGTGAGCGACCGCCCGGAGATGTTCGAGGGCGTCGACACCGTCTGGCTCGACGGCGAGTTCGTCGACTTCGAGGACGCACGGATCCACGTCCTCTCGCACGCGCTCCACTACGGGACGGGCGTCTTCGAGGGCGTCCGGTGTTACGACACCGCCGACGGGCCGGCCATCTTCCGCTGGGAGGAACACCTCGACCGTCTGTACGACTCCGCCAAACCCTACGACATGGAGATTCCCTTCGAGCCCGGCGAACTGACCGAGGCGACGGTGGAACTCATCCGCCGGGAGGGGCTGGAGTCGTGTTACATCCGCCCGATCGCCTTCTACGGCTACGGCCCGCTGGGGCTCAACCCCGCCGACGCGCCCGTCCAGGTCGCGATTGCCGTCTGGCCGTGGGGTGCCTACCTCGGCGAGGAGGCCTTAGAGGAGGGCGTCGACGTCGCCATCTCCTCGTGGCGCAAGTACGCCTCCAGCCAGATCCCCACGAACGCAAAGACCACGGGCCCGTACGTCAACAGCGTACTCGCCAGCCTGGAGGCGCGGGAAAACGGCTACGTCGAGGCGATCGTCCTCAACAAGGAGGGCAACGTCGCCGAGGGACCGGGCGAGAACCTGTTTCTGGTCCGCGACGGCGAACTCTACACGCCCGGCCTGGCCGAATCCATCCTCGACGGGATCACCCGCCGGTCGGTCATCACGATCGCCGAGGACCTCGGCTACACGGTCCACGACGGCGCGACGGTCTCCCGCGGGGAACTGTACACCGCGGACGAACTGTTCTTCACCGGCACCGCCGCGGAGGTGACACCCATCCGCTCGGTCGACGACAACCAGATCGGCACGGGCACGAAGGGCCCGGTCACCGACGAGATCCAGACGCGCTTCTTCCAGGTGGTCGAGGAGGCGCCGGCCGAGTACGAGAGCTGGTTCGACCGCGTGTGAGTGCGTGTCGGGCCTCACGCGTCCGGCAACGGATCGGCGGGATTTAGAAGCGCGGGGACTACCAGTCCAGTGTGTCGGTACGGGCGCGTCTCGCAGGCCGGGCCGTGTCGCGGTTCGGACAGCGCCGGGTCGCGCTCGTCGCGGTCGGGGTGGCGGTGCTGGCCGCGAGCACGAGCGCCATCCTCATCCGGCTCAGTACCGCGCCCGAGTCGGTGATGGCCTTCTACCGCGTGACGTTCACGACGCTGCTGTTGCTCCCGCTGGCCCGCGGCGCGCGGGCGGAACTGGCCGGCGTCGCCCGACGGGATATCCTCGCGGCCGTCGGCGCGGGGCTGGCCCTGGCCGTCCACTTCGCGACCTGGTTCGTCAGTGTCAACCTGACGACCGTCGCGGCGTCGGTGACACTCGTCCAGACCCAGCCGCTGTTTGTCGCGGCCGGGGCGGCCCTGCTGTTGAGCGAGCGGATCACCCGCAAGACGGTCGGTGGCATCCTGGTCGCGATGGCCGGCGTGGCGACGATGTCCGCCGAGGGGTTGCTCGGGATGACCAGCGCCCCCGACCCGGTGGTGGGCAACGCCCTCGCCGTGGCCGGCGCGGTCGCCGCCGCGGCGTACGTGCTCGCGGGCCGGTCGATCCGCCAGCGCGTCTCGGTCGTCCCGTACGTGCTGGTCGTCTACGCCGTCTCGGCGGTCGGCCTGCTGGCGGTCGCGCTCGGCCAGGGCGCGCCGCTTCTGGGCTACCCGTCCCGCGAGTGGGTGCTCTTTCTCGGGATGGCCCTCGGGCCGGGGATCCTCGGACACACGCTCATCAACTGGGCGCTCGAATACGTGGAATCGAGCGTGGTGAGCGTCTCGCTGGTGGGCGAACCCGTCGCGAGCGCGGTTCTGGCCGCGGTCGTCCTCGCCGAGATTCCCGGCGCGCTGACAATCGGCGGCGGCGCCGTCGTCATCGCCGGCATCGTCGTGACGGCACGGTCCCGGTCCGCCCCCGCCGACTGACGGCCACCGACTCGTAGTGATTGCCGTAACTGTGTACCAGGACGAACGCTGTCGTGCGGTGGATCCGGCAATGACTTACAGCAATCAGTATGAACGGGACTCCCGCATTTCGCGCTCCCGCCTGGAAGGTCCCCGCTCTACGCGTTCTCGTACTGTCGGCTGTGAGCGCGTGAGCAGTGTCACCCCTGGGTGCCGGATAGCTTCATCGGTATAGCCGACAGTGTCAGTATCTAGCATGCTCGGAGGGGGACGATCGGAGTATTCAGATATCCCAGTTAGTGTCACTCGCACTTGTCCATTGAATGGAATATGAGTGTGACCGTGTACCACTGGCGGTCCGGCCAGAACAGCAGTGAAAATCAGGTGACGGCACGCGCCGACCAGTTGTGCTCGCATGCACGCGACGGAACTGCCGTCTGCCGATACGATTCGACTCACAGCGAGTGACACGATGATCGAGTCCATCAAATCGCGATTCGAACTGGACGAACACGACACCGATGTCCAGACAGAACTCGTTGCCGGCGTCACGACGTTTCTCGCGATGTCGTACATCGTGGTGGTGAATCCGACCATCCTGGCAGCCACGTCGGACAAACCGGGAATCGCCCTCGCTGGCTACACAACTGGCGAAGTGCAACAAATGCTGGCTGTCGTAACGATCCTCTCGACGGTGGCTGGAACCGCACTCGTGGCCCTCTACGCCAACCGTCCGTTCGGACTCGCGCCGGGCCTGGGTATCAACGCGTTTTTTGCCTTCACTGTCGTGGGTGCGATGGGGATTCCGTGGCAGACGGCACTCGCCGCGGTCGTCGTCGAAGGCGTCGTGTTTGCCGTCCTCACTCTTCTGGGAGTCCAGGAGTACATCATGGAACTCTTTCCCAGGCCGGTCAAACTCTCGATCAGCGTCGGGATCGGTCTGTTCCTCATCCTCATCGGGTTACAGGCGATGAACGTCATCACCGACGACGCGTCGACGCTCGTCAGTCTCGGAAACGTCGCCAGCGATCCAGTTGCACTGGTGTCCATCGTTGGACTGTTGTTCACTATGGCCCTCTATACCCGCGGCGTCCCCGGAGCGATCGCGTTCGGGATCGTTCTGACGACGATGCTCAGCTGGGGCATGACACTCGCGGGGTTCGTCGAACGAGGCACCCTCGTTTCGAAGTCACTGCCTGCTGCACAGTACGATATCACGCCGCTTGCCGGAGCCTTCATCGGTGGACTGCAGAACCTGGAGGGACTCACGTTCTCCCTGATCGTCTTTTCGTTCTTTATTATCGATTTCTTCGATACCGCCGGAACGCTGACTGGCGTCTCACAGGTTGCCGGATTTCTCGACGCGGACGGGAACGTTCCCGACGCGGACGAACCGCTGTTGGCCGACGCACTCGGGTCGATCGTCGGAGGGATACTCGGTACCTCGACCGTGACGACGTTCGTCGAGAGCGTGGTCGGTGTCGAGGAGGGCGGTCGGACCGGGTTGACAGCGGCGGTCGTCGGGACCCTGTTTTTGACGTCACTTCTGTTCGTGCCCGTCGCGGCCGCCGTCCCGGTGCACGCGTCGCACATTGCGCTTGTCGTTGTCGGACTGTTGATGATGCAGAACGTCGTCGAAGTGGTCTGGGACGATCTGGCTCACGCGTTCCCGGCCGGAATGACGATCGTCGCGATGCCGCTGACGTATTCGATCGCGTGGGGTATTGCTGCCGGCGTCATCACGTACCCGATTGTCAAGACGGCCCAAGGGCGAGTCAGCGACACTCATCCGGTTCAATGGCTACTCGCTTTCGTACTGGTCTCCTATGTTGCTGTCAGAACAGGAGGCTTCGACGCGTGATGGATCTCTCCACGGATTCCCTTCTGATACGGATTGCTGTAAGTCATTGCCGGATTGACCGCACGCAGTCGTGCGGTCGTACCAGTAAACAGTTACAAAAATCCGTATGAGGCTGTCGGCTTGCAACTGAATACTCCGATGTGTCCCTCGTCGAGAAGTCTGAATGAGTCGAGTCCCAGCAAAAGAGCGAATCGGAGTATTCAGCCATCGGAGTGAGGATGATACACGGCCACGCACCGTGTGGAAGATGAGTTCGACCACACATCACCACCGGCCCGACGAGGAGTGCGGTGACGAACAGACCAACCACAGAGGTTCCGAGCGGGTTCGCTCACACGAGGGCGTGGAACCGTACGACCCTGCGGACGCCCACGCGTTCCCCGACCACCGGGTCAATCAGGTGCTACAGTATGTCACGAGCGACGAGAGAATCCAGGCGTATCTGGAGGCTCAGAACGTCAACCCTGCAATCAGGAAACAGTACAACGACCACGGCGCGGTCCACGTCAGTATCGTTCGGAACAGGGCGTTGCACCTCTATGACCTGCTCAAGCGGCACGGAATAGCGTTCAACGGCGCCAGGGAACAGGGTCTCGACGAAGCGGACGAGTCGGTCATCATCGCCCTTGCCGCGACGCTCCACGATATCGGCCACGTCGTTCACCGCCACCGGCACGCCTACTACTCCGTGCCTCTCGCAGCGAACGTGCTGGAGGAGGTACTGCCGGAATTTTACGACACGGCAGACGCCGTCCGGGTGAAAGGCGAGGTGCTCCACGCCATCCTCTGTCACCACTCCGAGGAGACCCCACTCACGCGAGAGGCCGGTGTCCTCCGCATTGCGGACGCGCTTGATATGGAGCAGGGACGCTCCCGTCTCCCGTACGCCAAGGGGAGGCGCGGCATCGATACCGTCTCGAGCCAGGCAATCGAGCGCGTCACGCTCATGGAGGGTAACAACGTCCCCGTTCTCGTCGAGATCGAGATGCACAATGCCGCGGGCGTCTATCAGGTCGATACCCTTCTGAAGGCGAAACTCCGTGAGTCGGGACTGGAGGACCTGTTTCGCGTCGTCGCGATCAATGGCTGCGACGACAACAACCGAATCATCGAGCGTATCGAACTCTGACGCAGATTACTGTCCGGCAGTGCCGGATCGACCGCACGACAGTGTGCGTTCACACCGTGAAACAGTCACACCACTCCGGATGAGACCCGGGGTGGTGGTCATCGTCGTCTGTCTCTTTCGCCACGGCGGGTCATACTGTCGGCTCTGTGCGCGTGAGCAGTGTCGCTACTCGTGGAACCATACTCCGTGAGGACTGTGACGCCGCCTCGCAAGAGCTGAACTATGAAAATTGTAACGTCCGTTCGGCACCATCGCGGACGGCCGCCTCGTCGACGACCACCGTTGCACGGCCATCGGCAACGTCGTACTCGCCGGGGTGGGCGAGGACGACCGAAAACTGCCCCCGGGAATCAGTTTCAGCGCGCCGGCGGTACTCGACAGTCCTGCCCGTGCCAGCCAGCGTGATCGTCGTCGAGAGCGTGATCTCTGTGTCGGGATCGGCCTCCCCGGTCACCGTGGCGCCGGGCACGACCGTGAACACCTTCTCGGAGCCGTCGGCGCTCTCCCACATCGCGCGGAAGTGGCCGAGGCCGTCGGCAGTGCTGCTCGCGCTGCCGTAGCGGTCGTGCAGGCGTGCCTGTATGCGGAACGTGCCGGCGCGGACTTCACTCCGGGTGACGACGAACCCGACACGGCCCTCGAACTGTTCGTACCACCCCGCCTCGTCGCTGCTGAAGATGAAGTCCCCGTAGTTGCTCCGGGCATATGAGTACGACCGCGACTCTCCGCTGACGAAGTAGTTGTACATCCGGGCCCGACCCCATCCCGAGAGGACGTAGTTTTGGGGGTAGGTCCAGCCGCGATCCCCGGCGTAGTCGCGCATCCACGTTGCCGCCCCGTAGGCCGCGTCGTCGTACGAGAGCTGGTCGAGGATGGACGTCGAGAACAGCGCGCCGCTCCCGACGCCGACAGCGCCCATCCCGCCTAGCAGGGCGAGCCGCGTCCGGTCCGGTGGTTCGAGCGTCGTCTGGTCGGCTGCGGCCTCGTCACGTAGCGGCATCGGCGGCAGGACGAGCGCCAGCCAGTGGGCGAGGGCGACGAACCCGACGCCGGCGAACACCGACAGGAAGAGCCCGAGCTGGACGGCCC
>CAZUVE010000053.1:0-16385 GCA_964623735.1 uncultured Halobacteriales archaeon | reverse complement strand
GGAACTCCGGGAGCGGGATGAAGATCAGCGGGCCGAGGATCAGGCCGGCGAGGACGCCAGACCCGCCCACGATGACGATGACGAGCATCTCGGCCATGAAGTGGATCTCGAAGTTGTCGGGGCCGATGACGTGCTGGTAGTGGGCGAACAGCGCCCCCGAGACGCCGGCGACGCTCGCCGAGATGGCGTAGGCGGTGACCTTGTAGTGCATCAGGTGCAGCCCCTGTGCCTCCGCGAGGTCCTCGTCCTCCCGGATCGTCCGCAGACACCGGCCGAAGGGCGACCGCAACAGCCGGACGAACCCGACGACTACCCCGACCACGATGGCGAGGGTCACGTAGTAGAACTCCAGGCGAGTGTCGATGGCGCCGACCACCGGGAGCGCGGGCGAGGGGATCCCCGTCAGCCCGAAGGGGCCCTCCGTGAGCGACACCCAGTTGTTGATGACGATCCGGATGAGCTCGCCGATGGCGAGGGTCGCAAGCGCGAAGTAGTGGCCGCGGACCCGGAACGCCGGGATCGCGATGGCGGCACCGAACAGCCCGGTGAACAGCGTCGCCGCCGCGACCGCCGGCCACACGCCAAGGCCCGCCTTGACCGTCAGGATGCCCGAGGTGTAGGCGCCGACCGCCCACAGCCCGTGGTGGGCCAGCGAGAGGTAGCCAGTGTACCCGAGCAGGAGGTCCAGCGACAGCGCGAGCAACACGAACAACAACACCAGCACGAGCACGTTGACCTGGTAGCTGTTCGAGAGCGTCAGCGGCGCGACGAGCGCGCCGGCGAGCGCGAGGGCGCCGAGGTACGCCGGCCGGTCGAGGAGGGTCGCGGCGGCCCTGGACAGCCGCGGTGTCTCCGTGCTCACCGCTCCCACCCTCCCAACAGGCCGTTCGGCTTGAGGAGCAAAACGCCGACCAGAAGCAGGAACGCGAACGCGTCGCGCCACTGGCTCGCGTTCGAGACGTACCCCGTCGAGTCGAGCAGCGTCGGCGTCACCGTCTCGACGATCCCGATGAGGAGCCCGCCGACGAGCGCGCCGGTGACGCTCCCGAGCCCGCCGATGATGATCGCGGCGAAGGCCTTGAGCATCGGGAACAGCCCCATCGTCGGGTAGATGGGGAACATCGTGCCGTAGACGACCCCGCCCGCGGCGCCGAACACGCCGCTGAGGACGAACGTCGCCGTGTTGACACGGGTAGTGTCGATGCCGCGGATCAGCGCGGCCTGCTCGTTCTGGGCGGTCGCGCGGATGGCGGTGCCGATCTTTGTCCGCAACAGTAGCGCCCACAGGCCGGCGAACATGGCGACTGTCAGCCCGAGCGCGAACAGCCGGATGTACGAGATCTGGACCGTCGCGACGCGCACGACAGCGTTGTTGAAGGGATCGGCGACAACCCTGGGCGTCCCGCCCCAGGCGATGAGAACGGCGTTCTGGACGAGCAACAGCAGCCCGAACGACGCCATCATCGGCGCGAGCCCGCCGCGGTCGTACAGCGGGCGGAACACGGACCGCTCGACCACCACCGCGAAGACGCCGATCAGCGCCACGGCGGCCAGCATCGCCAGGACGTACGAGACCCCCGGCACGGCCAGCAGGAAAAACAGGGCGTACGACCCCAGCATCACGAACTCGCCGTGGGCGAAGTTGATGATGTCCATGATGCCGAAGACGAGCGTCAGGCCGATGGCGATGAGCGCGTAGACGGCACCGATCGACACACCGTTCACTACCTGCTGGACGAGCAGGTCGACCGAGACCATCAGTTCGAGGCGAACGGCCCCGTCTGGACGGTGAGCGACCACTCGCCGTCCTGCTTTTGCCACTGCCCGAGCCCGGCGACGACCTGCGCCTGGTTGTTCCCGTCGAACTCCAGGGTGAACTCGGGGTAGGGGTAGACGCCGAGCATGCTCGTCCCGGCCATCGCGTCCCTGATGGGGCCGGGTGCGACCTCGCCGGCCTGGCCGATGGAGTCCACGATGGCATTGATCGCGTCGTAGGTCGGCGCGCCGATGTAGTTGGGCGGCACCTCGCCGTCCGTGGCCTCCTCGAGGTTGTTGGCCCACGTCGTGACGTGGTCGACGGTTCCCTTCGCCTCGTTGGGGAACGTGATCTCGATGTGCGTCCCCTCGAGGGGATCACCAACCTTCTCGGGAGTCTGTGGCGTCCCCAGCGGGCCGGTCCCGATCATGTTCTCGAAGCCGACCTGGCTGGCTTGGGGCACCATCTGGACGCCGTGGGTGGGGTCGTTCAACACCATGTACAGCGCGTCGGGCTCCTCGGCCTTGATCGACTCCAGTTCCGAGAGGAACGACTGGGCCTCCTGGTTGAACGACTGCCTGGTGAGCGTCTCGACGCCGCGCTCGCCAAGCGCCTCGGCGAACGCGTCCATCCGGCCGACGCCGAAGTCGTTGTTCGGGCCGATCATTCCGACGCTGTCGAACCCGATCTCATCGGCGATGGCCTGGCTGATGAACTTGGCGCGCATCGAGTCGGTGTCCTTGTTGCGGAAGAACCACCGGTTGCCCTCCGAGCCTGTGATCTTCTCGTTGACCGAGACGCTCGTGATGCCCGGTACCTCCTCGCGCTCCAGGACGTCCATGATCGCCAGGGTGGTCGTCGAGGACATCGCACCCAGGACGACCGACACGCCGTCCTGTTCGATCAGTCGCTCGGCCGCGCTCGCGCCGACGTTCGGCTTCGACTCGGTGTCGTAGTAGACGTACTCGACCTCCCTTGTCGACCCGCCGACGTCGAGGCCGCCGCCGTCGTGGACGAAGTTGCCCCCGCCGTTGATCTGGTCGATCGCGAGTTCGATGTTGGCCGTGTAGAAGCTGTTGAGGCGCGAGAGCGGCCCCGACTTGGGGCCCAGTACCCCGATTGTGACCGGGCTGGTCCCGCCGCCGGTGCTCGCGCCGTCGTCACCCCCGCCGTCACCGCCGTCACCACCGTCCCCACTGTCGCCGTCACCACTGTCGCCGTCCGATCCGTCGCCGCCGTCGCCGGAACACCCGGCGAGAGCGACGCTAACGCCTGCCGCACCGGTCAACCGAATGAAATCACGCCGTTGCGTAACAAGGCGTACTGTCGGAGGTGCCCAGTTAGGTGTTACGTTACCTGGGATCTCCGGCGCGGTTCGTCCGTGACCGGTCCACACACGACCGCTCCCGTGCGAAACAGACCCGAACCCGGGGAAGGCTTTTGTCTGGTGGGGCGTAACCGCCGGGTATGAGCCCCGACCGGGCCATGTTGGAACGCGCAATCGAGCGCGGGGAGCAGGAGGGGGGAAACGTCGAATTCAAGGAGCGACTCACCGAGGAGTTACACCTCTCGGAGGGTCGCCTGGAGAGCCTCGCCGCGCAACTGCGCCACCGCGTCCTCTCGGGCGACGGCGAGGCCACCTACGTCGTCGGGGTCACCGACGACGGCGGCGTCGCGGGCATCGATCCCGGGGTGTTCTCCGAGTCGATGGACGTGCTCTCGCTGCTCGCCGAGGAGGCCGGCACACACATAGAGGAGGTCCAGACGTGGGGCGTCGGCGACGACGGGGACGCGGGGCTGGTCGGTGTCGCAACGATCCGCGAGGGTGCGGTGATGGCCGACGACGAACACATCGTCGTGGGGACGGCCGGCCACGTCGACCACGGCAAGTCGACGCTCGTGGGTTCGCTGGTGACCGGCCAGGCCGACGACGGCCAGGGGGGAACCCGCGGCTTTCTGGACGTCCAGCCCCACGAGATCGAGCGGGGGCTCTCGGCGGACCTCTCCTACGGCGTCTACGGGTTCGACGAGTCGGGCGCGGTCCGGATGGACAACCCCCACCGGAAGGACGACCGCGCCCGCGTCGTCGAGGAGGCCGACCGCCTGGTCTCGTTCGTCGACACGGTGGGCCACGAGCCGTGGCTCCGGACCACCATCCGCGGTCTCGTGGGGCAGAAACTCGACTACGGCCTCCTCACGGTGGCGGCCGACGACGGCCCCACGAAGACCACCCGCGAACACCTGGGCATCCTGCTGGCGACGGACCTCCCGACGATGGTCGCCATCACGAAAATCGACCTGGTGGGAGACGAGCGGGTCCGCGAGGTCGAACGGGAGGTCGAACGTCTCCTGCGCGAGGTCGAGAAGACGCCGCTCCGGGTCGACCGGTACGGCGTCGACGTCGCACTCGAGGAGATCTCCGAGACGGTGGTACCGGTGGTCACGACCAGCGCCGTGACCACCGAGGGCCTGGACACCCTCGACGAACTGTTCGAGCGACTCCCCAAGACCGGCGACGCCGTCGCAGACGAGCAGTTCCGGATGTACGTCGACCGCACGTACAACGTCACGGGCGTGGGTGCTGTCGCCTCCGGGACCATCCAGTCCGGGCGCGTCGAGGCCGGCGACGAACTCCTGCTGGGACCGATGGCCGACGACCGCTTCGAGAACGTCGAGGTCCGCTCCATCGAGATGCACTACCACCGCGTCGACGAGGCCCAGGCGGGGCGCATCGTCGGCATCGCGCTCAGGGGCGTCCAGGAGGAGGCCGTCGAGCGGGGGATGGTTCTCGTGCCCCGCGAGGCCGACCCGTCGCCGGTCCGGGAGTTCGAGGCCGAGGTGATGGTGCTGAACCACCCCACACACATCGGCGCCGGCTACGAACCCGTGGTCCACCTCGAGACAGTCAGCGAGGCGGCCGCGTTCTACCCCGAGAACGGGCAACTGCTCCCGGGCGACACCGGCCGGGCCCGCGTCCGGTTCAAGTTCCGGCCGTACCTCGTTGTGGAGGGCCAGCGGTTCGTCTTCCGCGAGGGCCGCTCGAAGGGCGTCGGGACCGTCACTGACGTGACGTCCGCGGAGTGATAGTGATTGCCGTAACTGTGTACCGGTACGACCGCACGACGGCGTGTGGTCGATCCGGCACTGACTTACAGCAATCACTATGAGCCACAGCCACCGCTGTCCGTGGACAAGAGATTTTTACCGTGCGTTCCTCGCGTCGAACGATGAGTACGGGGTCGACTCCGCCCGAGCAGGTACAGATACTCGACGAGGACGGACAGGTGCGCGAGGACACGACGGTGCCGGAGGTGGACGACGGGACGCTGGTCGCGATGTACGAGGGGATGCGGTTCGCCCGGCACCTCGACGAGCGTGCCACGACGCTCCACCGGCAGGGCCGCATGGGCACGTACCCCCCGCTGGCGGGCCAGGAGGCCGCACAGGTCGCCTCGACCCACGCATTCGCCGCCGACGACTGGATCCTCTACCAGTACCGCGAGCACGGTGTCCCCATCGTCCGGGGGCTCTCACACGAGTATCTGCTGTACTGGATGGGCCACGAACGGGGCAACGAGTGGCTCCCAGACCGGCACGTCTTCCCAGTCAACATCTCCATCGCCGGCCACCTCCCCCACGCGACGGGGATGGCCTGGGCCGGGAAACTCAGAGGCGACGACTGCGTGGTGGGGTGTCACTTCGGGGACGGCGCCACCTCCGAGGGTGACTTCCACGAGGCGCTGAACTTCGCCGGCGTCTTCGACGTCCCCGCGGTCTTCTTCTGTAACAACAACCAGTGGGCCATCTCCGTTCCGACCGACCGCCAGACCGCCAGCGCCACGTTCGCGCAGAAGGCACACGCCTACGGCTTCCGGGGGATCCGCGTCGACGGGATGGACCCGCTCGCGGTCTACCAGGTCACCCGCGAGGCAGTCGAGCGCGCCCGCACCGGCGAGAGCGACGGAGACGGGGCCGGCGGGAACCCCGCCGGGCGCGCGACCCGCCCGACGCTGATCGAACCGGTGATGTACCGCCTCGGGCCCCACACGACTGTCGACGACCCCTCGGTGTACCGGGACGAGGCCGAACTCGAACGCTGGGAGCGGCGCGACCCGATCCCGCGCATGGAAACGTTCCTCCGGGAGCGCGGCCTGCTCGACGACGAGCGGATCGACGCCATCGAGGCCGGAATCGAGGACGAGGTGAGCGAGCTGGTCGACCGCGCGGAGGCGTTCGAGCCCGACCCCGGGGAGATGTTCGAGCACACCTACGCCGAGCCCACGCCGCGGGTCGAGACACAGCGGGCCCACCTCGAGGACCTGCGCGAGCGCCACGGTGACGACCGGCTGACAAGCGACGAATGAGACAGACCCCCGTGTCCGTGTCCCGGTACGACCACACGCCCCCGTGCGGTCGATCCGGCGGTACCTCGGAGCAGTCCACATGACCCCAGAACCCTACGACCACGTCCGCGCCGCCGACGGACCGGTCCCGCCCGGCGTCTACCGTGTGGTCGGCGTCGGCGGTGGCCGCGTGACGCTCCTGCGCGTGACTGACGCCGACGGCCGCCGCGTCAACTCGGGTGCCGTCGAGCGCGTCGACCGGGAAACACTCGCCAGGGCGTTCGAGTCGGCGGAGAACCCCGACGCGGGGTTCTCGCTCGCCAGCCTGGTCGATCCGTTCTCGGCTTACGCGACCGCGCTCCGGCACTGGCTGGGAATCTGAGACGGAGTGCTGTCGTACTGGGACACAGGGACAGCAACCGGTACGACTGTCGCCCGGCGGCCGGTCCAGGATCACAGTTCGATCCGCTCGACGATCTGGTCGTCGTCCTCGCGGACGTTGACGGCGACGATGCGCAGCCGGTCTTCGAGCCCCGAGTCCCGAACCTTCGCTTTCAGGAGATTGTCCACCTGGTACACCCCCGCGGCGTTGCGCATCTCGATCTCGATCAGCACCGGGGCCTGCTCGCCCTCCGCGAGCGTGACGCGCTCGATGGCCTGGCTGGAGACGGTGTCGATCCCCCGCCCGCCCTTGACGTAGGGAATCCGCGAGCGCCCGCGTTCCATGTCGAGCGCGTCGGCGATCCGGACGACGCCGGCCTCCAGCGTGAGGGGATCCTCCGCGGAGTGGTGACAGAGGATGGCGTGGAGGATCTCCCCTTTCATCCGTACCGCGTCGGCGGTGTCGTACCACCGGGTGAGCACCCGGTCGAGGATGTCCGCCGCCAGCGGGATCGAGTAGTAGGTGTGCTCGTCGCGGTGGACGACGTGGCCGATGTCGTGCAGCGTGGCCGCGAGCGCGACGATAACGGGTTCCTCGGCCTCGTCGAGCCCCTGCTCGGCGGCGCCGTTGAACCCGACGCCGCCCTGCCTGAGAAGCCCGTAGAGACACAGCGCCCTGTTGCGGACGATGTCGACGTGTTTCGCCCCGTGGTCGTTGTACCCCTTCCGCGTGACGGGGTTGACGTTCTGTGACTCCAGGTACGCCTGTATCTCCTCGTCGCCCGCGACGAACTCCAGGACCTCGTTGACGCGCTCGTCCGGAAAGACGTGCTCGTCTGCGGGGTCGTAGATCCGGTGGGCACTCGCCCGGTCTCCCTCGTCCGGCGTCGTGTCACCCATGACGGGCCGAGTTACTTCCCTGGGAGTAAAAAGCCCTCGCGGACCCCCGGCCGCGTCAGGACTCCGTGGCCGCCTCCAGGACCGCGTCGTAGTCAGGTTCGCGGCCGGGGTCGTCGCTCACCCACGTGTACGTGACGGTCCCGGTTCCGTCGACGACGAACACGGCCCGCTTTGCGAGGTTGCGGACGCCGATGTGGTCGAAGTCCATCCCGACCTCGTAGGCGTCGACGACCGTCCGGTTGGTGTCGCTGACGAGGCCGAACGCCAGGTTGAGGCGGTCCCTGAACTCCGCGAGCGCGAAGGGCGTGTCGACGCTGATCCCGTAGACGGCTGCGCCCGCGTCCTGGAAGGCCGCGAGCCGGTCCTGGACGGCCTCCATCTCGTGGCTACAGACCTCGGTGAACGCCCCGGGGAAGAACGCGAGCACGAGCGGTGCCTCCGCCAGGTGCTCCGAGAGGGTGAACTCTGTCAGTTCGCCGTGTGCGAGGGGCGCGGTGAAGTCCGGCGCGTCGTCGCCTTCGGATAGCATACGCCCCGGTTCTCTGTGCGGCCGTATCACGGTTGCGTCTCCCGGCGGCCGACCGGCGGTCGCGGGCGCACCTGTCGCCCGGAACAGTGACCTGTGGTCGTCACCGGGGGCAATCGCCGGTTGTTCTCACACTGTCGGCTGTGGGCGCGCGAGCAGTGTCGACACCCCGGGGTGGCGAATCTCTTCACGAAGGTGTAGCCGACAGTACCAGAGGCCGCAGGCAGAGTTACCACCAGAACCACTGTCGTCCCTCCAGTGACGGACACAGACGCGGTTTCACTCCCGTTTGGCTGTTTTCGAGCCGTCGATCGGGGAACCGTTCGGTCCAAAAAGCCTATAATCGGTAGTTGGCAAGGTGAAGGTAGCGATGTCAGGAACACTCGTCCCTCTGTTCGGTCCGATCCCGGGGGGACCCGAGATGCTGGTCATCCTACTGATCGCGATACTGCTGTTCGGGGCGAACAAGATCCCGAAACTCGCGCGGTCGACGGGGGAGGCCATGGGTGAGTTCAAGAAAGGCCGCGAGGAAGTCGAGCAGGAACTCGAGGAGATCCAGGAAGGCGAGACGAGGAGCAACGACGGTCCCCTCGGAGAAGGGAGCGGGACGACGACCGAGTCGACCGCGGAATCGGAGACGACGACCGAGACCGAGACGTCGGGCAACTGACCGGAACGCGGCTGCTGTCGGGGTGGAGACGGAGTGACCGTCGCCTCCACGGGGAGTCCCTACCGTGTCCGGAAACGCGCCGTTCCAGGTGTTTTTAGGTGAGTGGCCCCGTCAGAGTCGGGCATGTCACTCGTCGACGCCGGGGCGTACGCCGTTCACCTCCTGTTTGCCGGTCTGTGGGCCGGCAGCGTGTTGTTCGTCTGGTACGCCGTTCTCCCGCTCGGGCGGGACGGGAACCTGAACGCGGTACCGCTGAGTGCTGTCGCCGGGAAACTGAAGCAGGTGTCCCGCGCGAGCGCAACCGTTCTCCTGCTGTCCGGCGGCCACATGGCCGCCCAGCGGTACACCGTCGGGACCCTGACCGGCAGCGTCAGCGGCTACCTCGTTCTCGCGATGGTCGTCCTGTGGTTCGTCCTCGCGGGCCTCGTCGAGACCGGGACCGGAAAGGTGGCCGACGGCACCGACCGGCAGAAGGTTCGCGAGCCCGCCCGAGAAGCGCGGCGGTTCCTCGGGGCGGCGTCGGTCGTGGCCGTCCTCCTGTTGCTCGACGCAGGGCTGCTGATCGCCGACGGCCTCGGACTCGTGTCGCTGTAATTAGAGGTCCTCGTCGACGTGGCCGGCCGCTTTGAGAGCGAGCGCGGCGATCGTCAGCGTGGGGTTCATCGCGCCCGCGGTGACGAAGACACTGCTGGAGGCGACGGTGAGGTTGTCCACGTCGTGGGTGCGCAGCCGCGTGTTCACGACACTCTCGGCGGGGTCCTCGCCCATCCGCGTCGTGCCCATGTGGTGGTACGCGGGGCCCGTCTCCTCGGGACCGACGGTCCACCCGACGTCGGCGCCCAGTTCCTCGAGGACCGCGCGCTGGACGTCGGTGGCCCGCGCGAGCGTCCGGCGCGTCCGGTCGTCCAGCGACCACCGGATGTCGGGAACCGGGTTGCCGTTGTCGTCGGTCGTCGACGGATCGAGGGTGACGCGGTTCTCCGGACGGGGTTCCTGCCCGACGAGCCCGCCCATCGCGATGCTGTGGCCGTAGGCCTCCCGGAGACGGTCGAGGAGGGCGTCGCCCCACTCGTCGCCGCCCAGGGCGAGTTCGACCGGCGACGGGCCGGCGTAGTTGAGAAACTCGAGTTTCATCGGCGCCAGCCGCTCGTCGCTGGCCGGGACGACCGTGTTCCCCTCCCGGTCGGTGACGGCCTGGCCGGGCTCGTCGTAGAACTGGTGGGTCTCGCTCGTCACGAATCCCACGTGGTTCTGCCTGGTCCGGCGGTCCAGCCGACCGCCGGCGCCGGCGAACAGGTGCTCCATGAAGTAGCGCCCGACCAGCCCGCTGGAGTTGGCGAGCCCGTCCGGGTGAGCCCCGCTCCGGGACAGCAGGAGGAGTCGCGGACTCTCGACGCCGCCGGCCGCGAGCACGAACTGCCGGGCCCCCTGGCGGTGGGTCCCGCCGTCGGGCGTGGCGTAGACTGCGGCGTCGACGCGTGTCTCTCTCTCGCCCGTGAGAAGCCGCTGAACCGGGACCTGGTCGATCACGCGGGCGCCGCGTTCCTCGGCCGCCCGGACGTGGACGTCGGCACTGTACTTCGCACCGGAAGGACAGACTGGCTGGCAGGTGCCGTAGCCCACGCAGGGACCGCGGCCGTCGTAGGGTTCGGAGTTGCGCGCGTTGGGGACGGAGTGGGTGGCGATCCCCAGCCGCTCGCAGGCTGTGGCGAACAGCGAGTCGCTGTGGCTCGGCGGGAACGCGGACATCGGGAACGGCTCCTCGCGGGGCGGCGCGAAGGGATTGTCGTCGGCACCCGCGACGCCAAGTTCCCGCTCCGCGGCGGCGTAGTAGGGGCGGAGCTCCTCGTACGCGAGGGGCCAGGCACACAGGTCGTCACCACCCGCCCGCCCCGCGAAGTCGCTCTCGTGGAGCCGCATCACCATCCCCTGCCAGTGGAGCGTCGACCCACCCACGCCCTTGACCCGGGCCTGGTTCAGCGGGTAGAACAGTTCGCCGGTCGTCGAGAACCCGTCGCGCTCGCCGCCCATCCCCCACACGGACAGGTCGTCGTGTGCCGGCCGGATCGACCGCTCCATGCGCTCCTCGCCCCCTTCCTCGAAGCGTGGCCCCGCCTCGAGGACGACGACGTCGTGACCCGCCTCCGCGAGACGGGCAGCGACCAGTGCACCCGCCGGTCCTGCACCCACGACACACACGTCCGTCCGCGGCGACGGCGTCCTGTCCATGGCTCTCGTCGGTCGCTCGTTCCGGCGGGTTAGGCGAGCCTAAACTTATGGGTTCGCTTTCCCGGCCGGCGTGGCTCCCGCCCTCTCGGTCGACGGCCGTGGCCGTGAGCCACTCTGCCTACGGAGTCCACAGTGATTGCTGTACTGTGGATTGCTGTAACTGTGTACCGGTCCGACCGTACGCAGTCGGCGGTGGCTCCGGTAGTGACTTGCAGCAATCCGTATACCCTCGAAGAACGTTGTGGCTACTCGATGTGGCCTTCGCGCCGGAGCTGGTTTGCGTCTTTGTTGTCGTACCGCCACTCGACGTCGGCTTTCTCGTCCTGCCAGTCCCAGGGGTCGACCAGCACGACGTCGTCCTCCTCGATCCAGACGCGGTACTTCATCCGGCCCGGGATGCGGCCCATCCGGGTCTTCCCGTCCTCGCAGCGGACACGGACGTGGTTCCCACCCAGGTGTTGTGTCACGAGGCCGAACAGTTCGTCGTCCGAGGGCATCCGGAGGTTCCGGCGGCCCGTCTCCTCACTCATACAATAGAGACGCACGGGAGATGTATAAGTCGTCCGAGACGAGAGGTACCGGTTCTCACGGGTCGTGTGACCGCGTGGCACTCAGAACCGGTACGCACAGTGAAAGCCCGCGAACCGGCGGTAGAACGCGGGCAACACCTCCGTCCGGAGGTCGGCGTCCGGGCGGTCGGTAAACTCCTCGTGGGTGAGCACGCGCGCGTCGTCCAGCGCCGTTCCGACGTGGGACGGAACACCCCGTTCCTCGGTCGATCCGAGGTACGCCCAGACGAACGCCGACTCGATCCGGGCGAAGAACGACTCCGTCGGCTCGAAGGCGGCGTCCACGTCCGACATCCGGTAGTACGCCTGCTGGATCAGGTGGGTCCCGTCGTCGATGCCGTGGTCGTCGAACGACCCCGAGGTGGTGCAGTTGTCGTCTGCCGGTCCGGTCGAACCGTCGTCGGTTGCTGCCATGTCTCACAGTACGGTAGGTTACCATAAGTAATCCACCTGGGCGTGTGCAGGCGACACACGAGGGGACAGCGGGAGGAAGGTTGAAGCCGGTGGCCGGCCACGTTTCGCCGGATGCGGACGACACGCCGGGGAGTCCTGGCAGGGATCGCGGGGCTGTCCGGGTGCCTCGGGACGGCACCGCGGGGTGAACGCGGCCCGCTGGACGCCGGGGGAGTCGACGCGCGCGTCGGCCTCGCCGGGGACGTCATGCTGGGCCGGAGCGTGACCGACCGGTGGCGCGGCGGCGATCCGGTCGGTGTCTGGGGGTCGACGCTGGATCGCCTCCGGAGCCTCGACGGGTTCCTGGCAAATCTCGAGTGCTGTGTCTCGGCGCGCGGCGAGCGGTGGCCGGACAAGACGTACTACTTCCGGGCGGCACCCGGCTTCGCGGTGCCGGCCCTGCGGGCGGCAGGGGCGTCGGCAGTCAGTCTCGCCAACAACCACACGCTCGATTTCGGCGCGCAGGCGCTCCAAGACACGTGCGCTCACCTGTCCGAGGGAGGCGTCGCGGCGGTGGGCGCCGGGCGTGACCGGGCCGAGGCGGTCGCCCCCGCCGTCACGGACGCCGGCGGGTTGACCGTCGCAACAATCGCGTTCACCGACCGGTGGCCGGCCTACGCGGCCGGCGAGTCGAGTCCGGGGACGGCGTACGCGCCGCTGGACCTGACTGTCCCCTCGACAAGGCGGCTGGTCGGCGACGCAGTCGACCGTGCCCGGGAGATTGACCCGGACCTCGTGGTCACCTCGCTGCACTGGGGGCCCAACTGGGTAACCGAACCCGACGCCACCCAGGAGGCCTTCGCCCGGTGGCTGATCGACCGCGGCGTCGACGTCGTCCACGGCCACTCCGCGCACGTCCTCCAGGGTATCGAGGTCTACCGCGGCCGGCCCATTCTCTACGACGCCGGCGACTTCGTCGACGACTACATCCACAAGGATGGACTGCACAACAAGCACAGCGCCCTGTTCGAACTCGCAGTCCGCGACGGCCGTCTCGAGCAACTCCGCGCGGTCCCGGTCGTGATCGAAGACGAGGCTGTCGGTCTGGCCGGCAGAGAGGCGGCCTCGTGGGTGCGTAGAGCACTCCGCGAGCGCTCGGCCTCCTACGGGACGACTCTCGAGCGTACGGGTGACGGTCTCTCCATCCCGCTGGGGACGCGGTGATCTGGCTGTTCCGGTGGCACCTCTTTCAGGACGTGTTCGATGCTGGGCCGAACACGCCCCGCGGGAGCGCGGGGCACCGCTCGGCGGGACCGACGCCCTGTCCGTTCGCACCCGACCCGACGGGCTTAATCGGCCGAGACGCCAACCCGGAGTGATGACAGACGGCGAGGCCGCCCGGGGGCCGGCGGCCTTCGAACAGCTCGGCCCGACAGTGCGCGAGGCGCTCTCGGACAGAGGGTTCGACACCCCGACAGAGCCACAGCGCCGCGCGCTCGGACCGCTCGCCGCGGGCAAGGACGCGCTCGTCGTCGCACCCACCGGGACCGGCAAGACCGAGACGGCGATGCTCCCCGTCTTCGACGCCCTCGCCGGCGAGGAGCGGTTCGGAATCGGTGTGCTGTACGTGACGCCGTTGCGCGCGCTCAACCGCGACATGCGCGACCGCCTGGACTGGTGGGGTTCGCGGCTCGACCTCGAAATCGATGTCCGGCACGGCGACACCACCGACTACCGCCGCCAGAAGCAGGCCAACGACCCGCCGGACGTGCTCGTGACGACGCCCGAGACGCTGCAGGCGATCCTCACGGGCGAAAAGCTCCGCCGGGCCCTGGAGGATGTCGGCCACGTCGTCGTCGACGAGGTCCACGAACTCGCGGCGTCGAAACGCGGCGCCCAGTTGACCGTCGGCCTCGAGCGGTTGCGCGAACTCGCCGGCCCGTTCCAGCGGGTCGGGCTCTCGGCGACCGTCGGCGACCCCGACGAGATCGGCCGGTTTCTCACCGGCGACCGGGGCTGTTCGGTCGTCGAGGTCGACGTCGGCAGCGCGCTCGAGATCGACGTGCGCTGCCCCGAGGTGACCGACGCCGACGAGACACTGGCACGCGAACTCGTCACCGACCCCGAGATCGCCAGCCACGTCCGGGTCATCGACGAACTCGTCGCCGGCCACGACGCGACGCTGGCCTTCGTCAACACGCGCCAGACCGCCGAGGCGCTGGGTTCGCGGCTCAAGGAGTACGGCACCGACATTGGCGTCCACCACGGATCGCTCGCGCGGGACGCCCGCGTCGAGGTCGAAACGGCGTTCAAGAAAGGCGAACTGGACGCGCTGCTGTGTACCTCTTCGATGGAACTGGGGATCGACGTCGGCCACGTCGACCACGTGATCCAGTACAACAGCCCCAGACAGGTGTGTCGCCTCCTCCAGCGCGTAGGACGGGCGGGCCACCGCCGCGACACTCCCTCGTCGGGGACGATCGTGACGAGCCACCCCGACGACATCGTCGAGTCGCTGGCAATCGCCCGCCGGGCCCGCGCGGGCGAGGTCGAACCCGCCGAGATCCACCACGGCAGCCTCGACACCGTCGCCAACCAGATCGCCGGGTTGGTCATGGATTTCGGCGAGATCCGGGCGATGCGGGCGTACGAAACCGTGACCTGTGCCTACCCCTTCTGTGACCTCCCGGAGACGGAGTTCAAAGCGGTGGTGCGGGAACTCGCGGGCAACCGCGTCGTCTGGCTGGACGAGGAGACGGACACGATCGAGAAGCGCCGGGGTACGTGGCAGTACTTCTACCGCAATCTCTCGATGATCCCCGACGAGGCGACCTACGACGTCGAGGACATCGCCAGCGGCGCGCGGATCGGCACGCTCGACGAGCGGTTCGTGGTCAACTTCGCCGCCCCCGGCGAGGTGTTCGTCCAGCGCGGCGAGATGTGGCGGATCACCGACGTCGACGAGGACGAGGAGGCCGTGACGGTCTCGCCCGTCGAGGACCCCGCCGGCGAGGTTCCCTCCTGGACCGGAAAGGAGATTCCGGTTCCGGAAGCGGTCGCGAGCGAGGTCGGCGAGATCCGGGCGGTGGCGGGCCACCAACTCCGGGACGGCGCCCCCGCGGAGGCCGTCGCTCGCGACCTCCAGCACCGCTACGGCGCCGGGGCCGCGACAATCGAGGCGGGCCTGGAGACACTCGCGGAGCACACCGACACCGGCGCGCCGGTGCCGACCGACGACGGACTGGTGGTAGAGTTCGAGGACGGATCGGTCGTGGTACACGCCTGTTTCGGACACAAAATCAACGAGACGCTGGGCCGGTTGCTGGCCGCGCTGCTCGGCCAGCAGACGGGGTCGTCGGTCGGCGTGGACGCCGACCCCTACCGCGTGGAACTCGACGTGCCCCGCGGCGTCGCCGCGTCGGACGTCGTCGACGTGCTGGAGAGGACCGATCCCGACCACGTCCGGGGACTGATCGAACTCAGCCTGAAGAACGCGGACGCACTGAAGTTCACGCTCGCACAGGTCGCAGCCACGTTCGGGACGCTCAAGCGGTGGCGCGGCGACGCCCGGTCGCGGTTCGGGCGCGACCGCCTGCTGGAGGCGCTGGAGGACACGCCCGTCTACGACGAGGCCGTGCGGGAACTCCTCCACGAGGAACTGGACGTCGAGAGCGCGAGCCACGTCCTCCGGCGGATCCGGACCGGCGACCTCACAATCGAGACGGTCGGCGGCCTCACGCCGCTGGGCACCGGCGGCCGCGGATCCAGCCAGGAGTTGCTCACCCCGGAGAACGCCGACGCGAGCGTCATCCGCACGGTCAAGGAGCGCCTCCAGAACGACCGCGTTCTTCTCGCGTGTCTCCACTGCGAGGAGTGGACCACACGGCGGACGGTCCGCCGGGTGCGCGACCAGCCCCGGTGTCCCGAGTGTGAGTCGACGCGGATCGCGGCACTCAATCCCTGGGACGAGGAGACGGTCCAGGCCGTCAGGACGAGTCGAAAGGACGAGGAAGAACAGAAACGCACCGAGCGCGCCCACCGCGCCGCGAGCCTCGTCCAGAGCCACGGCAAGCAGGCGGTCGTCGCGCTCGCTGCCCGGGGTGTCGGTCCCCGCAACGCTGCCCGCGTCATCAACAGACTCCGCGAGGACGAGGAGGACTTCTACCGGGACATCCTCGAACGCGAGCGGGAGTACGCCCGGACGCGGTCGTTCTGGTGACCGGTCTCTACAGAGATAGCAGGCAGAGTGCCTCGGGGCTTGACCCCGGAGCAGTTCACGGATCCCCTCTGCCGAGTATTCCTGAACTGCTGTATCAGGAAGCCAAACACCCCTCTCCCGGCAGAAAGACACTGTCAGAGGAGGTGTGCAGTGACCTCACTGCTGTGGAGGCCGGAACCGAGTACGAATGCGGGTTGCTGTAAGTCGTTTCCGGATCCACCGCCTGATACGGATTGCTGTACCTGTGTCCCAGTACGACCGCACGACAGCGTACGGTCGATCCGGCACTGACTGACAGCGATCCGTATGAGCGCGTGCGGTCGGACCGGTAAAACGGTACAACCGACCCTATCTTGATACAGCGAGAGAATCCCGGCCTGAAGGGCTGTCTCTTACCCA
>CAZUVE010000052.1:0-16517 GCA_964623735.1 uncultured Halobacteriales archaeon | reverse complement strand
ACGACCCGTGACTCCCGCGGGTCTGCCGGGTGTCCCAGTGCCGTGACTCCCGCGGGTCTGCCGGGTGTCCCAGTGCCGTGACTCCCGCGGTGACCCGATTACTCCTCGTAGGCGTGCGCGTCGAGTGTCGAGCGGCGTACGCGGTCGAGGACGGCCTCGTTGGTGGCCTCGAGGACCACCGGAGGAGCCACGCCCTCGGCCTCTGCCTCGAGCCAGCGGTCGACACAGAGACACCAGCGGTCGCCCGGGTCCAGCCCCGGGAACTCCAGCGCCGGGCGCGGGGTCACCAGGTCGTTGCCACGTTGCTTGCTGAACCCGAGAAACTCCTCGGTCACGACCGCACAGAGCTCGTGACGACCGGCGTCGTCCGACAGGTGCCGACAGCACCCGTCCCGCAGGTAGCCGGTCTGCGGGTCCTCGCTACAGACGGCCAGGGGCTCCCCGAAGACGTTGTGTTCCTCTGCCATACGATCCGTCGCGACGCCACCGGCTAAACGTTTGTGACCGACGCGTCGGGAGAGAACTCGTACGGATCGCTGTCCCTACGTACCGGTGTGACCGCACACCGTCGTGCGGTTCATCCGGCAATGACTCACGGCAACCCGTCTCAGTATACTGGTGTGGGCGGTACGGCGCGGCCGAACTTGGGGCTGTGTCCGTACATTCTCACGCGCGAGCGCGGAACGACTCCTTGCGGACGATCAGCGTGTTGTGACAGGTCGGGCAGGCGTACTCGGTCAGTTTCGTCGTCTCGTCGTTGTAGTTCATCCGTGCGCCACACCGCGTACACTGTGTCATTCCATCTGTCCCTTCTATACGAGGATTATTAATCATTATGGTTTCCGTAACGACGCAGCATGGGTATCCGTGTCACACGGGCCGGAGGGTCCAGTGTTTCGCGAGGGGTTCGTACGGAGAGTTGCCGCCGTTTTCGGAGTCGGTCACCCGTTGTCCGGCGATTCCGAGACCCACGACGGTCCCTCTCTGTGGGGATCCGGTCGGTCTACTTCCAGACGATGCGGGTGTTGTGGCAGGTCGGACAGACGTACTCGGTGAGTTTGGTCGTCTCGTCGTTGTGGCTCATCCGCGTTCCACACCGCTGGCACTCTGTCATCCTGTCCGGCGCTTCGATACCTGCCTTATTAATCATTGTGGACGCCACGGGGCCAAGACTGGCGGCGCGGTCCCGGTCGGGGGCTACGTGCTGGCGCCGGGATCGGGTTTCGCGCCGACCTCCTCCCAGACGAGTTCGGAGGCAGTCCTGATCGCGCCGACAGAGGCGAGATAGCCCGCGCCCACAGTCGTCTTGAGCGCCTTCGCCGCGGGGCCGCGCACGACGGTCGGACCCACCTGCGCGACGGTGCCGTCGCCGACACTGACCAGCCAGCCGAGTTCGTCGTACCGGTACCGCTCCAGGCGGGGGCGGAAGGCGTCGCCGTCGTGGCGGCTCTCGACCAGCCGCTCGATGTTCTCGGCCGCGACATCGGCCTGTCTGACGGCAGTCTGTGCGCTCGCCGGCGCGGGTTCGCCGTTCGCGTCGACGACCCGCGCCGCGTCCCCGACGGCGAAGGTCCGCTCGCCCAGCCGGAGGTCCGCCCGGACCTGTGGGCGCTCGCCACCCATGGCGCCCCTGCCGGTGATCCCGCCGGTCCAGACGAGCTGGTCGTACGCCAGGTCCTCGCCGCTCTCCAGCGCAACCGCGTCAGCGTCGACCGCCTCGACCGTCCGGCCGGTCTCGACGCAGACGTCGCGGTCTGCCAGTTCCTCGGCGACGGCCCGCTGGAAGTTCTCCGGGAAGGACGGCGCGACGGTCTCCAGCTGTTCGAGCACCTGCACCTCGACGTCGGCGCCCTCACCGCGGGCCAGGTCAGCAAGCTCACCCGCGACCTGGATTCCCGAGAGACCGGCGCCGACGACGACTGCCCGGCCGCTGCTCTCGCAGACCTCGAGGAAGTCCGCCCGGACGCGCTCGGCGTGGCTGGGGCGCTTGAGCGGCGTCGCGTGCTCCTCGACGCCCGGCAGCCCGTAGTAGGCCGTCCCAGCGCCCAGACAGACGGCCCCGAGGTCGTAGGCCAGCGTGCCGTCGTCGAGAGTCACCTCGCCGGCGTCCGGATCGAGGTCCGTGACGCGGGCCCGGCGGTGGTCGGCGCGGTCCAGGAGGTCCCCGATAGGGAGGGTCAGCTCCTCGACAAGCGCCGGGTACCGGACCAGCCGGTGGATCAGGTGCTGGACCACGTGTGTCTCGCGCTCGTCGACGACCGTGATGTCGACGTCTGGCGGGAGAGACCGCTCCAGCGTGCGCGCGAGGCTGACTCCAGCGTAGCCGGCTCCGAGAACGGCGACGTGCATGTGTATAGATTGGGCTGTGCGAGTATAGGACTCTCGTTGTCCGTCGGGGGATTGCGGCCCCAGGGCGCGAACCGCGCCCTCGCCTCGGCCGACCAGTCACCCGGCGTCGAGCGTCGCCGGGAGTGGTCTGCGGGACCAGTCGCGAGCCTCCCGCCGTGGCCTGTCGATCCCTGCAAGCTCACACAGCGGCTAGAACAACGCCTCGTTCCCGTCCAGAACGCGCGCCGGTCCCCCGACCTCCCAGACGCAGGTCTCGACGCCGCAGTCGGCGACGACTTCCTCCACGCGGTCGACGTGATCGGCGGTCGTATTGACGTAGACGCTCGCCCCGGTGTCGACCGAGAAGTACACCGGAACCCCCTCCTCGCGGAGGTTGCGGACGGCGTTGAAAATCTCGATGGTCCGGGGTTGCCAGTAGACCCAGCCCGCGGGGCCGGTCATCGTCGTTGCAGCCAGCGACAGCGAGTCGTGTTCGGCGAGTTCGAACGCGCGGTCGAACTCGCCGGCCCGGAGCGCGTCGCGCGCCCCGGCAATCTGGCCGCGGACGTGGGCAAGTCGCGCCTCGAACATGTGGCTCTCGGCGGCCTCTCTGTGTGCCTGGTCGGTCTCCTTGTACGCGGGGACCAGCCCGGACACGATCCGGAGGTCCGACTCCAGTGCGTCGGGAACGGGAATCCGCTCGGAGCGGCAGTCCTCGTCGTTGAGGCCGGCCCGGAGGTGCGAGAACGTCCCCGTGACCGCGCGGGCCGACGACGCGGAACCGCGCCGCGAGACGGCGGATATCTCGGGTCGCGAGAGGTCCAGCCCCGCGGCCTCGACCAGTGCCGTCGCCGCGGCGGCAAAGCCCGACGCGGACGATCCGAACCCGACGTTCGTCGGAAAGGAGTTCTCCGACTCGAGGCGGACGCGGTCCTCGAGCCCTGCCAGTTCGCGCACGCGGTCGGCCACCGACCGGACGCGCTCGGCGCCGCGGTCCTCGACTGTCTCGCCGTCGACGACGTAGCGGTCTGCCTCCAGTCCGGGGTCGAACTCGACTGTCGTGGTAGTGTTGCTCGGGGCTGTACAGACGCTGATGGAGTCGTGGTACGGATACCGGAGTTGCGCGTCGCGCATCCCGTGGTACTTGACCAGTCCCTGGATCGGGTGGGCCCGCGCGGTCGCCTTCATACCTGATTTCTCCCGGGGTGTGCACTTGGGGGTTGTGACTCCGCCCGGTGCCGACCGATGCCCGTTCTGGTCACGCGATCCCCAGCCCGCCGAGAACGAGCCGGACGCCGATCACGGCCAGCAGTCCCAGCACGACCGCCTGCCGGGTTCCCTCGCCGACGCGCCCGCGGATCCGCTGACCGAACGTGACGCCTGCGACAGCGGGGACTGCCGCGGCGGCCGAGACGCCCGCCAGCGTGAGGTCGGGGTACATCCCCAGGAGGCCCGCGACGCCGACGCGGACCGCGTTGAGCCCGAGGAAGACCATCGCGACGACGCCCACGAACAGCCCGTGGGAGAGGTTGCAGCTCCGCAGGTAGGCGATGAGCTGGACGCCGACGTTGGTGCCGCCGAACAGGAGCCCGGAGACGCCCCCGACGCCAGCCATTCCAGCCGGCGACTCGACGAAACACCTGTCTTTCGTCCCCTCGATTCCGGGCACCGACACCAGGTTCTGGGCCGTCGCGACGAACGCCAGCGTCACGGCGCCCAGACCGATCCGCAGCGGTGCCGCGGGGAGGCTGTCGAGGACGACCATGCCGGCGACGGTCCCGACCAGCGCCGCCCCCACCAGCGGCGCGAACCGCCGCCCGCACGTCCGCAGGTCCCCGGCCGACAGCTCCCGGACCAGCGTGAGGTTCGCCGAGAGGATGGGGACGATCATGAACACCACTGCTGTCGCCGGATCGACGACCGTCGCCAGCACCATCGTCCCCACGAGCGCGAACCCGAACCCCGCAACGCCGTTGATGAGGCCTGCGACGAACACCACGGCGACCAGAACGGCGGCCAGCGTCGGCGTCAGCGCGAGCGTCACACCTGCCGGTCGGTCGGCGCGAGTATAAATCGCTGTCCGTTTGCTGTCGACATCACGCGACCGTCTCGGACGGACTGCTGTCGGTCATCAGTGCCTAGTCGACCGGCGGCCGCGTGCGGTCGATCCGGAATGGCTTACAACCGACCTTATCAGTAGTGCCAGGGGAACTGCCGGAAGTCGGGGTCGCGACCCTCGTTGAACGCGTTCCGGCCCTCCGCGGCCTCGTCGGTCATGTACCCCAGCCGCGTGGCCTCGCCGGCGAACACCTGCTGGCCGACCATCCCGTCGTCCGCGAGGTTGAACGCGTACTTGAGCATCCGGATGGCCATCGGCGACTTGCGCGTGATGGTGTCGGCCCACTCCAGGGCCACCGCCTCCAGTTCCTCGTGGGAGACGACCTCGTTGACCATCCCCATCTCGGCGGCCTCCTCGGCGTCGTAGTCCCGGCCGAGGAAGAAGATCTCCCGGGCCCGCTTCTGCCCGACCTGCCGGGCGAGGTAGGCCGACCCGAACCCGGCGTCGAAGCTCGCGACGTCCGCGTCGGTCTGTTTGAACGTCGCGTTCTTGCTGGCGACGGTGAGGTCACAGACGACGTGGAGGCTGTGGCCGCCGCCGACCGCCCAGCCCGGGACCACGCAGACGACGGGTTTTGGCATGAAGCGGACGAGCCGCTGGACCTCGAGGATGTGCAGGCGGCCGACACCCTCCCGGGCGGCTTCCTCCTCCTCGCCGCTGTACTCGTAGCCGGACTCGCCGCGGATAGACTGGTCGCCCCCGGCACAGAACGCCCAGCCACCGTCCTTCGGCGAGGGGCCATTCCCGGTCAGGAGGACGCAACCGACGTCGGGCTGGCGGCGCGCGTGGTCCAGCGCCGTGTAGAGTTCGTCGACCGTCTCGGGCCGGAACGCGTTGCGCACCCCGGGGCGGTCGAAGGCCACGCGGACCGCCGGTACGTCCTCGCCGCGGTGATAGGTGACGTCCCGGAAGTCGAACCCCTCGACAGCACGCCACTGCGATCCGTCGAACAGCTCCGAAACCATACGTACTGTCGGGTCGGCCGGCGCAAAAAGATTCGTCCTCGCCTCCGCTCTGCCCACTCTCGTCCCGTCGGCTATACCTCCGTGAAGATGTTCGGCACTCGGAGTGGCGGTACTGCGCACACGCTCACGGCCGACAGTATCATACTGCTTGCTGTACGTCAGTGCCGGATCGACCGTACGCTGTCGAGCGGTCGGCCCAGTACACAGTTACAGCAATCAGTATCAGTCGGAATAACTCGGCCACAACTGCTAAAACGAACGACTGCCTGAGTCCAGAGGACCAGTGTGAGGAGCAGTCGACCGGCACGGGACGAGGACTCGGACAGGGATCGGCCACGACGGGGGTGACAGCACCGACCATGAGCACATCCAAGGGGCAGACGACGCTGGATTTCACGATCGGCATCAGTGTCTTCCTCGTCGTGCTGATCTTCGTGTTCACGTTCGTTCCCGGGCTGTTGACGCCTTTCACGACCACGAACGAACAGGCCCCGGCTCTGTCCGACCGCCTCGCAGACAAACTCTCACAGGGGAGGCTCGGCGATCCCGCGGAGCCGTACGTGCTCAACACTACGGGTAGCAACTGTGCTGTCGAATTCTTCGATCTCGATAGTTCGCCTCCGACCGATTGTCGGTACGACGGAGACGAACTGTACGAGCGTCTCAACGTCAAGGAACGGACGAACGTCAACGTCACGCTGGAGGGGGACATTGATGACGACGGACAGAACTCCATTCTCTGTTGGGATGGAAGTTCGCTCACAGAATCGACAGGGTGTGGCGGTACCGACCTGATTGTCGGCGACAGCCCACCCGTGGACAACGACGCGACGGTCACCGCACGCCGCGTTGTCTACATGGACGGCGAGGACGTCACGATGAAGGTGGTGGTCTGGTAGCCATGGACAGAGCGCAGGCACACACCCTGGAGGCGATTGTCGCGGCCATCCTGCTCCTGGCGGGCGTGGCCTTCGCCCTCCAGGCAACCGCAGTCACGCCGCTGACGACCAGCACATCGAACCAGCACCTCGAGAACCAGCTCCAGTCGACCAGCCAGGGCGTCCTCGCAGCCACGGCCGAGTCGGGCGACCTCGAGCGGGCCCTCCTGTACTGGGACGAGAACGAGAGCGAGTTCCACAACGCCGACAACGGGGGCTTCTACACCACGAACAACTCGGAGACCAACTTCACGAGCGCACTCAACCGGACGTTCGGTCCCCGCAACGTGGCCTACAACGTCAACATCATCTACCACACGAGCAACGGCGAGACCGCAGAGCAGCGGCTGGTCCGCCAGGGCCAGCCCAGCGACAACGCCGTCGCGGCTAGCCGGACCGTCACGCTCGTCGACGACGACCAACTGATCGCGGCCAACGGAACACAGTTGAACACGACCATCAGCGCAACAAACACGAGCTTCTACGCCCCGGACGCCGGCAACGTGACCGGCGACAACCGGGCGCATTACAACAACGTCCGCGTGGAGGTGGTCGCGTGGCGGATCTGATCGGCAGCGACGGCGAGCGCCGGGACCGCGGGCAGATCATCCTCATCGCGGGGTTCACGCTCGCGGTCACGTTCCTCGCGCTCGCGCTCATCGCCAACACCGCCATCTTCACCGAGAACCTCGCCACCAGGGGCGACACCACCGGCAGTTCCGACGCGCTGCTGTTCCGCCACGAAGTCGAGGAGAGTGCCGAGGACACCATCAGCTACCTCAACGAAAATAACGTTTCGGACCTTCCAGAGAAGGCCGAGACGAACATCGAGGAGAACTTGAGCGTCCAGACCGGCGTGAAAAGCGCCCGGCAGGGCCGGGTGGTCGATGTCGGAGTCGATCCCAGTTCTGCCGTTGTCGAGGCTCGCCTGTCCCAGAAGAACAACTCCCGGGCGTACACAAATGCGACCGGCGAGGCGAACTGGACGCTGGCGAGGAACGCTTCGAAGGTGCAAAACGCCGAGTTCAACGTCTCCACCGATGATCTTGAGAACGTCACGAAAGAAAACAGGAGCAGGGCGTTCAATTTCTTAGTGGAAGATGAAAGCAGCAACGACTTCTGGAACATGACGGTGTACGAACCGAAGAATGCGCCCGAGGATATGAATGTCACCGTCGAGGACGAAGGTGGACTGATCACAACGTGTTCGGAAAGTAGTGCCAATGGCTATATTGTAATAAACGTAACAGACGCGACGGTCAATGGCCTGTCGTGCAGCGGATTGAATACTGGTTTCCCAGGTCAGAACACGACGCGCTTCGTAAACGGGGACAAGATAGCCGGGAACTACTCGATTAATCTCAGCCAGGCCGAGGACGTACGCGAGTCGGACTACAACGCGTCGGCGAACCCGGTCGCCGAGGTAGAAATCGAGAGTCTCACGGTCTCGTTCACCTACGAGACGGACTCCCTCCGGTACGAGACCGAATTCGAGGTGGCCGTGGATGCTGACTGACAGGAGCGTCTCGACGGCGCTGGGGTACGTCCTCACGCTGGCAATCGCCGCCCTGCTGGTCGGGGGGTTGTTCGTCGCAGGCGGGAACTTCGTCGACGACCGGCGCGAGCAGGTCATCCGCCAGGAGATGAACGTCGTCGGCCAGCACGTCGCCTCGAACGTCGAGGAGGCCGACCGGATGGTCGAGGCCGGGGGCTCGTCGACAGAGGTCTCGATCAACCAGACCTTCCCCGACCGGGTGACCGGGTCGAGCTACCGGGTGGAACTCGTCGAGGACGACGGTGGGTACCTCCGGATCAACTCCACCCGGCCGGAGGTCTCGGTCGTGATCGAGGTCGACAACGCGACCGCGCTCGAGAACTCCTACGCCGAGGGCGGCGAGGTGGCGGTCATCTACGACTCCGGCAGCGACGAACTGGTGATTCGAGATGTCTGAGTCGCCCCCGTCCCCGCCCTCGCCCTCGCCGATCCCGGACGACGAGCGCGGTGCCAGCGAGGTGCTCGGGTACGTGTTCGTGTTCACGCTCGTCGTCGCCTCCATCGGGGTGGTGACGGTCGGCGGCTTCAGCACCCTCGCGGACGTCAGCACCGCCGAGCGGGTGCAAAACTCCCAGCAGGCGTTCGACATCCTCCACGACAACATGGCGGAACTCTACACCGAGAACGCGCCGAGCCGCGCCACCGAGATCAGTCTCGGTGACTCGGAGTTGTTCTACGGCGAGAACGTCACCGTGAACGTCACAGTCGACAGCGGCGGGACCTCGACCTCGATTGTCTACGAGGTCAGGCCGGTGGTCAAGCGTCTCGGGAACGGCCGGGAGATCATCTACGAGGCCGGCGGCACGTTCCGGACGACCAGACAGTCGGGCGTCGTCGTCCGCGATCCACCGTTCACGTTCCGGTCGAACAGCGTCCACATCACGATCCCGGCGCTACGCGCCGACGCCGTCCGGAGCCTCAGCGGGTCATCGGTCCTCGTGCGGGGTCGGGTCACCGACCGGACGCTCGAAGCGCGCGAGACCGGTGGGGTCGACAAAGTGGTCGTCAACGTCACTTCACCCCGGTACGAGGAGTGGGAGACGTTCCTGAGCGATCAGCCCAACATCGACACCTGTTCCGTTGACGACTCGGCGAACCGGGTCGAGTGTACCAGTGACAGCAGTGCCCCGGATACTGTCTACGTGATGGCCCACGAGATCGAACTCTCGCTGATTCCCTGATCGACGCCCTCTGCGGTTTCGGTGTCCATTGGTCTGTGGAGTTCAGGAGGTAGTTTCGTGGACTCTCGAAGAGATGTGGAGAGTCACCGAGCAGACCGAACTGGTTGAGGATAGCCGTATGGTGGGTACGAGTGATTGGCGAATCGGCCTGCGCTCATTCAGAGTATCGTTCTCCGAGCAAGATCAACGCATATTGCCGGTTCTGTCTTCTCTTCACAGAGTGGGTCTCTCTATCGGTGAGTAGGGTAAATACCCGAGACGACCTCTGCTCTTTCTGCGTCAGTCGACGCGTACCCGGTTGACGGAAACGTGGAGGTAGGTGATTTTGAGGACCTTCGTGTCCGGTGGAAGGACCTGCTCTTTTTTCAATTCTTCGTCGTAATGTAACGAACTCCCTGTTGCCAATTCTGTATCTCCGGTCACGACTGCCCCGAACACGATGGCCTTCTTCATGAGTACCTCCCCGTCCGCTGATTGATCAGCTCCAGTCGGGGCGAAGATGACCCCGGTAAATTCCGGAGGATCTCCGCCCGGTCCGTTTGACCCATCACCCAATTCTGCTCGGAAATCCTTCTTACCGAAGAGACGGAACTTCGAAGCCTTGCCGTCGGGAACTATAATGTCTGTTTCGCTCGACATTCTGAAATCGAACCCGTCCCCATTTGAGTTAGCGCTACTGCCGTTCACGTAAATCAGGACTTGGTTATTCGTGTCGCCACAGGGTTCAATGACCTCGAATTTGACAGGATCAGGAGGAGCAGTTTCGTCGAGTTCAATGTCACCATCAACGAAGATTTCTATGTCACCACCACAGACGTTGAATTTCACATCGTTTTCTCTCCGCATGTGATCCAGGTAATATCGCCCACTCGTCAGAGTGACTGAAGTGCTCTGGAGCGTTCCACCTGATATATTGATAGCGCCAGTATTGTCGTTCGTTTGCTGGAATGAATCGGCTTTTACACGTTCAATTGTTAAATCGAGAGCACTCCGTTCAGTGAGGATGCTGTCGTCGGACTGTATGACGTCGCCGTTGGCCACGTTCGTACAGTTCCCGCCGCCACCAACCTCACAGTCGGAAGAATATACAACATCTCCAGAGACATCCCAATTACTATTGCTGAAATTGACCCACTCCTCCGATTTGACTGTCCCATTAACATCGATAGCTGGTCCTGCAATCCCCATTCCATTGATATCGACAGTACCCTTGTATGAGATGTTGCCTGCGCTTCCCGGCGTCTGCGAGCAGTATTCTCCCATGCTTGAATTATAACTATCTATATATATATCCCGGCCACCAGGAGGGCCACACGTGGTCGCCGGGTTCCCGCTTATTGTGAGATTCCCGGCAGCGTATGCTGACAACCCTTCGGTGACGAACACACTACCCGCCGGTGACAGAAGAGTCAGAGTAACAATATTTCGACCGTGGTCGTACTGGACTTCGCCGTCGGTCCGCTCCTCGAAGTACCGCCCCCAGCCCTTGTAGTACTGGCTCTGGACGGTCACCTTGACCAGCCTGTTCTCCAGCGGGTTCTCGTCTCCGACGCTCGGATACGTCTGTACCGTCTCCTGGTGCGTGACCGAGGCCGTACTCCCGAGCGACGAGGCGCCAGTGACGTTGACGATGGGGAGCGTCAGCGTCCCGTCGCGGAAGTAGAACTCCGGCGGCGAGACCATCCGGCTCTCGTTGGCCTGGACGCGCTTCCAGACGCCTCCACCCTGGTATGCGATCGTTTTGTCGTTGACCTCGTAGATGACCGTCCCCAGCGACTCGTTGACCAGGGTCGTCGAGCCGCCGGTCCCCGACTGGTTCTCGATTGTGATCCGCATCCACCCTTTGTCCTCGCTGACCTCGTAGTCCGACTGCCGGTCGGTCCCGAAGTTCACCTCCTGGGTGTCGCTGTTGCCCAGCGCGACCAGCGCCGCCTTCGAGTCGAACTGGGTCATCGCCTTCTCCGCGCGGTCCTCCGAGACCCGGTCCTGTGTGTCACCGATCGCACTGGCACCGAACGCCACGACGACGACAGCCCCGGTCAGCACCAGTCCGAATATGAGTATCACGCCGATTGTCTCGGCCTGGCCCCGGCTACGGCTGTCTGCCCCCCCCTCCCTTGCCATAAGAGAGTATTGGGCTTCCGGCCTGATTAACTAACTGGCCGTTTCACATTTCGCTGTCCCGCTTTTCGACGCCTCTCAGTATTAGAGAATCCCTTCGGTGACGTTCACGGTTCCGTTGCCGGTCTCGACAAGAGCGGTCTCGTCGGGTCCGCTCCCGACGAGACACTCGGCGCTGTCTGTCCCGTCGCCGTCGAGCCGGGCCCGGACCCGGTAGACGGCGCGGTCGAGCCGCGTCCGGACAGCGACCGTCTCCTGGGGCGCGACCGCGAAGGTCCGGGCGAACGCGCGGTCCCCGTCGGGACCGAGGAACGTGACGTGTATCTCGTGGGCTTCGGAGCCGTCGTAGTTGCGCACGACGACGCTCCGGTCGCTGACGATCCGCCTCGACTCGCCGGCCGACTCGCCGGCGTCCGACCGGCGATCTAGGTGTACCGTCCGTGGCATATACCCGACTCGGGACGCGACCTACGTATAGTGGCCTGTCGTGTTTCAGCGTCAGAAACACGGCGGGAGTGACACTCGAGCGAACGTTTATACGCTTCTGGGGCTGAGTATGGCGCAATGATTGCTCTCAGAGCCCGCCCGCTACGGTCAGTACTAGTGGGTGACGACGCGCTCGGGGAGAAGCTGTCCGGTCGGGTGGACAACGGGGACAGGGAGCGGACACTCGCCGTCGAGACGGTCGGCCCGGCGACAACCGGGGACCTCGGTCACCGGCACGACTGCGTTCTCGTCGACGGGGCAGAACTCGGGGACGAGTGTGTGGACGTCGTCGCGGCGTGTACCGACGAGCAGCCGGGGATACCGGTGGTCCTGCTGTCCGACGGGGCGCCAGAGGTAGCCGCCGACGCGCTGGCGGCGGGCGCGACCGAGACACTCCCCAGGGCGGTCGCCGAGGCAGACCCGGACGTGGCCGTCGGACAACTCGTCTCGGCCATCGAGCGCGAGCGCGCCAGGCGCGGGTTCGGCGAGGTGTTCGAGAGCGTCTCCGACGGGCTGGTCGTCCACGACCCCGAGACCGGCGAGATACGCGCTGTCAACGAGCGGTACTGCGAGTTGACAGGCTACGACCGGGAGGAACTCGTCGGCGGGACCGTCCGGCGGATTCTCCCCCAGAACCCGACTGACTCCCTCGGGGACGTCCGCGAGTGGATCGAGCGGGCCCGCGAGGAGGGCCCACAGCTGTTCGAGTTCGAGGGCGAGCGGGCGGACGGCGAGCCGTTCGTCGGGGAGGTCCACCTCGGCGTCGTCAACCTCCACGGCGAAACGCAGGTGCTCGCGAGCGTCCGCGACGTCACCGAGCGCACACGCCGCGAGCACGAGTACGAGGAGATCTTCAACAGCGTCAACGACACCATCGCCGTCATCGACCCGGAGTCGGGCGAGATGGTCGACGTCAACGAGAGTCTCTGTGATCTGGTCGGCTACGGGAAAGAGGAGTTACTCGAGATGGACCCGCCGGACATCAGCATCGAGGACGAGGGGTTCACCGAGGAGCGCGGCCGGGAGATCATCGACTCGGTGATCGAATCCGGCGAGCCACACCAGACAGAGTGGATGGTCGAGACCAGGGACGGGTCGGTCCGCTGGCTCGACGTCAACGGGACGAGCGCGACAATCGGCGGGGAGACGCGGTACCTCTCGATCGGCCGCGACATCACCGAGCGCAAGCGCCGCGAGCGCGAGCACCGCGAGCGCGAACGGATGGTCGAGTCTCTCCACGACGCCACCGAGCGCCTCCAGGAGGCCGAGACAACCGAGGCGGCCTGCCGGACGACCGTCGAGGCCGCCCGTGACGTTCTCGGGTTGCCGATGACGGCCTGCTGGCTCCACCGCGAGACACCAGACGGGCCGGCCCTCGAACCCGTCGCGGCCACCGACCCGATCCGGGAGATCGACCCCAGACCGCTCCGGCCCGGCGACGTCGAGTACGAGGCCTTCTGCGAGGGCGAGCCCCTGGTCTGCGATCCCAGCGAGTCCTTTCCTGGGACCCACCTCGACGCCGCAATTGTGCTCCCGCTGGGCGAGCACGGCCTGCTCGCGGCCGGCAAGCGCGGCGTCTCCGAGTACGACGAGTTCGTCGTCGACGCGGCCCGGATTCTGTCGGGCCACGTCCGGACCGCCCTCGACCGGATCGCCCGCGCCCGGTCCCTCCGGGAGAACGAGCGCCGCCTCGGTGCCATCCTCGACCGCATCGACGAGGCAATCTTCCTCGCGCCCGTGGCGGAGATCGACGACAGCGACCCCGCTACGGACTACGTGAGTGCGGGCTACGAGGACGTCTACGGGCTCTCGCTGGAGACGATGCACGAGACCTACGACGAGGGCTTTTTCGGGGTGCTCCACCCCGACGAGTACGACGGCTACTGGGCGCTCGTCGAGCGCATTCGCCGGGAGACTGAGGCCGGTGAGTCCGCGGATCGCTACTCGCGGGAGTACCGGATTGTCCCGCCCGACGGCGACCGCCGGTGGATCCACTCGGACTTCTACCCGACCGAGTGGGACGGCGAGCGGAAGCTCGTGGTCGTCTCCCGGGACGTGACCGACCGCAAGGAGCGCGAGCGCACCCTGGAGTCGTTCCACGACGCCACCGCCGAACTGACGACCGCCGAGACGGCCGACGAGGCCGCCGACGTGGCGGTCCGGGCGGCCGCTGAAGTCTTCGAGTTGCCCGCGACTGCGGTCTACAGCTACGACGACCAGCAGGGGGCGCTCGTCCCGGCCGCGTCGGGCCCCGCCGTCGGGGCCGACCTGCCGACGCTGACCGCAGAGAACGACCACGCCTGGACTGCGTTCGTCGAGGAGCGGATGCGCCGCGTCGCCACCGAGGAGGCGCCCGCCGTGGACCTCGGGCGGGGCGAGGAGGCGCTGTTCGTGCCGCTGGGCGGAAACGGGCTGTTCGTCGTCTGGGCGGGCGAGGACCTCGATCCCGACGCGGCGACCATCATCGCCGCCACGGTCGAGGCGGCGCTCAACCGGGTGCAGGGCGAACGCCGCCTCGAGTCCCGCAACGAGGAACTCCGGGCACAGGTCGAGCGGGCGCGCCGGCTCGAGGCCGTCACAGAACTGACCCGGCGGGTGGAGGCGGCCATCACCGCCGAGTCCTCCCGGCAGGGCGTCCAGGAGGCCGTCTGCGAGGAGTTGACCGACGTCGAGCCCTTCGAGGCCGCCTCTGTCGCCGGGGCCGACATCGGTACCGACCGCCTGACGCCCCGCGCAGTCGCCGGCGTCGACCGCGACCGCGCCGAACGGGTGCTCGACGCCGGCGATCCCGACGCCGACCCACACCCGGCCTTCGAGGCCTGGCGGACCGGCGAGACGGCGGTGGTCGAGAACCTCGTGAACGGCCGCCGGAGCGACTGGCGCCGGCTCCTGCTGAGCAGGGGTGCGGGTTCGCTCTGTGCGGTCCCGCTCGCGTACCGCGGCGTCACCCACGGTGTGCTCTCGATTGTCGCAGACGAGCCCGACGCCTTCGGCGAGCGCGAGCGCGAGGTGCTCGACCAGCTGGGCACCTCCATCGGCTACGCAATCACCGCCATCGAACGACAGCGCGCCCTCGAATCCGACGAGACGCTCGAACTCGAGTTCCGGGGGAGCGGCAGGAACCTCCCGTTCGCTCGCCTGGCCCGGGCGGCTGACTCTCACGTCTGTCACGAACGCACCGTCCGCCGCCAGAACGGTTCGGTCAGCGTCTACTACACGCTCGCCGACCCCCCCGACGACGCCGCCGCGACCGCGGACGCGGTCCTCCCCGGGACTGTCGAGACCGTCACGCGGACCGACGGGGAGGCGGTCCTCGAACGCCAGGGTTCGTCGTGGTTCGGCGCGATTGTCTCCGAGTACGGCGGCGTCCTCCGACGCGGGGAGGCGACACCCGCCGACGCGACCCTGGTTGTCGAACTCCCCCGGGAGGCCGACACGCGCACGATCGTCGAACACGTAGCGGACACGTTTTCCGACCTCGAACTCACCGCCCAGCGCCACCACCGCGACACCGCCACGACGACTCACGAACTCGCCTCACAGCTCCACCACCGCCTGACCGACCGCCAGCGCGAGGTCCTCGAGACCGCCCACGCGATGGGCTACTTCGACTGGCCCCGCACCAGCAGCGGCGAGGACGTCGCCGCGGCGCTCGACATCACTCAGCCGACGGTCAACAAACACATGCGCCTCGGCGAGCGCAAGGTCTTCGACCTGCTGTTCGAGACCGACGGCGCCAGCGACGTCGGCGGCTGATGCTGGCGGCTGTGGGCGTACGGGTGGTGTCGCCCCTGCCGCGGGTCGCACGGTTGCCACGACGCTGTGCGGTCGGTCCCGGAACGCAGTGCAGACACCGCAGTCCGCGTCGGGGCCAGCCGTCGGTCGCTGGACCGACTACCCGACAACCGGTGCTCGCGCCGGGAGACGGCGACCGCAGCCGGTGTCACAGTAGTTTGGCGATTATGTCCGTGACCACCTCACGTGAACGGTCGTGTCGCGGACTGCACACACTGTGATCCACTGGTGGGACACAGTTACAGCAATCAGTATCAGTCGGCGGCCGCGTCGGCCAGCGACACGCTGCCGCCGACACCGCCGGCGCCGATCTCGAGGTGGAGTTCCTCCAGCGTCAGGCGGTACCGCTTGCGGTGGTGGCCGTCGGCGTCGTACGCGAGTCTCGACGTCACGAATCCGACCTCCTCCAGCCGGTCGAGCCGCCGGTAGACCGTCGCTCGCGACATCTCACACGTCTCTGCCAGTTCGGCCGCGGGCCTCGGACCGCTGTCGAGGGCGGCGAGGATCCGACACGCGTACTCGTCGCTCAGCAGTTCGATCGCAGTCTCGAAGCTGTCCCCGTTCTCCTCCCCTGTCGTCTCCAGTCGAGTAGTGCACGTCATATCACCGATGTCTCCCGCTGTCCCCCCAAAACTACCGTCTACACTGACTACCCCCACACACCGGCGATGGCTATACATATTGATCCGGGGGTGTTTTGGGACCGGAAACAGACGAGGCGATTCATACTGTCGGCTCTGCGCGCGTGAGCAGTGTCGGTACCCCGGGGTGGGGAATGTCTTCACGTCGGTACAGCCGACAGTATCGTCTTCGACTCGGCGGAGGAACTCCCGGAACGTTCCCGACCGACTGCGACGGCAGATAACGCCGGAACGCGGGGGAACCGGCGCGAGCGTGTGACGCCAGTCTGACGGGCGTCACACGGGTGTCTGCTCTCTTAAATCCCCTGCTGCAGGTGTACGTCGTGCCCGCGGACGTGCGCGCGGACCAGGCCGCGAAGCGGCCGTCACCGGGCCAGGCCGCGAAGCG
>CAZUVE010000051.1:0-16563 GCA_964623735.1 uncultured Halobacteriales archaeon | reverse complement strand
GCGTGCGGTCGATTCGGAAATGGCTCACAACCGTTCCCATGAGACTGTCTGCTGTAGGCGCGTGAGCACTGTCGGCACCCCGGCGCCGGCTTTATCAGCTCCCGGACGGACAGAAAGGGCATGACACACGTCGCCCGCGACCTCTTCCTGCCGGTGTCGGCACAGCCCCGTCTCGGCGAGTTCGTCTCGCTGGCCGTCCGGGCCGAGCAGAACGGGTACGAGCGAGTCTGGCTCCCCGAAACCTGGGGCCGGGACGCCGTCACCGTCCTCGCGACCGTCGCCCGCGAGACCGAGCGGATCGGAATCGGCACCTCTGTCACCAACGTCTACTCGCGGTCGCCGGCACTCGTCGGCCAGACGGCCGCGACCCTGCAGGAAGCCTCCGACGGGCGGTTCCGCCTCGGACTCGGCCCGAGCGGCCCCGTCCTGGTCGAGGGGTGGCACGGGGTCGCCTACGGAAACCCGCTCCGGCGGACCAGGGAGGCAATCGAAGTCGTGCGGCAGGTCCTGTCGGGCGACGTCGTCGAGTACGACGGCGATTGTTTCCAGCTCTCGGGCTTTCGGCTCCGCCACGACCCGCCGGAGCCGCCGCCGGTCGACGCGGCCGGGATCGGTCCGACTGCGGTCGAACTCGCGGGGCGCTTTGGCGACGGCTGGCACGCCCTGGTGTTGACACCGGACGGGCTGGCCGACCGTATGGACGACCTCCGTCGGGGCGCGCAACTGGGCGGTCGTGATCCTGCCGGCCGGCGGGTGACGGTCATGCTGCCCTGCTGTGCGCTCGAGGACCGCGAGCGGGCGCGTTACCTGGCGCGGGAACACGTCGCGTTCTACGTCGGCGCGATGGGGACGTTCTACCGGGACGCACTCGCACGGCAGGGGTACGAGGAGACGGCGACCGCTGTCGCACGGCACTGGGCGAGCGGCGACCGCGAGACGGCAGTCGACGCTATCGGCGACAGGGTGCTCGACGGTCTCGCGGCCGCGGGCCACCCCGAGGAGTGCCGCGAGCGCCTGGCGGCCTTCGAGCGCGTCGAGGGGGTCGACGCAGTGTCGGTCGGGTTCCCGCGCGCGGCAGACGCCGGCGAACTGGCTGCGACAGCCGACGCCCTCGCGCCCGGGTGAGGAGGCTGTCCGTCACCGGTCGGTGACCCGCTGGCGGGCGTTCGTCTCTGATACAGCAGTCCCCCGGAGTCGGCCCCGGGCAGATCGCCGTGGGTGGGTTCCCGATCGACCGTCCGCAGTCGTGCGGTCGTGCCGGGAACCAGTTACCAGTGTCACTCCGAGGCGTCGACGACCTCGTAGGTGATGGAACTGTCCTGGAGTTCGTCCGTGTGTGTCGACAGGGAGTCCGCGACGGCCAGCAGAAGCACGTCCATCCCCTTTGTCGCGGCTTCCCTGACACCCTCCTCGGTGCCGAACCGGAGGTCCGGGTTCAGGTTGGCTTCCCAGGCGAGGGCTGCCGCCTCGGTGCCGCCGACGGCGACCAGGTCGTGGTCGGCTGCGAGCTGGGCGACCCGCCCGGCGCCGACCTCGCTGCTGCCGCCGTCACGAACTGTCGGGACCGGGACGACCGTCACAGTCCCGAGTTCGTAGTCGACCACGCCCTCGAAGTCGGTGACACCGACTTCCCGGTCGGCGTGGGCGTCGGTGATAGCGACCGCAGTCGCGGACCCGGCGTCGCCCGGCGTCGCCCGGAGGTAGCCGTCGCGCATCGCCAGGGAGACGCGGTCGCCCTCGCTCAGCGGCGCCGTCGCGAGCGCGGTCTCGACCTCGACCTGTCCGATGACGTCCTCGGAGACGTGGTCGACGAACGACCGTAGCGCGTCGGTCTGTGACATCAGCCAGTCGACCCCCTCCTTCGTGACCTCGTAGCGGCCGCGGCCGTGCTTCTCGACGTGGCCCTGCTTGATCAACTCCTGGAGGTAGTTGCTGACCGCCTGGGAGGTGATGCCCACCTCGTCGGCGATTTCCTGCTGGCTGACCGCCGGCTGGCGCTCCGCAATCCCCACGAGGATCTGGTACCGCGTCGCGTCGCGCTTGCTCCGGAGGACCCCCGATTCCGTGCCCGTCGGCGCGTTCTCCGCCATTGTCGGTTCTGTGTACTGGCAACTCAAGTACTTTTGCCTTCCAGCACCCGCGTCCCCCCGAAAACCGCCGACTGGCCGGCGACGTAGTAAATCAAATTTGTATTAGTACAATTCCGATAGGGTGTCGGTACAGTCAGAGTTGGATCCAGGACAATCCCGACAGACCGACCCACGGGCGTCGACCACTCCGCAAACGGTCCTCTCGTCGCGACTTCTGCCTCTTCTGTGGGAGTATCCGTTCCTGTCCCCGTCCGCCAGCAACTGCCGGCCCGGCTGGCGCGCCGTTCCCGGTGCCCGGCTAAATCAACCAAAATTGTTTTATTATTCAGTGTATTTGTATTACGCATGGCACAGACACGACTGCCACACGACGCGAAGGCCGGGCCGACGAAACCGGAGGTCCGGGCAGTGTTGCTGTCGAAGCTCCGCCTCGGTCCGGACGACCACTTCGCCGAGGTCGGATCCTGCACGGGCGCGGTGACAATCGAGGCCGCGCGCCGGGCGGGCCGGGTGACAGCGATCGAACGGAAGGCCGGTCGGGCCGAAACGACGGTAAAGAATCTCGCGGCCAACGGCGTCTCGGTCCGGGGGGCGGCCGCGACAGACGGCGGAACGCCCGAACACGCCGACGTGGAGGTCCGGGTCGCGGAGGCACCGGAGGGGGTGCCCGACGACGCCGACGCGGTCTTTCTCGGGGGCAGCCGGAACTACGAGGCCGTTCTCGACCACGCCGTCGAGGCCGGCACCGACCGCGTCGTGATGAACGTCTCCCGGCTGGAGGTCGCTGGCGCGGCCACCGAGGCGTTCCGCGACCGGGGGTTGCTCGACGAGGTGGTGCAGTTCCAGGTCAGTCACGGGTACGAACTCGCGGGCGCGACGAGTTTCGACTCCCAGAACCCGGTCTACATGCTCGTCGGCGGCGCCGGCGGCGAGGAGCCAGGGGTCGCGACAGACGGGGGCCGGCCATGACGCTGTACGGCGTCGGGCTCGGGCCCGGCGACGCGGACCTCGTGACCGTCCGGGGCAGGCGCGTCCTCGAGGGCGCTGACGTGGTGTACTCGCCGGGTCGGCTCTCGCGGTCGGTCGCGGCCGAGTACGTCCCCGACGGGCGGATCGGCGACCTCGATTTCCCGATGACGCGCGACGAGGAGAAGCTCCGCCGGGCCTGGCGGGAGGCCGCCGCCGAGGTGGCGCCGGAGGCACGCGCCGGTGACGTCGCCTTCGTGACGCTGGGTGACCCGAACGTCTACTCGACGTTCGGCCACCTCCGGCGGACGATGGCCGCCTTCCACGACAGCGTGTGCGTGGAGATCGTCCCCGGGGTGAGCGCGGTCACAGCCTTCGCGACCGCACTCGGCGTCGAGATCTCGTCGGGCTCGAGCCTCGCGCTGCGGGAGGCGGCGGGCGGTCGCTCCCCGACCGGGCCGGATCGTATGATCCTGTTCAAAGTCACGGACGCGCCCGCTACCCACGGGGGGCTCGCCGACGCGGGCTACGAGGTCACGTACGGCCGGCGCCTCTACATGGAGCAGGGCGAGACGGTCGTGACCGACGACCCGACCGACATCGACGAACGGGACTACTACACGCTGGCCTACGCGGAGAAGCCCGGCGCCCGGGACCCGCGTGCGACCGCGGAGTTCGCCGCCGAGGCACAGTCCCCCGCGGCGACGACCGACGGGGGCCAGATCGAGGGCGGCGAGGTCGCCGATCCCGAGCGATCCGGGACCGCACGCTGTGGTGACGAGTCGCCCGAGCGGAGTGATGGGTCGTGACCGACGACAAGCCGGACGCGACCGGCAGTTCCGGGGACGGGGCCGGCGACCCGCAGGCGGCCATCGACGCGGCCGGCGCCGACCGCCGGGGAACCCGCCCGGGGGAGTTCACCGCTGGCAACACGCCCGAGGGGATCCCCTTTGTCGGCGCCGGACCGGGCGATCCCGGCCTGCTGACCGTCACCGGGCGGGAACTGTGTGAGGCGGCCGACCTGGTGGTGCACGCGGGCTCGCTGGTCAACAGCGAACTCCTCGAGGCGTACTGCGGGGACGCCGAGACGGTCTCCTCGATCGGCAAGGACCTCGAGGAACTGATCCCGCTGATGCGCGACGCCCACCAGACGGGGGAGTCCGTGGTCCGCCTGCACAGCGGCGACCCCGCGATCTACGGTGCCGCCCTGGAACAGATGGACGCGCTGGCCGCGGAGGGTGTTCCGTCGTACTTCGTGCCCGGAGTCACCGCGGCGTTCGCGGCGAGCGCGACACTCCGGACGCAGTTGACGCTGAACGGCGTCGCCAACCACGTCGCGTTCACCCGCCCGCAGGGCAAGACCCTCGACCCCGAGGAGGACCACATCGGCGAGTTCGTCGAGATGGGCGACGTGACGACCTGTATCTACCTGGGGACCCACGCCGTCGCGGAGACGATGGACCGTCTGCTGGCGGAGGGCCACGACCCCGAGACGCCCGTCACGGTCGTCTACCACGCCTCCTGGCCGGACGAGGACGTCATCGCGGGGACAATCGCGACAATCGGCGAGGCCGTCGAGGAGGCCGGCTACCGCGCCTCGGCGCTGGTAGTCGTCGGCGAGGCCGTCGGCGAGGCGGGCTACCAGCGGTCGTACCTCTACGACGGGTGGGCCTCGCGCGGCCCCGACTCACAACAGGAGGCCGACGACTGACAATGAGTACCGACACCGATTCCACGGCCGACAGCAGTACAGACTCCGACAGCGACGGCGGTAGCCACTGTTCGACTCCCGACTCGGACGGCGAGGTCGCGGAGGAGATCGCGATCGTCTCCTTCGAGCGCAAGATGGATACCGCAGAGGAGATCCGCGAAGGAATCGGCGACCGCTACGAGTCGATCGACATCATCGAGTACCACGGCGACGTCTTCGCCGAGCACTGGGGCGAGTACGACTGCTTCGTCGGCCTGATGGCCTCGGGCATCGCGATGCGCAAGACAGCGCCCCTGCTGGACGACAAGTGGGACGACCCTGCCGTGTGCGTGGTCGACGAGGAACTGACCTGGGCTATCCCGATCACCGGCGGCCACCACGGCGCCAACCAGGTTGCCGAGGACCTCGCGACGATGGGCGCGGTGCCGGCGATGACCACCGCAAGCGAGGCCGCAGGCAAGCAGGGCGTCGAGGAGCGCGCGAAGGCGCTGGACACGCACGTTGTCAACGGCGACTCGACGGTGGCGACGAACCTGGCAGTCCTGGACGAGGACCTCGGCCCCGTCGCGCGCCTGGACGGTCCGAGGGCGGTCCTCGTGGGCGACGACGTGACCGTCCTCAAGCGCAACTCCGACGAGGGCGTCGTCCTCGGGACGGGCAGCGTCTCCGGCGCGAAAAAAGAGCAGTTCCTCGAGGCCTGGGAGTCGGCCCTGGAGGGGACTGGCTACGACCCCTCGGACGTGGCGTTCGTCGCCACCGGGACCCGCAAGGAGGACGAGAAGGGGTTGCTCGCGGCGGCCGACGACCTGGGGGTCGGCGTCGTCTCCTTCGGCAAGGAGACCCTCGAGGAGTTCGAGGGGCCGACCCCGTCGCGCTCGAAGGAACTCATCGGCTGGCCGGGCGTCGCCGAGGCGTCGGCCATCGCCGGCGGCCGCGAGCACGAACTGCTCGTCGAGAAGGAGCGGTACGACGAGGCCGTGACCGTGGCGGTGGGCAGATGACAGACGAGACTGTTCCCGGCGAGTACGGCACACTGTACGTCGTCGGCATCGGCCCCGGGCTCCCGCACGCGATGACCCAGCGGGCGAAAGACGTCATTCGGACGGCCGACTGCGTGATCGCGTCGAACCTCTACCAGGAGTTCCTCCGGCGGGACGGCACGCTCCCGCCCGGGAGCGCCGCAATCGAGACGGCGGCCGACGGTGGCGCCGCGGCCGGGGCGACGTCCGAGAGTGTGACGACCCTGGAGCGGCCGGACGGACGCCGGCAGGCGCTCATCCGGTCGACGATGGGCAGACAGGTCGAACTCGCCCGCGAGGCCTTCGAGCGTGTGCGGGACGGCGAGGACGTCGCACACGTCTCCGGCGGTGACCCGAACGTCTACGGGAAGTCCGACCTGCTGTTCGTGATGGCCGAGGAGGACTGCGCGACGGACGTCCCCATCGAGATCGTGCCGGGCGTCACCGCGGCGCTGGGCGGCGCGGCCAACGTCGGCGCGCCGCTGTCGAACGACTTCTGTACGGTCTCGCTGTCCGAGAAGTGGCGTGGCTGGGCGGAGATCGAGGAGAAGCTGCGGGCCGCCGCGATCAGCGGGTTCGTCGTCGTCCTGTACAACTGCTGGCGCGACTACGAGCGCGCAATCGAGGTGTTGCGCGAGGAACGCGCCGACGACGTCCCCGTGGCGATCATCAACGACGCCGGCCGCGGCGACGCCGGGCGCAACCTGGACGGCGAGACACACACGCTGACGACGCTGGGCGAGGCGACCGACCACGACCGAAAGGTCGGCGGCATGGGCACGTCGATCCTCGTCGGCAACCACGAGACGGAGGTATGGAAAAACGAGTACCGCGACTTCCTTGTCACCCCGCGTGGCGGGCGTGACGTGGAGGACTTCTGATGAGCACTGACACCACCCCCGACACCGACACCGACACCGAAGCGAGTACAGATTCCAAGTGTGGCGCCTCGACGACCGACACCGACGGCGCGGAGGCGTCGACGAGTACCGGATCGAAGTGTGGAGCTTCGAACAGCAGTTCGACGGGCAGTTCCTCGACGTGTGGCGCGAGCAGTAGCGACGACGGGAAGGAGGTCGGCGCGAGCGTCGAGGACTTCGACGCCGACCCGGGTCGCCTCGTCGCCGTGGGCCTGGGTCCCGGCCAGCCCGAGGGGATGACCCGGCGAGCACAGACGGCACTCGGGGAGGTCGAGCACATCGTCGGCTACACGACGTACATCGACCTGATCCCCGACGAGATAACGGCGGACGCCGACGACATCTACTCGACGCCGATGTGTGGCGAGGTGTCCCGCACGGAGGAGGCCATCGACCGGGCGCTCGCGGGCAACGACGTGGGCATCGTCGGCAGCGGCGACCCGAACGTCTACGCGCTCGCGGGACTGGCCCTGGAGATCCTCGAATCGAAGGGTGGCACGGCCTCGATAGTCGACTTCGAGGTCGTGCCCGGCGTTCCCGCGGCGCAGTCCTGTGCCGCGCGGCTTGGCGCGCCGCTGGTCAACGACACCGTCTCGGTGTCGCTGTCGGACCACCTGACGCCGATGCCCGAGATCGAGTCGCGTCTGCACGCGGTGGCCGGCGAGGGGTTCACCATCGCCATCTACAATCCCTGGAGCCGCAAGCGCCGCGACAACTTCGAGAAGTGCTGCGAGATCCTTCTCGCACACCGCGACCCGGAGACGCCCGTGGGCGTCGTCCACGGCGCCGGCCGCGAGGACGAGGAGAGAGAGATCGTCGAGCTGGGCGAGCTGGCGGAGCTGGGCGAGACGGACCTGATCGACATGACCACGACGATCCTCGTCGGCACCGGGGACACCTACGTGTGGGACGACCGGATGGTCACCCCGCGGGGCTACGAGAGCAAGTACGAGTACTGATGTACCGCGTCGAGATCGACACGGACGCCTGCGAGGGCATCTTCGCCTGTCTCGTCCGTGACGACCGCTTCGTCGAGCGCGAGGACGGACTCGCCGGCATCGACGCCGGGACGGCCGAGGCCCACCGGACCGGCGAGAATGCAGTCGTCGCCGAGTTCGACGACGACCGCCTCGAGGACGCACGCCAGGCCGCGGCGGCCTGCCCGCCGGGCGCGATCACCGTCGAGGAAGTCGGCAGAGAGGGCACCGAGGCGGGCAACAACCCCGGGGAGGCCGAGACATGTCGATAGAGACGGGTACGCCGCGGGACCTGCTCGCGCGCCACCCGGAGACGGCGTACTTCTGGGGGCGGGTCGTCGGCGACGGCGGCGTGACGGCCGACTGCGTGACCGTCCGGACGGGCGACGAGACGGCGGCCCGTCGCCTCGCGGCAATCGCCGGCGCCGAGCAGGTCGACCACCGGATCCGCGAGCGAGAGTACGCCCACGACACTGCCGTGACACGGCGCGAGGACGAGTACACCGTCCAGGTCGTGGGGAGTGTCGGCAGCCGCGCGAGCGCGTCGCTGGGCCTGCCGCTGGGCGACCAGCCCGGGGGCTACCGCCTGGACGTCTTCGACGGCCAGCGCCGCCAGCTCCTGCGCGGGCTTCTCGAGGGCTGTGGGACGGTCTGTTTCAAGTCCTCGGCCGGGACCGTGGGCGTCTCGTTCGTCCACGACGACCGGAAGCTCCTCGAACGGGTCCGCGGGTTACTCGCGGACGTGCCGGTCGACGCGCCGGCCGGTGACATCGCAGAGACCTCTTCTGGCGGGTACTGGTTCGGCCTCGAGGACGCTGCCGTCCCGGCGGTGGGCGCGTGGCTCTACGAGGGCAGCGGGGAATCGGGGCTGTTCTCGCCGTCGCGCCGGCGGAAGCTCCAGCGGAGCCTCGACAGGGCGACAGACGTGCGGGCCGAGGGATGAGCCGGAGCGACGACGCCAGCGACGGGACCGCCCCGGAGCCGGGGAGAATCGCGGACCGGCTCGACGACGAGGCGATCCTGCTTGCGGGTCACGGATCGCGCCGCGAGAAGTCGAACGAACAGGTCCGCGACCTCGCCGCCGCCCTCGAGGAGCGGCTCGGCCTGCCCGTCGACGCGGCCTTCCTCGAACTGGCCGCGCCTGCCATCCCCGAGGCAATCGCGGGCCTCGCGGGCGCCGTCTCGGAGATCACGGTCGTCCACCTGTCGCTGTTCGCGGCCAGCCACGTGAAAAACGACGTCCCGCTCGCGGTGGAGCAGGCCCGCGCAGAACACCCGGACGTGACGATCAACAACGGCGCACACCTCGGCGTACACCCGGCCATTCTGGACCTGCTCGACGACCGCGCCGCCGCAGTCGAGGAGGACCTCGGGGTCAGCCGCGAAACAGACGACGTGGCGGTCGCCCTGTGTGGCCGGGGATCGAGCGACCCCGACGCCAACGCCGACGTCCACAAGCTCGCGCGCCTGCTCTACGAGGGGCGCGCCTTCGACCGCGTGGAGGCGACGTTCGTCGGCGTCACCGAGCCCCTCCTCGACGAGACACTGCACGGCGTCGCCAAACACCGTCCCGACGCAGCCGTGGTCCTCCCGTACATGCTGGGCGACGGCGTCCTGACGGGACGGATCCGCGAGGGCGCCGCGGCGTTCGACGCCGACTACCCCTACGTCGACGCGGCCGCGGGCGACCCACTCGGGACGGATTCGCGGCTGCTGGACGTCCTCGCGGATCGCTGGCAGGAGGCCCGGACCGGCAGCGTCGAGATGTCGTGTGACACCTGCAAGTACAAGGTGGAACTCGACGGCTACGAGGAGGACGTCGGCGGTGCACGGGCGATGTTGCGGGCGCTGACCCACCAGGAGACCCACGCCGACCGCGAGACCGTCGACGACGACCCGCACGTCCACGACGCGCCCGGGAAACACGTCGCCGTCTGTACGAACCAGACCTGTGCGGCCGACGGCGCGCCCGCGGTGCTCGAGCGACTGCGCCAGGCCGCCCGCGACTCCGAGGCCTGCGACGCCCGCATCACCAGGTCGTCGTGTCTGGGCCGGTGTGGCGAGGGGCCGATGGTTGCGGTCTACCCCGACGGCGTCTGGTACGGCGGGGTCGACCCCGACGACGCCGGGGAGGTCGTCTCCTCGCACCTCGACCGCGGCCGCATCGTCTCGGAGCTGGTCGACCAGACGCTCTGAGCGTCGGGGCGGCCCGCGCCGCCCGCGGACAGGCCAGACCGGCGTGAGTATCGCGCGCCAACCGAACAACGGACATACCACGACACACAACACACACTCATGGCTTGTGAAGAACTCGAGGCACTGCGACTCGGGCTGATGAACGTACTGGGCACAGAAGACGAGAGCGTCCGCCAGCACGCCGAGGCGGAACTCGGCGAGGACCTCTCGGGCCCCGTCGAGGCGCTCACGGAGGCAGAGACGCTCGCGGAGATCGGGCGCCACCTCGACGCGGCGCTGGTCGACCTGGAGGAGGAAGTCGCGGCGACCGACCCCGACACCGACGAGTACGACTACCTGCGGGGCCGCCTCGTCGCGGTCCGGGACGCCGAGCGCGACGTCGCACGGCTGACCCGGCAGGGCGAGAGTCTGATCGAGGGCTACGGCGGGGCACACGACCTCCTGCACGAACTGTTCCCAGTCGAGGAGTGACATGAGCGGCACACTCGACCGGCGGACAGTGGCTCTCGGCCCGGTCGATCCCGCAAGGTCGCGCCACGGGGGCCGGCGATCGGCCGTCACCCTGACCGACGAGCACGTCGTGGCGGGTACCGCCGACGGGGCGGTGCGGGCGTTCGACCGCGGGACGCTCGCGGAGGCGTGGCGCCACGACGGGAACGGGGGCAGCGTCGTCTCGGCCGTCGCCCTGACCGACGGCCTGGCGGTCGGCGAGCGCGGCACGGACGGCGCGGTCCGCGCGTACGACAGCGATGGAACCCCCCGGTGGCAGTACGAGACCGCCGGGGACGTCGGCGACCCACAGAGGGACACCCGATTTTTCCTGCCGTTCGTCGTCGACCTCGCCGCGGACGGGAACCGGCTGTACGCCGCCGCGCGCCGGTACGAGCGCCGCGGGGACCGGCCCGAGGGCGAGCGCCGCCACTTCGAGAGCGTGGTCTACGCCTTCGAGAGCGACGGGACCGTTGCGTGGCGCCACCGGACCGACGCGTCGCCGATCAGCCTCGACGCCCGCGCCGGACGCGTGGCCGTCGCCTACAACCGCTGTCCTGGCGCCCACCAGCGGGGACTGGTCGTCCTCGACGCCGGCGACGGGAGCGAGCGGTGGGCCTGGGACCCCGGGACCGGGGACCAGCGCCGGGTCGGCGACGTCTCCCTCCTTGCGGAAGGTGCGGTCGTCACCAGCCACGGCGACTACCGCGGCTACGCGCTCGGTGAGGGCGGCGAGGTGCGCTGGCGGGCCGACCTCGCGACGCCGCGTACAATCGACGGGGAGACGGTCTATGCCTACCCGAACCACGTCCACGCGACCGCCGGGGGAGCAGTGTTCGTCACCGGGAACACCTACCCCGAGGAGGGCCGCGAGACCGACGCTCGCCACCCCGAGGAGCACACCGCCTCTGGCTACAGCCCCGACGGCGAGCGGCGGTGGACCGCGCCCGTCGGCGGGTTCGCGAACGGCATCGGCGCCGCTGGCTCGACGATAGCGGTCCCCTGCGCCCAGAACTTCCGGCGGCGCGACCCGGGAACGCACGCCTGCCGGCTGTTCGACGTCCGCGACGGCCGCCGGGAGACTGTCGGGACCGACGGTATCGTCACGGCCGCGGCGACCGACGGGCGAACTGTCGCCGCAACCGAAGAACCGGTCGTCTATCACGACGAAGGAACAGAGCACGGCGCGTATCGCGTCCACGCAGTCTCGCGGTAGACGCACCCCACTGCCGGTACTGATCGACTACCGGCTCGACCGCGTTTCACTATCAGTCCGCGCGGACCGACTCCTCGACGGATCGGCCGGGGCTATTCGACGGGGACTGTGGAGTGCCGAGCCACGCGTGGACGCTCGCCAGCACGAACCAGAGTGTCGCCTGCCCGAAGACGACGAACCCGCGGTAGGCGGCGGCCATCCCCGTCGGCAGGTCTCCGGCCGTCGCCGTCGGTGCGACCGCCGCGGGGATGGCCAGCAGCGCGAGGGGAGCGAGGGCCGCGAGAGCGGCGGTCGGACGACCCATCCCGCGCGCCGTCAGTCTCTGGTACGCGTAGCCCGCCAGCAGGCAGACGGCCGCGCCGGCCGCGACCATCCCGCCGTACCAGAGGATCCGGGTCCCGGTCGGCAGGGTGGCCTCGACGCCCGCCGGCTGTGGCGGGAGTACGAGCCACGGTGCGCCAGAGACGGTCACGAACCCCGCCGCCGCGAGGACGTACCGCTTGGTCGCGCCCGTCCCCGGGATCGCCGGCTCCAGGAAGTAGTAGACGGCGCCGAAGGCGACGGTTCCGAGAAACAGTCCCCAGAGGACGCCACCGCCGACGCTGACGAGGTTCGCGACGGCGTCCGAGACGACACTCTCGCTCCCGTGGACGCCGCTCTCCTCCCCGGCGTGGCCCAGCTTCTCGGCGTACCCGACGAGCGGGTTCCCGACGACGGCCACGAACAGCCCGAACGCGAGGCCGCCGGCAGCCCCGGCGCCCAGGCCGCGTTCGACGTACGAGCGAAACATCAGTGACAGGTGACCCCCGCGGAGTGGCGGAAGTTGTGCAACGCGTCGTGGGCCAGCGGCTCCTGCAACACGAGCAACGCGAACCCGAGTGCCGCGATCGCCGCGAGCCCGACCGCCACCTCCCGCGCCGTCAACTCGTGCCGTACCTGCGCGAACCGGTCCGAAACTGTAGGCGTTTCTGAAATCACGTTTGTCCTAATACAACCAAGATTGAAAAACTTTCCTCTCGATCAAAGCTGAGTTTCACGCGCCCGGCCGGCAGCGGCGTCGACGCGGTCGGCCGAGAGGGCCTCGAGCGCGACGCGGTCGGCGCCGGTCTCCTCGACCACGAGGTCGGTCAGCGCCGCGCGGTCGCCGTCACCGGCGTCGACGACGAGCACCTTCGGGTCGCGGGTCGCGAGGCCGCGCGCGGCGGCGCGGGTGTCCGCGACCGGGTTCGCCGCGGCGTTGGCCCGGCCGTCGGTCACGAGGACAACCACGCCGGCGGCGGGGTCGGCGCGTTCGAGGACCTCCCGGGCGGCCCGGAGGCCGGCGGGCAACGGTGTCCGGTCACCCGTGGGCAGGTCCTTGAGGTGACGCGCTGCCAGCGTGACACTGTCGGTCGGCGGCAGCAGCACCTCGGCGTCATCGCCCGCGAATGCGACGAACGCCACCTCGTCGCGCCCCTGGTACGCGTCCTCCAGGAGTGTCAGGACGGTGCCCTTCGCAGCGCGCATCGCGGGGCGCATCGACGCGCTCGCGTCCACGGCGAACACCACCAGTGCCGCGCTCTCGCCCGCGCGCACCGACTCCCGGAGGTCGCGGGACTCGACTCCGTCGGCCCCCCGCCCTGCGGCCGCTCTGACGGAGGCAGCGGCGTCGACCGACGAGGGGTCGTCGGGACGGCGTGTCCGGACGCGCGGGCCGCGCCGGTCGACACCCGGCCGGTCCGGCGAGCGCGATCCCGGTGTCCCGGCCCTGCTCCCGGCGTCCGGCGACGGGAGGTCCGGCGCTCCGCTCTCGCCGGCGTCTGCGACCGCGCTCCGGGACTGACCGGGAACCAGCGGTGTCCCCTCCTCTTCCCGGTCTGCGTCTCCCGGTTCGTCGCCGCCTCCGGCGTCCTCGTCGGATCCTTCTGACTCCCCCTCCCCTGTCCGAGACTGCTCGGCTCCCCGGGAGCCGCCGTCCGTGTCGGGTCCCGACCCGTCGCTTGCGGGCGCCGGTGACCGGTTCTCCCCGTCGGTGCTCTCTCTCCCGTCCCCGGGATCGCCTTCCTCCGTGTCGTCCGCGTCCGACCCGTCCCCGTCGCCTCTCTCGTCACCCTCCTCGTTCCCGTCGTCGTCGAAGTGGTCGTCGACCACCTCGTCGGTCCCGGGGGCGTCCTCGAAGGGCCGGGAGCGGAGCCGGTGGGGCAACGCGAGTTCGGCCGCGCGCCGCAGGTCGTCCTCACAGACCGCGGAGCGGCCATCCAGCGCCGCGAACGCCCGGGCCGCCCGGGCCGTTGCGATGTCCCCGCGGTGGCCGTCGACGCCCGCGTCCCGGCAGAGTTCCGCGATGTCGGCGACGGACTGCCGCGGAAGATCCACGCCGTCGAGACGCTCGCGCGCACCCACGAGGCGCTCGCGGACCGCCGCGTCGCCGTCGGAATCGTCCCCGCCGCGTCCCAGGGCGCGCTCGACAATTGCGACGCGGTCGTCGACCTCCTCGCAGGCCGTCACGGTCGCCTGGAGGGCAAACCGGTCCCGCAACTGCGGCCGGAGGTCGCCCTCCTCGGGGTTCATCGTCCCGACGAGCGTGAACGCCGCGGGGTGGGAGACGCTGACCGCGTCGCGCTCGACGCGGTTCCGGCCGCTCGCGGCCGCGTCCAGCACCACGTCCACGAGATGGTCGTCGAGCAGGTTCACCTCGTCGACGTAGAGGACGCCGCGGTTGGCCCGCGCGAGCAGGCCCGGCTCGAACTCGTAGTCGCCGTCGAGCGCGTCTGCGACCGAGAGTGTCCCGACGACGCGCTCCCGCGTGGCGCCGAGCGGGAGCGTCACCAGCGGCACCGGCCGCGTCTCGACGGGCGGGTCCGCCCGCTCCCGGCAGTCCGAACACTGCAGGTCGGTGTCGTCGGGTGCACAGCCGTACGGGCAGTCCGCGACTGCGCGTTGCTCCGGCAACAGGTCCGCGAGCGCACGCACCGTCGTCGACTTGGCCGTGCCCTTCTCGCCCCGCACCAGCAGCCCGTCGAGTCCGTCGTCGGCCGCCACGGCCAGCAACGCCTCCTTCATCCCGGACTGCCCGACCACCGCCGAGAACGACAGCTCGCCGGAAGTTTTTTGCGCCCGGCGTGGTTCAACCATACTTGTATTAGTAGCAATCGAGGTTTAACAAGCTTATGCCCCACATCGGACTGTACACGGCGACAGAGAACGAACTGGGTGCCGTCCAGCGCGCCGCAGCGCGCGTCGAGGCGGATCTGACGGTACGATCGGAGGGCGACTTCGACGACGAGACCGACGTCGCGGCGTTCGTCGACCAACTCGAGAACGCAACCGCAGTTGTGTTCTGGCTGCACGGCTCCGAGGAGAGCATGCCCGGGTACGACCGCGCGGTCGAACGCCTCCGGGAGGCGGGCGTCCCGCTGGTCGTGAAGTCGACCGGCGACGCCTACGCCTTCGAGGACACGACCGTGCCCGGAGAGCAGCGCGAGCGGGCCTACGAGTACCTGGAGAGGGGCGGAACGGCGAACATCGCCAACTGTCTCCGCTTCCTCGTCGACGAACACGGCGACATCTCCCGGGAGTACGACGACCCCGTGACACTCCCCACGGAGGGGGTCTACCACCCCGACCACCCGGGCGCGAGTTACGAGGAACTGTCCGCACAACTGGATCCCGGGAAGCCGACAATCGCGGTGTGGTTCTACGAGTCCCACTGGACCCACGAGAACACCCGCTACGTGGACGCACAGGTCCGCGCCATCGAGGAACAGGGCGCGAACGCACTGCCCGTCTTCTGCAATCCCGCCAGCGACGAGGCGGGCCAGGAGGACGCCGAGTGGGTGACCGACAACTGGCTGCTGGACGACGCGGGCGACCCCATCGTGGACGCCGTCTGTTCCTCGTTCATGTTCTCGCTGTCGATGGACGAGCGCGGACGGGACGCCAGCGACGAGGGCGAGAGCGCCGAGGACGTCTTCCTCGACAGGCTGGGCGTCCCGGTGGTCCAGACCGTGACGACGATGCGCTCGCGCTCGCGCTACCAGTCGAGTGACACGGGCGTGATGGGGTTCGAACTCGCCCTCTCGGTCGCCCTGCCGGAGTTCGACGGCAACGTCATCACCCACCCGATCAGCGGCAAGGAGCGCACCGACGACGAGGCGGGCATCGGCAGCGCGCCCAAACAGCACTTTCCGGTCGAGGACCGCGTCGACCACGCCGCGCGACTGGCGGTCAACTGGGCGCGCCTGCGCCACCTCGACAACGGCGAGAAGCGGGTCGCTGTCGTCCTGCACAACTACCCGCCCAGCGACGACGGCATCGGCACCGCCTTCGGCCTGGACAGCCCCGAGAGCACGGTGAATCTGCTCGATGAACTCGCCGCGCGCGGATACGACCTCGGTGGCGAGGCGCCACGCGCCCCGGGAGAAGCGAGCGGAGAGCAAAGCGCCCCGCGAGCCGGCAGCCAGCCCGCGGACGGCCAGGCGCTCGTCGACCGGCTGACCGCGCAACTCACCCTGGACGACCGGTGGGTCGCGCCCGAGGACGTCCGCGAACAGTCGGTCGACGTCGTCGGGCAGGAGCAGTACCGCGAGTGGTTCGCCGGGACCGACGAGCGCTTCCAGGAGCAGGTCCGCGAGGAGTGGGGCGACCCGCCCGACCGCCCCTTTGCTATCCCGGGCGTGGAGTTCGGGAACGTCCTCGTCACGGTCCAGCCCCCGCGCGGGTTCGGGATGGACCCCTCGAAGGTGTACCACGACTCGAACCTCCAGCCGCCACACGACTACGTGGCCTTCTACAGGTGGCTGCGCAACGACTTCGCCGCGGACGCCGTCGTCCACCTGGGTACACACGGCTCCCTGGAGTGGCTGCCGGGCAAGACCGTCGGGCTGAACGGCGAGAGCGCGCCCGACCAGCTCGTCGACGACGTCCCGAACGTCTACCCGTACATCATCAACAACCCCGGCGAGGGGACACAGGCCAAACGGCGGTCGTACGCGGCCGTC
>CAZUVE010000050.1:0-16839 GCA_964623735.1 uncultured Halobacteriales archaeon | reverse complement strand
TGTCGAGTCCAGCGTCGATTGCACCTTCCTGTACTGCGAATACCTTGCTCCCCGGCGTCGGGGAGTTGAGGCCGATGTCGAGCACCGCCTCCGCGAGGCCCGCCTCGAGCGCCCGAAGCCCGGCGAGCAGGCCGGTCAGGTACGCCGCGGGCATATTGCCCGTCGGCGCCTCCCAGCCGTACTCCCGGAGGTCGCCCGAGTGGGCCGCGGCGACTGTCCGGTCGCCCTGGGACCCGGTGGTTACCAGCTGCGCCCTGACGTGCTTGTTGCTCTTGCGAGCAACGAGGCGTGGTTTGCCGGATTTCAGCAGGCGCAACCTCTGGTGGTAGTCCGTTCGGGCCTCGCGGCGCCGCCGCATCGGCACTGTGTAGCGTGGTCCACTAGCCATTGTTCTCACCGTAGTCGTTGTCGTCGATGAACCGCTGCAGGTCGGCGAGGGAGTCGAACTCGCCGCCGCCGGCCTTGTCGTAGAGGTCCCGGTAGGCCGACCGGGGGAGGTCGCCGTCGTCGCGGAGGTCGCGCAGGTACTCCCGCTGTGCGCGGATCCGCGACTGCCAGTTCTCCTTCTCGTCCTGCCGGCCGCCGGCCTTGCCCCTCCGGGAGCCGGGACCACTCTGGTGGCCGTACGAGCGCTTCTGCTTGCGCTCCCGGGCACGACCGCGCGAGTTGCCCGACGGCTCCTCGGCCCGGATGGTTCCGTCCGCGACCAGTTCGCGGATGTCCGCGCGGGTGATCGCCTCCGCGATCTCGCCCTGTGCGTCGGGGTCGAACCAGACCTTGTTCTTCCCTACTTCGAGCACCTCCGAGGCCAGCCGCTTCTGTGCGCTGAGGTTCGTCATTCGACCTCCACCTCCTCGTAGGTCGGGTTGAGCACACGGATCCCGCGGTCCTCCGCGGTCTCCTCGATGCGCTCGCGCTTGCGGCCGCCGACCGTCGAGGCGATCCGGACGGCCTGCGTGTCGCCGTCCACGCCCTCGAGACCGTCGACGTTGTGGACGCGAACCTCCTCGAAGCCCGAGGGGTGGAGCCCCCGGACCTCGGTTGGCGTCCGGTAACCTGCCTCGACGGTGTCGCCCTTGCCCTTGATCCCGAGGCGTTGCTTCGAGAGGTTGCCCCGCGGCCGGCGCCACGAGGTCGGGACGCGCTTTTTCTTGTGGTGGTCCTGGCGGTTGAACTGCGGCTTGCCCTGGCGCTTGCGCTGTGCCAGGAGCCGCTCGGCCTCCGCGTCCAGGTCGGGCGTCTTCTCGACCAGCCCCCGCGGGCGGAGTTCGGTTTCGACCTCCTCGCCGGGTTCGGGTTCCGGAGCTTCCTCCTCGACCTCGGCCTCGACTTCCTCGGTGACCTCCAGGTCGCCGACGTCGGCCTTGATCCGGGCCGCCAGGGCCATGCCGATGCCCTCGACCTCCGAGAGGTCGTCCTGGCTCGCGCCCCGGACCTGGTCGATTGTCTCGTAGCCCGCCTCGCGCAGCACCGACGCCTTCTCCTCGCTGACGCCGCTGATGTCGGTCAGTGCCTCTGGGCCTCCGTCCTCGTCTGTTACCGCTTCGGGAGCCTCTTCGTCGTCCTCGTCCTCGTCTCCCCCGGCCTCGGTTTCGGTCTCGGCTGTCTCGACGTCTGCCCCGGCGTCCTCGTCGATCTCGACGTCGCCGACGTCGGCGTTGATACGGGCCGCAAGCGCGGTGCTGACGCCCTCGACCTCCGAGAGGTCGTCCTGGCTCGCGCCCCGGAGGTCCGCGACCGACCCGTAGCCGGCCTCGCGCAGCGCCGCCGCCGTCTCCTCGCTGACGCCGCCGATGTCCGTCAGATCCTCGACGTCGTTGTCGTCGGCCATCAGGCCTCACCCCGGTTGGGTTTGCCAGTGATGTAGACGCCGTCCTGGAAGACGCGGACGTCCTTGTCCTTGACGCGTGTCAGTTGCTCGATGTCGGCAGCGGTCTGGCCGACGTCCTCGATGTCCGGTCCGCGCAGCGTCACCCGCTCTGCGTCGACCTCGACCTCGGTGTCGCCGTGGACCTGCGTCCGTCGCGGCGCGCGCTCGCCGAGGAAGTTCTCGATGACGACCTCGTTGCCCTCGACGGAAACCTGCATCGGGAAGTGGGAGTAGAAGACTTCCATCTCGTACTCCCAGCCCTCGGTCACGCCGTAGAACATGTTCCTGACGTGGCTCTCGAAGGTCCCCAGCGTCGACATCGTCTTCGCGTCGTCGGCGTCGCTCTCGATGACGACCGCGTCGACGGTTTCGCTCCGTTCCGGCGTCGCCGGAACGCTCTCGATTGCGACCGAGATGTCGGGATACCACAGGCGGCGCGTGACACTGCCGTTCGGTCCCTCGACGGTGAGGTCGAGGTGGTCGACCTCGGCGCTCACCTCGTCCGGTGTCTGGAGTTCTGTTCGTGTCATTAGTACACGTATGCGACGACCTGGCCCCCGACGCCCCGCTCGCGCGCCTCGTAGTGGCTCATGATGCCACGCGAGGTCGTGACGACGAGCGTCCCGTAGTCGCGGGCAGGGAGGAAGCGTTTCTCCCACTTCTCGAACTCGTCGGCTGTCGCGGAGTAGCGGGGCTTGACGGGGCCACACTCGTTGATAGATCCTTTCAGTTCGACCTCGAACTCGCCGGCTTTGCCGTCGTCGACGTACTGGAAGCCGTCGATGTACCCGCGGTCGTAGAAGACCTCGAGGACACTGCCGATCTCGTTCGAGGCGGGCGATACTGTCTGTCTCAGGTGGCCGACGCTCTCGGCGTTGTTCACGCTCGACAGCGCGTTGGCGAGTGGGTCCGTGCTCGTCATGAGTACTTCTTGAATCCCATGCCCCGGGAGACCTCGCGGAAGCACTGCCGGCACAGCCAGATGTCGTACTTGCCGACAAGGCCCTGCTCGCGCCCGCAGCGCTGGCACTCCCGGAGCTGTTCGGTCCGCTTTGCTGCCTGCTCGCCCGTCTCCGACTCGCTTTCGCTCCCGCTCATGCGTCGACCTCCACGTCGAAGGTGTCCTCGACGAACGCCACCGCGTCGGCGACGTCGAGACGGTGGTTCGAGGGGATCGAACGCGAGGCTTTGTCCCGCTTTGCGACCCGGTAGCCCGGGCGCACGAGGTTGACTGTCACGTCCAGCCCGTAGATGCCGACCGTCGGGTCGTACTCCTGGCCCGGGAAGTCCGTGTGCTCGGTGACCCCGAAGCTGAAGTTCCCCGTCTCGTCGAACTGCGGCTGCGAGAGGTCGACCAGCGACAGGGCCGTCTCAAGGAACTCGGCCGCGCGGCCCCCGCGCAACGTCACCTTCGCGCCGATCGGGTCGCCCTCGCGGATGTCGAACTCCGGCTCGGTCGCCGTCGCCGTCGTCCGGACGGGCTGCTGTCCCGTGACCTCCGTCAGGATCGCCTCTGCGTTGCCGAGTTCGACCCCGCCCTGGCCGACGCCCATGTGGACGACGACCTTCTCGACGCGGGGCTCGCGCATCTCGTGGAACTCCGCGTCCGCACCGGTCCCGGAGCTCACTCGTCGTCACCTCCCTGCTCGTCGTTGTCGGCCCCGGCTTCGGACTGCGTGTCTGCCGCTGTCCCGTTCTCGCTCTCCTCGGCACCCTCGATGAAGTTCTCGTCGATGACGACGACGTACTCCTCGACGGTTTCGAACCCGTCGCCGGAGACGCCCGGGACGTCGTCCTGGGACGCGACGACGTTGTTGTGGGCGCTGCCGGGCGTCACCCGGATCTCCTCGACGCGGCCGATCTCGCCGGCGTGGGAGCCGTCGACCGCGGTCACGAGCGCCCCTTCCCCGTACTCGAAGTGGGCGACAATTTCGCCCGCTTGCGGCTCGTCGCCGCTCGCCTCCGGGGCGTCGGCCGACGCCTCGCTGCGCTCGTTGGCGACCACGATCGAGTCACCGGGGTCGTAGCCGTCCTCGTCGACCAGCAGCGTCTGCCCGTCGTGCAGCGTCATCTGGACGTCGCCGCCGGGGACGTGGCGCTTGTCGACGATCTTGCCCAGCTTGCTCCCCGCGGCCTCGGCGTCGATGGGCGTCAGCGCGAGCCGGCCGCCCTCGCCGGGGAACACGCGGTAGTACTCCCCGCGCTCGGTGAACGCGAGGATGTCGAACATCCCGACCGGGCGCTCCTCGTCCGAGACCGCCGTCCCGTTGATGACGACGTTGTCCTGGTTGAGGGCGTACCGGGCCTCCTTCCGGGAGTCGACGTACCCGAGCACGTCCCGCAACACGACGAGCACGGGAACCCCCGCCTCGCCGTGCGGGCCGGCGTCGGCCTTGACTGTGAACGTCTCTGTCTTGCGTTCGACGGGCCACCGCCGCGGCGCAGACAGCCGTTTCTGGTGGTTGGTCATGCGCTTTTCTCCTCCGATTCCAGCCGGGCCTGCCGCTCGTCGTCCGAGAGGTCCAGGTCCGTCACGCGGAGGTTGCTCGCGTCCATGGGACGTGGGACCTCCTCGCCGTCTGCTGTCTCGAGAGTGACGTTCTCGACGTGGACGGTCGCGTCCTTCAGGTCGACGTCGATGACCGACTCCTCCTCGCCGGCGAAGTCGCCGCGCATCACCTCGACGGTGTCGCCCTGGTTGACCCGGACCGAGCGCTGACCGTGCTGGTCGCGCAGATCCTCCGACAGCGTGGCACGGACCTGCGAGTGGCGCTCGTGCAGCGGGGCCTCGGCCTGCCGTTTCCGTTGTTTGCGTGGTTGCTCGCTCATACTATCATTGTGGCTGCTGACGCAATACTTCCGAACCGCTCGGCGACCTCCCGTGCGATGGGACCCCGGAGTTCCGTCCCCCGGGGGTCGTCGTTCTCGTCGACGATGACCGCGGCGTTGTCCTCGAACTTCACGCGGGTGCCGTCCGGCCGGTGGATCGGCTTTCGCTGGCGGACGATCACTGCGTTCAACACCTGCCGGCGCATCTCCGGAGTGCCTTTGGTCACCGAAACCGTCACCTTGTCGCCGAGGCCGGCCTTCGGGTGCCGGTTGAGCGTCCCGGAGTAGCCGTCGACGCTGACGACCTTCAGTTCGCGTGCGCCCGTGTTATCGGCACACGTCACCAGCGATCCCTTCTCCAGGCCTGGCGTGACCTCGGCGTTCAGCGCCTCCATCACTCGTCACCTCCCTGCTCGCTGCTCGCGCCGCTCGCGAGTACCGTGGCCTCGTCCGCGGCCACACTCACGACGACGTGGCTCTTCGTCTTCGAGAGCGGTCGTGTCTCTGCGATCGTGACCTCGTCGCCAACCTCCACGTCCATGCACGGGGGTGCGTGGGCCGGGATCCGGCTGCGCCGCTTCATCAAGCGGTCGTATTTCTCTACCGTCACGTCGTACTCGCGCTCGACGACGACGGTCTTGTCCATCTCCGTGGAGGCGATGTCGCCGACGATCGTCTGCCCGCGCACGGACAGCGTCCCGTGGAACGGGCAGTTCCCGTCGTCGCACGCCTCTGCTGGTTCCTGTACGTTCAGTCCTAGCGCCATCGTGAATCACCTGTCTGTTCCGTGCGTCTGGCCGGGCGGGCGACGAGTCGCTCGCCCTCGACTGTGACGCGGGTCCCGTCGGGCAGGTCGAACGCGAACGTCGCGCCGGCCTTGGGTACGCGGGACACCCGCGACTCTCCGTCCCCGTCCCCGTCCCCTGCTCGCCGCTCGACGCCGAGCGTCTCCGTTGTCTCCTCGACGACTTCGCCGCCGATCCCGACGATGTCGGGATTCGGGGCCGAGACCACCTCGACGTCGAGGCCGACGAGTTCGTGTCGCGGGAGCGTCTCTGGCGTCAGCGCCATCACTCCGCCCCCTCGACGTCGCCTTCCTCGCGCTGGATGGTCTTGATGCGGGCGATGGTCCGCCGGAGTTCCTCGAGTCGACCCGGGTTCTCCGGCATCCCGCCCGCCGCGATCACCGACTCCTCGTTGAGCAACTCCGTCTCCAGGTTCTCGAGTTCGGCCTGCCGCTCGGCCGGCGTCATGTCCCGGACCTCCTCGGGGTAGAGGATCGTCATCCGTCACCCTCCTCGCCCTCGTCCATCTCCTCCATCAGTTCCTCGGCCTGGGCCTCGGTCTCCTCGTCGAGTTCCTCCTCGACGTCGGCCGCGAGGTCGTCGAGTTCCTCCTCGACGTCCGATCCGTCGGGCGTCTCCGGTTCCGCGAACTCCTCCTCGACGACTTCCTCTTCGACGGCGGCGTCGTCCGGACCGCCGGCGGTGCCCGACTCGCCGTCTGGCGGGGCGCCGACGCTCGGTTCCGGTGCCGCCCCGGGTTCACCGTCGGCCTCCCCGGCGAGCAACTCGTCGACACCTTCGCTCTCCTCGACGTACTCGGAGACCTCGACGTCCTCGTAGATCTCGAAGTCGTCGGGGAGTTCGGCGTCGGGCGGGATGATCCGCACCTGTACGCCGATGGTGCCGAGTTTCATCACCGCGGTCGCGACCCCGTAGTCGACGATCTCCTCTGCGGGTTCGCCGTTGTGCTTGATGTACCCGCGGTTGAACTTCTCGACGCGCGAGCGTGCGCCCGTCACCTTCCCCGACAGGACGATTTCGGCGCCGAGGGCGCCGGCCTCCATGATGCGGTCGATAGTGGTGTGGCCGGCCTTCCGGAAGTACCAGCCCCGCTCTAAGGCGTTCGCGAGGCGGTCGGCGACGATGCGGGCGTTCAGGTCCGGTTCGTCGACCTCCTGGACGTCGATCTGCGGGTCGTCGAGGTCGAACTCCGTCTCCAGGGTGTCGGTGATCTTGCGGATGTTCTTCCCGCCCTTGCCGATGACCATGCCCGGCTTCTCTGCCATGAGGACGATCTGGGTCCCCATCGGCGTCTTTGCGACCTCCATGCCGCCGTAACCCGCGCGACCCAGTTCGTCTGCGAAGAACTCGTCGATCTGTGTCCGCTGGAGGCCGTCCTCGATGAACTGCTGTTCGTCTGCCATCTACTCGCCCTCCTCCTGTTCGAGGATCAACTCGACGTCGACCTCGGGGGTGTTCCACTCCGAGGCCCGGCCCATCGCCCGGGGCTTGCGGCCGCGGTTCTCGCCGACCTTGTGGGGGGCGACGTGCATGATCTCCATTGCCTCGCCGTCGAACCCCTGGTGGTCTGCGTTGCTGATGGCGTTCTCCAGCAGGTCGAGGAACGCTCCGGCCGGCTTCTCGGGGTAGCGACCGGCGTCCCAGCCGTCGACACCGCTCTTGTGACCGACGCCTGCGTTGTGCTGTTTGACCGGGACGACCTGCTCGCCCTCGACAACCGCCTCGAGGTAGTCGACGGCGTCGCCCGCCGTCGTGCCCTTGATCTCGCGGGCGAGGGCCTTGCTGTGCTTGAGGCTCATCTGCCGCTCCCGGAGCATCGCTTTGGCCGTCGTGTCCGGGTCGGCGTCGACTGAGTAGCTGATTCCCATGTTACTTGAGGGGTACGAACTTCGAGGAGCGTGTCGCTCCGATTCCGGCCTGGCCGTGCTCGACCTCCCCCCGGGTGAGCTGGAACTCCCCGAGGTAGTGGCCCAGCATCTCCGGCTGGACGTTCACGCGCTCGAAGCTCTGACCGGTGTGGACCGCGAACGTGATCCCGACCATCTCCGGGAGAATCGGCATGTCCCGCAGGTGGGTCCGGATCGGGTCGTTTGCGGTCTCCTCCTCGCCGGCCTCGCGGGCCGCCTCGAGGAGCTTCTCGTGTTCGACCGACAGGCCGCGCTCGATTGTTCGCCGCTGGCGTGCGGGGAGCAGTTCCGCGACTTCTTCGACGTCGAGTTCCTGCAACTCGTCTAGCGTGTGGCCACGGTAGGTGAACTCGCCCTCGTGGCCGATCTGGTAGTCGGAACTCATTCGTTACCACCGCGGCCGGTGCGCCGCGAGGAGATGTCCCCCACCTTCCGTCCCGGGGGTGCGTTCCGCGAAATCGACTTGGGTTTGCCGGGGTGCTGGCGGCCGCCGCCACCGAACGGGTGGTCGACCGCGTTCATCGCTACGCCCCGGACCGTCGGGTACTTCGTCCCGCGAGCCCGGGCCTTGTGGTACTTGTTGCCGGCCTTGAGCATCGGCTTCTCGGTCCGGCCGCCGCCGGCGACCACGCCGATTGTCGCGCGACACTGCGGGTCCAGACGCTTGACGTCGCCGCTCGGCAACTGTACCACGGCCACGTTGCGCTCGTGGGACAGCAGCGTCGCGTTCACGCCCGAGGCGCGGGCGAACTTGCCGCCGTCGCCCTGGTTTGCCTCGACGTTACAGACGGGTACGCCCTCCGGGATCTCTGCCAGGGGGAGCGTGTTGCCCGGCTCGATGGCCGCAGAGACGCCGACCTGGATCTCGTCGCCGACGCCCACGCCCTCGGGCGCGAGCACCAGCCGGCGGTCGCTGTCGCCGGAGTGGCTCTGTCCCCCGCTGTCCTCGAACTCGACGGCCGCGACCGGCGCCGACCGGGCGGGGTCGTGTTCGACGTCTACGATCGTCCCCGAGACGACGTCGCCCTCCTCGACGTTGCGGTGCGAGAGGTCGGACTTGTAGCGGTGGGAGGGGGCCCTGAACGTGGGCGAACCGCGGCCGCGCCGCTGGCCCTGGATGCGTCGTCCCACGGTCAGAACACCCCGATCCTGGAGGCGATCTCCTGGGCGTCGTCGTCCGCCGAGAGCTGGACTGTCGCCTTCTTCTCGCCCTGTGGCGTTATCATCGTCGTCACACTCCTGACGGTCACGTCGAACTGCTGTTCGATCGCGTCCGCGATCTCGGGCTTGTCGGCGTCGATGTCGACGACGAACTGCATCTTGTTCTCGAAGTCCATCTTGTCGACGGCCTTCTCTGTGACGTGTGGGTGTTTGATCGTCATCGCTGTGCCACCTCCGCGACTGCACTCTCCGTCCAGACCGTCAGCCGGCCGGGCTGGCCGCCCGGCGCGAGGTCCTCCGCGTCGACCTCCCGGGCAGTCGCAACGTCTGCACCCGCGAGATTGCGAGCCGCCCGCGACGGCTCCTCGCTCGTGACGACCAGGACCGACGTGGGCCGCCGGTGGGCCCGGCCGCGCGTCGATCCGCGGCCGGCCCGGATTGTCGCGTCGTCTGCGCGCTCGACGTCTGCGTGTACGCCCAGCGCCGCGAGTGCCTCGGCGGCCTCCCTGGTCTTCGTCAGTTCCTCGAACGCGTCGTCGACGACGACCGGCAACTCGACGTCCTCGTCGAAGACGTGACCGCGCTCCGAGACGAGGTCGGCGTCGGCGGTGGCCGCAACCGCCGAGCGGACCGCCTGCTTGCGTTCCTTGTCGTTGAGGTCGAACGAGCGATCCTTCTCGGGTTTGGGCGGGTGGGCCGTGCGGCCCCCGACAGTCTGGGGGACGCGCCGGGCCTGGCCACCTTCGCGTGGCACGTGGGCCATGCCGCGCCCGCTGCCGAACGACTCCGCGGGCGTTCGCATCCCCGCGTGGTCGTCGGCCCCGTAGTCCTGTTTCCTGTTTGCCTGGGCGGCGAGAACGGCCCGCTGGACGAGGTCCGGGCGGTACTGCGTCTCGAAGACGCCGGGAAGGTCGACCTCCCCCGCGTCCGCTCCGTCCAGGTCGTGTACTGTTGCGTTCATGTTATCCCTGTCCCTGGTTGGTTGCCTGCGAGACGTACCGCACCTCGGGGTCGAGGCGCGGTTGGTTGTTCGGCCGCACTGCCGGGCGCAGGCGGACGAGCCGCTTCTCCGGGCCCGGAACCGAGCCCTTGACCAGCGCGTACGGGCCGTCGACCTCGCCGTAGTTGACGAAGCCGCCGTCGACGGTGACGTCGCCGTCGTCGAGGTCGATCAGGCGCTTGTTGAGTTCGGTGCGCTGGTGGTAGCCGGTCTGACCCTGCTGTGGGACCGTCGAACGGACCCGCGAGGGGTTCCAGGGGCCGAGGTTGCCGATGCGCCGGCGCCAGCCCTGGCGGGCGTGTTTGCCCTTGCGCTTCTGGACGCCCCACCGCTTGACGGGGCCCTGGGTACCCTTGCCTTTCGTGACCGCGGCGACGTCGGCGTACTCGCCGGCGCGGAACACGTCGGTGACGGTGTACTCGCCGCCGACCCGGTCGAGGCCGAACTCGACGCGGTCGTCGAGCGAGCCGCCGCCGATCCGGTTTTCCATCACGTCGGGTCGTTTCTTGGGCACACCCGTCAGGTCGCCGGGGACGGTGTGCGTTATCGCGCGGACGTCCGCCAGCTCGCCGTCGGCGAGCGCGTCACGAATCTGTTCCTCCGCGGCGTCGGCGTCGTGGCTCTCCGGGAGGTCGAGGGCGCGGTCGAGTTCCGGGTGGAAGTCGTCGGCCCAGACCTCCGTGAGCGGACGCGCGCCGTACGGCGTGTCCTCGTAAGCTCGCAGAGCGACAACCCGCACGTGCGGGGTCTCGAGGATCGTCACGGGGACGGTTTCCTCCATTCCCTGCCGTGGGGAGTCCGGCTCGTCGTTGATCATGACGACGTGGCTCATCCCGGCCTTGTAGCCGGCAAAGCCCTGCAGGCCGGGCTGGCCGTCGTCGTCCGGCCAGCTCCCGAAGCGCGGCGTCTCGTCGGCCGCACGCGAACGCGGGCTGAAGCCCAGCGAGCCTTTGCGTGGTCTGTCTGGTTGTGGCATTGTCTCACTCCGTGAGGGTCAGGCAGGCGAGGGTTGCGAACATCGCTTCCTCCGTCCGCACGGTCTCGCTGCCCTGGTTCGGAATCGTATTCAGCCAGCGGTCGAACCGACCCGCTGTGCCGGTCTCTCCGGCGGCCTCGCCGTCCCCGGAGGCGTCAGCCCCCGCGGGCACGGCGTCCGGGCCGCTGCCGAGTATCTCCGGCAGGCCGCGCTCGGGCGCACCGAACGCGACTGTCATCTCCGGCTCGTCGTCTCGCGGGTTTGTCGCTCGACTGCCCCCGGAACCGGCTTCCGCACCGGTCCGGACCGCCCCGGCCAGCCGGCCGAGACGTGCGGCGTCGAGTTCCTCGCCGTGTCGCGACGACGCGATGGCGAGGCCAGCGTCGTCGCGGACGAGTGCCGTATCGAGGTCCGTGGCGTCGACGGCGAAGCCCGGCGAGGGCTCGCTCGTGAGTTTCGCCCGGACCGGTTCTCGCGAAGAGACCCTGACGGTGACGCGCTCCCCCTCCCCGACCTCCATTCCGGAGGGAACGGGCAGGGAGACCGGGTGTTGCAGTCCGCAATTGACCCGAACGCGCCCATCAGATCCGACCTCGGTCACGATTCCCTGTCTTGACGACCCCGAACCCTCGGATCCGGAGCCGGTCCGTGAACGCACGCGGAGCGGCGGCAGGACGCCCGCGTACTCCAGTTCGTCCCGCCTGTCCCAGACCGCCTTTCGGAGGTAGGGAGGTGTGGCGGCGTACCGCAACACGGTGTCGACGAACCCGCCGCCCCACTGCCGCTCGCCGCCCGGGTCGGGGTAGACGGTGAGTCGGTCGACCCGGAAGACCGCGGCCGCGCGGGCCACGTAGCCGAGTTTGCGAGTCGCCTCGCGTTTGTCCTCGGCCTCCCGGCAGAGGGACGACGGCACGAGTACGCTGACTGTCATACCGTGACGCTTCCGCGTCGCGCCACTAGACTGTAGCGATTACTCCCCCGTCCGGACGTAAAAACTCCGCGTTTCGCGCCCGCGGTGGGACGCAATATCACGGCTGTTCGCCCTCCCGAACGGGCGCGCCGTTCCGGTCACGCCACCCGCATCGCCCGCACACCCAACGCCCGGCAGACGTGGTTGACGTGGTCGCTGTCCTCGTCGCTGACCAGCACCAGTTCCTCGAGTTCCCAGTCCCAGTCCGCCTCGAGGAGTTCCCGGTAGGCGAGCAGGTCGCCGACGGCGCCCACCGACGACGCGCCGGGGTCGACGGCGACGATGACCGCCGTCTCCTCGGCGAAGGTGTCCCGCCGGCGGAGCGTCCGGAAGGTGTCGACCTTCGTGACGCCGGCTTCCTGGTCGCCACGGTGGACAACGTACGGAACGCCGGTGTGCTCGGGGTAGACCTCCGGGAGTTCCGGCTCGCGGGAGGTGAGACAGACGGCGTCGACGACCGCGTAGGCCCCCTCGTCGCCGACAGAGAGCCCGACCGGGACGTCGAGCCACCACTTCCCGTCGGGCGAAACGTCCGACTCGACGAACGCTCGCAGGAGTGCGTCCCGCGTTTCGGAGCTGGACATAGTCGACTGTCGTGGCTGCCGGGGACCGCTCACGGCCGCGTGTTCTGCCAGTTCGGTGCGTCGGCCGCCATCTGCTGGTCCTCGCTCTCCGCAACCTCGATGATGGCGGGGACGTCCTCGCCGTCCTTGATAGAGACGGCCTCCAGTGACTCGTCCCGGGCGACAATCGCGGTCAGCCGTCCCCGGTCGGCCAACCCGGCGACGTCGCGCAACACGGCGAACATCTCACCGCGGAGCGCCCTGTTCTTGATGACGGTCCCCAGGCGGCCCTTGAAGTTCGCGAACGTCTCGACCGTCGAGGACGGCTCCGTGTCGTCGGGCGTCGACGGTTCCGTCCGCGAGCGGACGCCCTCGTACTCGTAGACGCGGGTGTCGGTCACGGTCGCCCGGAGCGTCGCAGTCGGCGTGTACTTCCCGACCGAGTTGTCGGCAGCGACGGACTCGATGAACAGCTGGTTGCCCCGACGGGTCACCTCGAGACGCTCGACGCCTGCGGGCAACGTCGGCGCCTCGAGATACCGCTCCAACTCGCCGTAGGGGACCTCTACCGTTGAGTGGACCCTGTAGACCTTATCGACAGCTGTCATGTGTGGTGTGGCGGAACCGGCAAGCGCCGGCACGTTCTATCTGTACACATGTGGTCGCCCTCAAATACGGTTTCGGTCCACGACGCGCGGGAAGGGCGCCCAAACGGTTTTGCTGGGTCCGCCCGTACCCGGAGGTAGACGTAACAGTGAACGCGCTCACACCAGATCTGATGGTCGAGACCCTCGCGGCGGCCGACGTCGAGGTCGTCAGGGACCTCCACGAGACAGATTTCGGCTGGGAACAGTTCGCCGTCGAGGACCTCAACGGCTACGTCCGCTGGTTCGGCGAGAAACACGAGAACCGGGGAGCACTCGACGTCGGCCGGCGCCACCACGGATAGATGCGCTCGCTCGAGGCGGACCTCGCCGGTGCGCGCGATCTCGACACAGACGCCCTGGCCGACGCAATCGAGGCCATCGGGTTCGAGTGTACCCGGTGTGGCGCCTGCTGCAAGGCCGTCGAGGCCGACGGCGACACCCAGGACCACACCGCGACGGTGTTTCCCGACGAGGTGCGCCGCCTGCGGGGGGCCGGCCAGGACGAGGACACGTACGACTGGCGGGACGTCGCCCGGCCGATGCCGTACGGCCTCGAGGACGGGGCGGGCGAGACCTTCGAGTGGGCACTCCAGACCGACAGCTGCGGGGACTGTGTCTTCTACGAGGAGTCCGAGGGGGTCGGGGCCTGTACTGTCCACGGCGACCGCCCGCTCGTCTGCCGGACGTACCCGTTCTCGGTCCGGGCCGTGGCCGACAACGGAGAGGGGGCACTCGGCCGGGAGCCGATGGGGAGTGTCGTCGAGCAACGAGGCGCGGTCCAGGCCCACGAGTGCGAGGGGCTGGGGCGGGACATCCCGCGGGAAGACGCCGAGGAACTGGCAGAGGCACTCAAAGAGCGGGCGATTCGGGAACTCGAGGAGGCGATCGCGGTCCGTGACGGCTACGAACCCGCGGACGCCGGCGGTGTGGTCGTCCACGATTCCGAGGGGCAGAAACGGCCCGACGGGACCCCGCTCGGGGAGTGATACTGACAGCAACCCGTGCGGGCGACCCGACAGCGATGGTGGACACCAGTCAGCCGTGCCCCCGGACGCACCGATAGGTAGAAAAGCAGCGAGTGGCAATCCGAGCACATGAAGACACCAACAGAGCTCAGTTCGTACGTCCGGGTGCTCAAGCTGGCGAGTACCCCCGCCTGGGAGGAGTTCTCGCAGGTGGCGAAAATCGCCGGCATCGGTATCCTCCTGGTCGGCTTCATGGGCTTTGTGATCTACGTGTTCATGTTCCTGATCCCGGGTGGTCCGTGATGGGGATCTACGCCGTCAAGACCACCGCCAGCCAGGAACGCACCGTAGCGGACATGATCATGAACCGCGAGGAGGAGGCGATCCACGCCGCGCTGGCGCCGGACTCCCTCACGTCGTACGTGATGGTCGAGGCCGACAGCGACGCCGTCTTCGAGCGCATCTCCGACGAGATTCCCCACATGCGCGGGGTCGTCCCCGGCAAGAGCAACCTCTCGGAGGTCGAACACTTCCTCTCGCCGAAACCCGACGTCGAGGGCATCGCGGAGGGCGACATCGTCGAACTCGTCGCCGGCCCGTTCAAGGGCGAGAAGGCCCAGGTCCAGCGCATCGACGAGGGCAAGGACCAGGTGACGGTCGAACTGTACGAGGCGACCGTCCCCATCCCGGTGACGGTCCGCGGCGACCAGATCCGCGTGCTGGACAGCGAGGAGCGGTGAGCGACGCGAACCACGGCGGAGCCAGCCGCGACGAGCCAACCCACCGCGGGGCCGCAACCGCGCTCCAGGCCGACGACGCCCTCGGACCCGTCGTCGAGCGCCACGCCCCCCTGCGCCTCGACCCGAGCGACGATCTCTACCGGCGGCTCGTGGTCTCGATTCTCCGCCAGCAGGTGTCGATGGCCTCGGCCGCGGCGACCCGCGAGCGCCTCTTCGGGGCCGTCGAGGTGACACCCGAGGGAATACTGGCAGCCGACAGGACGACGCTCGAGGAGGCCGGCCTCTCCCGGCAGAAGACCCGCTACGTCCGGGCCGCCGCCGAGACTTTCCTCGCGGAGGGGTACGACAAGTCAGCCCTCGAGGGGCAGTCCGACGAGGGAATCGTCGACGCGCTCACCGCGATCACCGGCGTCGGTCCCTGGACCGCGCGGATGCAGTTGCTCTTTACTTTCGGCCGTCCCGACGTGTTCCCGGTCGGCGACCTCGGAGTCCGGAAGGGGATGCGGACGCTGTTCGGCGACCTGTCCCGCGAGGGGATGGTCGAAGAGGCCGACCGGTGGCGCCCATACCGGAGCTACGCGTCGCTGTACCTCTGGCGGATCGGGGAAGACATCGCCGGGAGCGTCGACGAAGTGACCGAGGGGTGACGGACCGCGGGGAACAGGTATATGACAGCGCGCGAGAAAGATGGAGGCTACTGTCCATCACGCATGCGATACACCACACAGGTCGAGAACGGGACCATCTACGTCGGCACCGAGGAGGGTCGCCTCGAGGTGGGTGACGTCGACGCCGCCCTCGATGTCGTCGGCGGCCCCTCCTGGACGATCAGCTACTCCGAGGAGTACACGCAACGCCACTCCGAGGCGGACACGTCCGACGAGGGGCTGACCGTCGACGTGGTGGACGTGACGCAGGCGATGACCCACTCCGAGCGGTTCGTCGAGACGCTCGCCGCCCAACCCGCAGAACCACCCGACAGCGACGACGTCTCGCCACGCCTGGGGCTGTTCGTCGGGAAACTCCTGGAGAACCTCGAGAGCGGCCTGGACTAGCGGAACTCCGCGAGCGTCGACTGTCGCGTCCCCCGGCCCCGCTCTGTCGCCGCGTTCGGCGGGCTGTCCGCCGGGTCGACCCAGCTGTCGAGGGCGGTCTGCTCGCCGGCCGCGAAGGCGAGATTCGAGACGCGGACGCCGAGCTTTCGGACCTCCTGCCCAGCGAACTCCCCGAAGAGGTCGACGGCCACCTCCCCCACGAGGGCGGCGTCGTCGACCGGCCCCGGGAGCGTCTCGGCGCGGGTGTGGACGTCGAACGGCGGTGTCACGACCTTGAGGCCGATTGTCCGGTAGAGTGCCCCCCGCCGGGTCGCCCGCTCGGCCACCGAGGTCGCCAGCGACCGGACCTGGTCGCGCTGCCGGCCCGGATCCGCGGTCGCCTCCGGGAACGCGGACTCCCGGGAGAGGCTCTTGGGGTCGCCCCGCGGCTCGACCCGCCGGTCGTCCTCCCCGCGGGCGAACCGCCGCACCTCGAGCCCCCGCTCGCCGAACCGCTCCTCGATCTGCGCCGGGTCCGCCGCCGCGAGGTCGCCCGCTGTCTCGACGTCCATGTCCCGCAACTCCGCGGCGGTCACGGGCCCGACGCCGTGGACCGACTCGACGGGGAGGGGCGCGAAAAAGTCCCGGACCGTCCCGGGTTCGACGACCACCAGTCCGTCCGGCTTGTCGCGGTCGCTCGCAACCTTCGCGGCGCTCATCGTCGGGGCGACGCCGACGCTCGCAGTGACACCGACCGCCTCGTCGATCCGCGCCTTCAGCTCCCGGGCGAACGACCCGGGGTCGCCGTCCCACCCCACCCGACCGGTGACGTCGAGGTACGCCTCGTCGACACTGACTGCCCGGACGGTCCCGGCGGCCTCGTCGAGGAGTCGCTGTACGTCACCGGCGACCGACTCGTAGTAGTCCATGTCCACCGGCCGGTAGTGGCCGGCGTCGTCGACGTCGAGGTCGGGATCGTCGGCGGCCTCGGCTTTCCGGGGCAACAGGTCGAGCGCCTCCGAGATTGCCTGGGCGGACTCGACGCCGTACTCGCGGGCCTCGTAGCTCGCGGTCGCGACGGCACCGTGGGTCTCCCCGGGTTCGTACCCCATCCCGACGACGACCGGTTCGCCGCGCAACGCCGGCTCCCGGAGACGTTCGCAGGCCGCGTAGAAGCAGTCGACGTCGACGTGACAGATCACGCGGGCGTCCTCGTCGGGGGCACCCGGCAGCCGCGCGGACTGCGCCATACCCGTTACTCGGTGGCCCGGACGGTTATAAGAACTGCTGTGGCTGTGTTCCGGGACGTGCGCCCGAAGTCGCCCGATCGATCCGGTAACGGACGACAGCAGTCCTCGCTGTCCCCTGCGG
>CAZUVE010000049.1:0-16847 GCA_964623735.1 uncultured Halobacteriales archaeon | reverse complement strand
AGGACATCACCCTCCGGTACACGAAGATCTTCACGCTCGACAACACCTTCCTGGTCATCCCGAACGGGAACGTCCGCGAGCGGGACGTGTACAACTACTCTGCAGAGGACGCCCGCACGCGCCAGTCGCTGGAGGTGCTGGTCACCTACGAGAGCGACATCGAGACGGGCCGCCGGCTCGTCAAGCGGAGCGCCCGCGAGACGGAGGGAGTGATCGAGGGGGGACCGCGCATCCGTATCGGCGCGGCCCGCTACCCAGCCCAGCCCGAGTGTCTGATCGCGAACTTCGGCGATCACGGCGTCCTGTTGCGGTTGCGCTACTGGGTAGAGGAGCCCTACCGCCTCCAGACCATCCGGTCGAACCTCCAGGCGCGGATCTGGGACGCACTCGAGGACGCCGACGTGGAGATTGCCTACCCTCACTCGCACCTCCACTTCGACGAGACGTCGGGCCAACTGGAGGTCGCAATGCGGGAGGCCGAACGGCCGGCCGAGCGCCGAGCCGGGGACGGCGGGCGGCCGGACCGCGAGTCCGACCCCGAGTAGCCGCCACAGGGACCGCCCGCGGGTCACTGCCGGGTCGACAACGGGCGATCGATCCAGGAGACGGCCGGTCACTGCTGTGGAGAGACAGTGAGGACCCGGCAGTCGAGTTCCTCCCCGAGGAAGTCCTCGATGTCGGGGTCGTCGACGACCCGGCGGATCATCCGCTGCCACCGGCCCGCCTGTTTCTTGCCGATGACGACCACGTCCGCCTCCTCGGCGGCGGCCTCCTCGAGAATCGTCTCTTCGACGAGCATCCCCCTCCGGACCACGTAGCGGGCGTCGGGCAGTTTTCCGAACGCGCGCTCGACGGCGTCCTTGAGCTGGCGTCGCGTGACCTTCCCCTCGTTCTGGTAGAGGTCCACGTGCAGGACGGTGAGCGCGGCCTCGCGGTCGCGCGCGATGTCCGCGGCTTCGGCGAGGGTAGCCCGGGAGTAGTCCGACAGCGGGTACCGAACCGGGACGACGACCCCTGGCATCAGGTGACTGTTGTCCGCCGGACCACCTGAACCTTTCCTGTCGGGCTCCGGCGGCGATCGTGTCCTGTCAGTGTCAGTTAGATACGCTTATTACCTGACCCGTGCTAACTACTGGCGGATGGAAACTGTTAGCAGTCCACTCAGGCAACAGGCCCAGTCGATTTTCAGGGACCTGGGGTACAGTGTCTCCGGAGCGGGCACCGACCTCCGCGCGACGCGCAAGTGGCGTGTCGTCCACGTGACGCCGATGCCCGAACCGCGGGAACCGCCGACAGCCGGGGACCTGCGGTGTTTCGTCACGTGGGCCGAGTCGGTCCCCGCAATCGAGTCCCACCTCCTGCGGGCCGACCCGGACTACGAGTGGGCCCTCGTCGGCGTCGACGCGGACGGGGACTACGATGTCGCACGCCAGTTGTCCTGACAACTGCGAGTGCGACTGTCACGCTCGCGAGATTTAAACGCCGTCGCGTCGTAGAACAGATATGTTCGTCGGCCACGGACTGGTAGCGTTCGCCCTCGCGGCCAGTGTCGCCTCCGCCCGGGGCTGGACCGGCGAGCGGGCGCTCGCGGTCGGACTCGTGGCGGGGCTGTTCGCAACCCTGCCCGACGTCGACATGCTGTACGCCGTGGTCGGCGTCCTGGGCGGCCTGGAGGGCGTGTTCGTGACCTCCGACGCGTTCTGGGACGTCGCCAACGAGGTCCACCGCGGGGCCACCCACTCGCTGGTCGTGGGTGGCGTCGCCGCCGCGGGGTTCGCGGGCTGGCGCGCCCGAGCGAACCCCTGGCTGGGTGCCGCCGGCGGGGCCGCCCTGGCCGGCCTCGTGGCGGCGACGGCGGCCGTCGGAGGACCGGTTCCGGGTGCCGTCGTGACTGCGTTCGTCCTCTGTGGGACCGGCGTCGTCGCCCTCGCCGAGTGGTTCGGGTTCGGCGCGCGGACGGTCCTCGCCGCCGCGGCGGCGGGTCTGCTGTCTCACCCGTTCGGGGACGTGCTTGCCGGGCCGTCGCCGGCACTGTTCTACCCGCTGGACGTCACGCTGCTCGGCGAGCAGGTGATCCTCCACCCCGACCCGACGCTGCACCTGCTCGGGGCCTTCTTCGTCGAGTTGGCGACGGTCTGGGCCGCGCTCGTCGTCCTCGCGGGCCTGCGCGGGTGGCGCCTGCGCCGGCACGCCGACCCGCGGGCGGCACTGGGGCTGGCATACGCCGGTGCCGTCTTCGCGATCCCGGCCCCGACCGTCGAGGTAGCCTCGCCGTTCGTGTTCAGCGTGCTCGCGGTCGGCATCGTCGGCGTTCCGATCCGCGGCGGCTGGCGTCGTCCCGACAGCGCTGCCAGGTTCGTCGACGCGGTGACGACTGCACTGACTGCCGTCACGCTCGCCGCACTCGCGTACGGTGTGGCCTACGTCGTCGTACTCCCGTCGACAGGCTTTCCCTGATACCAGGCGTGGACAGATCATGGGGAAAGCCACCGTCGAGGAACTGCTCGGGGACCAGCGGATCAACGCCGCCCTCGCGTGGGTACTCGTGGCGGCGTTGCTCCTGATCGCGGCCGGGAGTTTCGTGCGCGGGGACGTTCTCTGGGCGGGCTTTGCAGTCGCCGTCGCCGCGCTCGCGCTCGTCCCGCCGGCGACCTTCCGCTCCGCGCGGACGACGCTCCCCTGGGAGATTCTCCTCCTCGGGGCCCTGCCTATCCTGGGGCGGGCAGTCGCCACGTTCCGCGTGAGCCACCGGGTCGCGACATACCTCTCGGTGGCGGCGCTCGCGCTCGTCGTCGCCGTCGAACTCCACACCTTCACCGGCGTCGAGATGTCGCCCACCTTCGCGGTTGTCTTCGTGGCCATCGCGACAATGGCGACCGCCGGCGTGTGGGCGGTCGTCCGCTGGACCCTCGATATCACTCTCGAGACGACGTTCATGTTCGAGCCGGGCCTGACCGAGGCGGAGGTCGAACGGACAGTCATGCTGGAGTTCGTCGCCTCGACCGTCGCCGGGGTGCTCGCAGGAGTCGTCTTCGAGTTCTACGTCCGCCGGCGGGCCACGCCCGCGACCCGCCTGCCCGAGGAAGTCGACGCCGGCCCCGCGCCGGAGGAGGCGAACTGATGCGCCTCCGGAACAGGGTCGGCCTGATAGTGACTGCTGTAACTGTGTACGGGTGCGACCGCACGACGTCGTGCGGTCGATACCGAAATGACTTACAGCAGTCACTATGAGCGAGCGCCGGCAGAAACAGGCGAGCTACGTCATGGAGGTGTTGCTGGTGGGCATCGTCTCCGTCGGGGTCGTCCGCGGGAGCACCGGCGTCATCGTCAACGCAGGGGTGGCGTTGCTCGTCACGCAGATCCCGCCCATCCTCGAACGGGACTACGACATCCCGATGGATCCGGCGCTGACGCTGTGGATCACCAGCGCCGTCTTCCTGCACGCCGTGGGTGTGCTCGGCCTGCCCGGCAGCGAGGCGAACTTCTACGTGACGATCTGGTGGTGGGACCACGTCACCCACGCACTCTCCTCGTCGGTGGTCGCCGCAGTGGGGTACGCGACCGCCCGTGCGCTGGACGTCCACTCCGACGAGGTTCACCTCCCTCCGAAGTTCATGTTCGTCTACATCCTCCTCTTCGTGCTCGCCTTCGGCGTCCTCTGGGAGGTCATCGAGTTCGCACTCGGCGAACTCGCGCGCCTGACCGGCAACGCGGCCGTCCTCACCCAGCACGGCCTGACGGACTCGATGCTCGATCTCGTCTTCGACACCATCGGCGCCGTCGTCGTCGCGGGCTGGGGGACCGCCCACCTCACCGGAGTGTCGGGGTACATTGCCGACCAGCTCGAGGCGCGCAGCGCCGACTGACGTGAATTTCGAGCGCAAACCTCGCCCTTCAGGAGGAGAGGACGTCAACGCGGCATTTATAGACGCTCTCCCGCTACCGGCGGCTGATGGTGCTTCAGGTGGTGACGACGCTCGCCGCCGGTGTCGTCTTCGGGCTCGCACTGGCGGCACCCCCCGGACCGATGAACGCGATCATCGCCGAGGAGAGCGTTCTCCGCGGGTGGACGGCCGGATTCAAGGCCGGACTGGGCGCGATGTCCGCCGATCTCTGTTTCTTCCTGCTCTCGCTCGCGGGCGTCGTCGCCGTCATCGACAACCTCCCGACCCTGCGGGGTGTCATGATCGGCGCTGGCGGCCTCCTGATGCTGTACTTCGCCTACGGCGCGGCACGGGACGTCCGGGCGACGCTCGCCCCCGAGGGGGACGCGGCCGGGGAGAGCAAGGGCTTCCGGAAGGCGTTCGTGCTGGCGCTGACGAACCCCTACCAGATCCTGTTCTGGCTGACCGTCGGTGTCGGCCTGCTCCGGCAGGGGACCCACGACCTGCTCGCGGAGACGCCCTATCTCGGCGACGCACTCGCCGGGACGCTCGTCGTCCAGACGGGCAGTGTGGCGCTGCTCGCGGGGCTGTTCGCCGGGATCGTCGTCTGGATCGTCGGCTTCCCGGCGGCGCTGGTCGCTGCCGGCCGGCGGGTCGACAGACTCACGCCCGCCGTCGCGGTCGTCAGCGCGCTGGTGCTCGGGGGGTTCGGCGTCGCCTTTCTCTACGACGCCGCGACGACGCTCGTCTGATAGTGATTGCTGTAACTGTGTACCGGTCCGACCACACGCTGTCGTGCGGTGGATCCGGCACTGACTTACAGCAATCAGTATGACTACTCTCCGAGGTCGACGCCCGCGACCTCCGCTTCGAGCCACTCCCGGAGCCACCGGACGCGCTTGATACGGCGGTGGGCGATGTCGCGGGCAGCCTGGCTCCGGACGCGTTCGCGGGCGTTCTCTCCCCGCTCGACGACGCGCCCGACCATCTCGGCGGCGTCCATGTGTGTGCGGGCCTCGTAGCCCATCCGCAACAGCATGAGGGCGGCGCCGTTCGCGCCCACCTTGTCGAGGATGTCCGCCTCGATGAGACACTGTGTCTCCAGCGCGAGGTCCGTCGGGTCGCCCTGGTAGGAGTGGTCGTCGATGGCCGAACACACCTGGTCGACGAACGACTGTGGGTAGTCACACTGCGTGGTCAGGTACTCGCGGGCGATCCGCGCGCCCTCCTCGGCGTGGGCGTCCTGGTCGACCTCGAGTTTGGCGATGTCGTGAAACAGGGCCGCGACGCGCGTGACGTCGACGTTGGCGCCCTCCTCGCGGGCGATCTCCGCAGCGAGGTCCACGACGTTGCGGATGTGGTTGAACCGGTACGCCGCGGAGTGCCACGGGTACCACCGCATCCGGCCACCCTCGTCGTCGTTCTCGACGCTCGCGACGAGGTAGTCGTGGACGAACTCTTCCATCGCCGTGAACTCGTCGGCCGAGACTGGCGACTCGCGTATCTCAACACCCACAGCACCAGCACCTCCTCCGTCGGGGGCGAACAGTGATCATCTTACGGGTACAGACGTAAGTTCGGGTCTTTAGCGTTACGACACGCCGCTCCCGCTCCGCTCGCCCGCTCACCGTGTACGTTTATGCTGTGGGACAGCAAACGGACCGACATGGAGATACGCGAAGCCCGCCCGGGAGACAGACCCGCGATCAGGGACGTCGCGCGCCGGTCGATGCAGGCGTCGTACTCGCTGGACCCGACGACGATTGTCGTCGCCGTCGAGGAGTGGTACGACGAGAACCGGCTCAGGGACATGCTCACCGACGACGACAAACTCCTGCTGGTGGTGGACGTCGGCGACCAGGTTGTCGGGTTCTCCGACAGCGTCGTCACGGGCGAGTCGACCGCCGAGTTGCTCTGGCTGCACGTCGACCCCGACTACCGCGGCGAGGACTACGGCGAGCAACTGTTCGAGGCCACCCGCAACCACCTCCGGACAATCGGGGCGACGAACCTCCGCGGGCGCGTCCTCGCAGACAACACCGGCGGCAACACCTTCTACAGGCGCCAGGGAATGGAGAAGGTCGGCGAGGCCGAGGTGAAAATCGACGGAACGCCCTACGTCGAGAACGTCTACGCCGAGATCGAGTCAGAACGGATCGAGGGGATCGAACTCGAGGACGGCACGACCGTCCACGTCGACCACGGCAGCGAGGAGATCGGATCGATCGCCGACTTCCACGTCGTCTACACCGGCCGGGAGCGCGAGGAGATCTACGGCTACTGGTGTTCGCGGTGCGAGACGTTCGCCAACGCCATGGACGCGATGGGCCGCATCCAGTGTGACGAGTGTGGCAACGCCCGCAAGCCGACCCGCTGGGACGCCGCCTACATGTGACCGGGGGCGGGGTCCACCCTGTCCGCTGTTCTGCCTCGCCGCCCTCGCGCCCGGACAGCCCTCCGCTGGCGGGCGGGGTCGACGGTAGCTATATCCGGCGGCTGACCCGAGAGACGGTATGCAGACCAACATCGGTCTCCTCTGTTACCCACGCGAGGCCGGCGCGTTCGTCAGGACGGCCCGCGCCGCCGACCACGCGGGGTTCGACCTCGTCGGCGTCGCCGACTCGCAGTGTCTCCTCCAGGAACTCCACACCAGCCTGGGGGTCGCGGCCGGCGAGACCGGCACGGTCGAACTCGGCCCGACGGTGACCAACCCCGTGACCCGCCACCCCGCCGTGACGGCCGGCGCGCTGTGCACCCTCGACGCACACACCGACGGCAGGGCCGTCGTGGGCGTGGCCACCGGCGACCACGCCGTCCGGACGGTCGGGCGCGAGCCCGCAGACCTCCGCGAACTCCGGCTGTTCGCCGAGCGGGTCCGCCGGCTCTGTGCGGGAAACTGCGTCGAGTGCGATGGCACGTCGGTCGAACTCGCCTGGCTTGACCAGCCACGCGACGTTCCCGTCATGGTGACCGCGGAGGGCCCTGCGACCCTGCGGCTCGCGGGCGCGGTCGCCGACCGGGCGCTGATCGGGACCGGCGTCACCCCCGACGTCGTCTCGGACGCCCGCGAGTTGGTCGCGACGGGGGCCCGCGAGGCCGGCCGCGACCCGGACGACATCGACGTCTGGCTGTACAGTCGGGTGGCGATCACCGACGACCCGGCGTCGATCCGCGAGCGCCTGCTGTCCGCGGTGGCGGCCTCTGCCCACCACGCTCTCCAGTTCACCTTCGAGGGGAAGGCCGTGCCCGACGAGTACGCCGACGCGATCGAGACGCTGCTCGCGGAGTACGAATCCGGACAGCACGCGGGGCTGGGCGGGACGCCGACGAACGGGCGGCTCGTCGAGCGGCTGGGGCTGGCCAACTATCTCACCGACCGGTTCGCCATCGTCGGCCCGGCGGCCGACTGCCGCGACCGGATCGCCGCCCTCGCCGACCGCGGGGTCGACGGCGTCCTCTGCAACCCGATCACCGACGCGCGGGCGTTCGTCGACTCGTTCCCGGGCTCCGGGTCGTGACCGGCCGAACCACTGTGTTGAAGATGACAGCACACCCAGAAGGGACCGATGGATCCGCTCACGGTCACGACGTACAACGTCCGTCACGCCGTTCTGGACGAGGAACCCGACACCTGGGAGCGACGGCAGGCCGGCGTCGCCGAGCGCCTCCGGGCGGCCGATCCGGACGTTGTCGGTCTCCAGGAGTCGGCGGGCGACCAGCAGGCCGACGTCGCGGCGGCCCTGCCGGCGTACTCGTGGGTCGGCGTCGCGGACGAACCGGGGACGGGTGAGCACAACCCGATCGGCTACGGTCCGCGGCTGACTCTGCTCGACGCCGGAACGACGTGGCTCTCCGAGTCGGGCTCTCCGGGGAGCGTCGGGTGGGACGCCGCCTACACCCGGGTGTTGACCGAGGCCCGGTTCCGGGACGAGACGACGGGTCTGGGGTTCACGGTGTACAACACACACTTCGATCACGTGGGGACCCGGGCTCGCAGGGAGAGTGCGGGACTGCTCCGCGAGCGGATCGACACACACGAGGAGCCGGTCGTCGTCCTCGGTGATCTCAACACCGGGACCGGGCGCGCGGCCTACGACCGGCTGGTAAACGGCGACTTCCGGCGGCCGCTCGCGGACGCCCGGCACCGGGCCGCTGCCGTCGACGGCCCGGCGACGACGCTGACGGACTTCGCCGAACTCCGCGAGGACCGGCGTCTCGACCACGTCCTGGTCACGCCGGAGTTCGACGTCCTTGCAGTGACCGTCGACAACGCGCGGTTCGAGGGACGGTTCCCCTCGGACCACCTGCCGGTGGTCGCCGACCTCGCGCCGCCGACCGATCACGGCGACGGTGGCTGACGGGCACTGACGTCGGCCGCCCGAGCGGAGCGGGTCGGCAGAGACGGGACTCTACCGGATGATCTTCTCCCTGCCCGGATCGAACAGTGGTTCCCCTCGGACCGTCGCGTCGTAGGTCTCGCCCTCGCAGTGTATCTCGACGCCGGTACCGGCCTGCGCGTACTCCGCCGGGAGGTACGTGTACGCGATCGAACTGCCGACCGAGTAGCCGTAACTGCCTGCCTGTACGTACCCACGGGGTGCGCCGTCGACGACGACCGGCCGACCGCTCGGCATGATGGCTGTCGATTCGTCCAGTGTGAGCGGGACGATACGCTGGTCGACACCGGACTCCCGGACGCTCTCGAGTGCCTCCCTGCCGATGAACTCCGTCTCCATGTCGACGGCGAAGGGGAGGCCGGCCTCGAAGGGGTCGACGTCGGTACCGATGTCGGTCCCCCACAGACGGAACCCCTTCTCCAGTCGCATCGACTCCAGTGCTCCGCCGCCCATCGGCCGGACGTCGAGATCCGAGCCGGCGTCCCAGAGCGTGTCCCAGAGCTTCTGGCCGTACTCGGTCGGCGCCCACAGCTCCCACCCCAGTTCGCCGGCGTACGAGACCCGGAGTGCCGTGACGGGCACGTCCCCGACGTAGATCTGCTTCGCGCTGAAGTAGGGAAAGCCCTCGTTCGTGACGTCGGCGTCGGTGACCCGCTGCAGGAGTAGCCGGGAGTTCGGTCCCCACAGCCCGACGGTGCACTTGGCGGACTCCTCGACGGTCACCGACACCGTCTCGGGAGCGTGGTCCTGGATCCAGCCGCCGTGGATCCCGGGCGAGTTGCCGCCGCCGGTGGTGACCATGTACTCCGTCTCTCCGAGCCGGACGACGGTGATGTCGGCGAGAATGTTTCCACCCTCGTTCAGCAGCAACGAGTACCGCACCTGTCCGAGGTCGATGTCCATGTCGTTGCTACAGACCGTCTGGAGGAACTCCCCGGCGTCGTCGCCCGAAACCACGATCGAACTGAACGACGTCATGTCGAACAGCGAGACGTTGTCCCGCGTGTGGAGGTGTTCGGCACCCTCGATCGGCGACCGGTTGATTCCCTGCCAGCCGTCCTGCCGGGGGATCGAATCGTCGTACCGCTCCACCAGGTCGGCGTTGGACTCGTAGTACTGTGGCGTCTCCCAGCCACCCGACTGGTAGAACTCCGCGCCGAGTTCCTGCTGGCGGTGGTAGAAGGGGCTCACCCGGAGCTGGCGGTGGTCGTCGGGCTGGAACCGCGGCTCGACGACGCTGTAGACCTGTCTGTACCGCAGCCCGCCCCGGTCGGTGAAGTAATCGGTGCTCCCCGCGTGCGGTTCGAACCGGCGGACGTGGACGCCGCTGGTGTCGACCGGCCCGGCGGGCAACCGGGGAACGCCGTTCTCCATCCACTCGGCGAGGATCCGCCCGTACCCGCCCGAGTGGGTCCACCAGATTGCCAGCGCCGACCAGAGGCCGCTGACCGACGCCGTCTCGCCGATCGCCGGCATCCCGTCCGGGGTGAAGACGAAGACGCCGTTCTCGGTCGCGGCGTACTCCACGTCGGCGGTCGCCGGCAACAGTTCGTCGAAGGCCTGTTTGGCGGACTTGTCCCGGTCGGGGTGGGTCGGCTGCTCCCAGTGTTTCCGGCTGAAATCCCGGACCGAGGCCTGGCGCTCCTCGGTGTTCGTTCCCATCTCCGTCGGATCGACGACGAGAGATTCGTGGTTGTACGACCCCAGCCCGATCGCGTCGCCGTGTGTCCGGAAGTACAGGGAGTGGTCCTGGTCCCGGCCGACGGGACGGTGTGGGCCCTCGCTCATGTACTCTGCGACGTCCCGCTGTCCCGGGACGTCCAGGCCGGTCGTGTTGCTCCCGACGCCGGAGTCGACACCCGAGAGTTCCTCGAGCGGTTCGGTGACGACGTACTGGTGTTCCACCGGGGCGATCGGCAGGTCGAGTCCCGCGAGTCGCCCGGTCCCGTACCCCCAGTTGTTGGTCGCGAGTACGCAGCGGTCACACTGGATCGTGCCCTCGCTGGTTTCGACGGCGGTGACTGCATCGCCCGTCGTCGCGATGTCCGTCACCTCCGTGTGGCCGTAGAACGCGGCGTCGGAGTGGTCCCTGTACCACTCGAGAGCGGCGATTCCGTCCACCCGGCCGTCGGTCGGGGAGTAGTAGCCGCCGAGAATCTCCGACTCGTCGACAAGCGGGAGGTGTTCGGTCACCTCCGCCGGTTCGAGCAACTGCGGGCCCGGAAGCCCGTAGGAACTCCCCCACTCGACGCGGCGCTGCAGGAAGTCCATCCGCTGTTCGCTCCGTGCGACCTCGATTCCGCCGACCTCGTCGTAGACGCCGGCGTCGTCGAGCAGCCGACTCGTGTAGTGGGCGGTTTTCGTCTGGAGCTTCGACGACGACGTCTGGAAGATGATGCCGGGGGCGTGGACCGAAGAACCGCCTGTGACCGGCAGCGGTCCCTGGTCGACCACGACCACGTCCTCTGCCCCGAGTTCTGACAGATGGTACGCGAGACTCGACCCGACCGCACCGGCTCCGATGACGACCGTCTCTGCCTGGGAAGGTAACTGTCTGCTCATTCGACCTACGTCTGGTTTGACCTCTCTCGAATAAGTCCTCCGATCGTAGATAACGCACAACCCTCTGCCGTACCGTACTCGAGGGGGTGATCGGCGCGTCCGTGTGGGAGACTGCTGACTACCGGAAGCAGTCCGTCGATGGTCTCGGCTCTGCAACCGCACAGCAGATCAGTCCCGGAGCGCCTCGACGGGTCGCGCGCTTGCGGCCTTCCAGGCCGGGTAGACACCGCTGAGGAGACTGGCGACGACCCCCACGGTGAAGCCCCGCAGAATCGCGCTTGCCGATCCTGCGCCGAAGGCCATCGGGTCGCCGAGCAGGACCTGGTTGATCACCATCCCGAGACCGACGCTCAGCACGACGCCGACTACTGCGCCGACCACGCCCAGCAGTACCGCCTCGGTGAGGACGAGCCTGAGGATATCCAGCCGGTGGTAGCCGACAGCCCGGAGGACGCCGATTTCCTCCTTGCGCTCGACGGTGCTCATCAGCATGACGTTGAGGATGCTGACAGCGGCCACGAGCAGCGCGATGGCACCGACCCCGAGCAGGAACATCCGGATGGTGCTCATCTGCTGGTTGAACCGCTCGATCACCTGCTCGGCCGACTGGACGGAGTACTGCTCGGTTCGCTCGGTGTTGAGTTGCTGGTCGATGCGGTTTGCGGTCCGGAACGCGGCCGGGGGATTCTCCGCCCGGACGAGCGCGTAACTGTACCCCGTGGTCTCGACGTACCGCTCGGGGAGAAAGACCTTGCCGTCGGGACTGAGCGTCGATCCCCTGCTCTCCTCGGAGAGCACCGCCCGTACGCGGAACACACGTCCGTCGATTCTGAGGCCCTCGCCGACGGACACGCCCGTCTCGCGCGCGACTTCGTGGCCCACGAGCGCGCCAGAGCGCCAGTCGGGTGGAATCGAGCCCCGGCTGACGCCGACGAACTCGCCGGGCCCGTCGACCGACACCGTCTCGACGCGCGTCGTTCCCTCCCGCCCGGTCGCGTTGCCGCTGCCCTGCTTGATTGCGTAGACCGGATCTCCGGAGCGGCGCTCGAGGGCCGCGATGTTGTCCTGGTCGAACCCGCCCTCGAGGTTCTCTCCGGGCGTGACGTAGACCGTCCGGGCGGGGTCCTGGAAATCCGAGAGGAAGTACTGTTCGAGAGTCACGCCGAAGAGCCCGAGCGACGCGATTGCGACGACCCCGATCGTGATCCCGACCATCGCGAGGAGGGTCCGGACCCGCTGGCGTGTCAGGTTGCCCCACGCGAGCGACACGATGGGAAGGCGCTTCGCGAACCTCATAGTGCGGTCTCACCGTCGAGAATGCCGTCGACGAGCCCGATTGTCCGGTCGGCGTACTCCGTGACCTGTTCGTCGTGGGTGACCGTCACCACAGCCACGTCTTCGGTAGCGAACTGCCCGAAGACGTCGAGCACCTGCGCACCGGTGTTCCGGTCGAGATTGCCGGTCGGCTCGTCCGCCAGGATGATGTCGGGGTCGTTTATCATCGACCGGGCGACGGCGACCCGCTGTTTCTGCCCGCCGGAGAGTTCGTCCGGCCTGTGGTCGAGGCGGTCGCCGAGGCCGACCCGGTCGAGCAGACGCGCGGCGCGCTCGAACGGGTCAGCCCGCCCGTTGTGGCGGAGCGCGGGGACGGTGACGTTCTCCCTGGCCGTCAACATCGGGAGCAGGTAGTAGTTCTGGAAGACGAACCCGACCGTGTTGCGGCGGACGTCCGTCCGCTCGCGCTTCGAGAGCGTCGACACGTCGGTCCCGTCGACGGTGACAGCCCCATCTGTCGGGGCGTCCAGCAGTCCGAGCAGGTTGAGCAGCGTCGACTTGCCGCTCCCGCTGGGACCGACGATAGCGACGAACTCACCGGAATCGATGGACAGCGAGACGCCCTTGAGCGCGCGGAGGGTCTTCTCCCCGCTCTGGTACTTCTTGACCGCGTCGGTCGCGCTGATGACACTCACGGCGTCACCCCCGGTAGCGACGCCAGCCAAACACGGCCACCCCGCCGGCGACGACGAGGGCGACTCCGACGAGAGCGAGCGGGAGGCCGCCGCCGCGCTGGGGCGACCCTTGCCCCTGCTGGCCGTCACCGCCGGGAGCCGCCGGGCTGGCCTGCGGATCGTACTCCACCTCGATAAGCCGCTCCTGCTGGACGCCGTCGACGACGTAGCTCACACGGAGCGGAACCGTCACTGTCCGGTTGATCTGCGTTCGGAGCTGGGCGTTCACCTGGAAGCTCGTGAAGTCACTCGAGGTGATGTTGCCGACGAAGAAACTCGACTGCGAGGCGGCGGGCCCGATTATCTCCCCGTCTGCGACGCTGATCTCGACGCCGCTGATGTCGGTCGTTCCGGGATTGCTCACGCTCCCACTGACGCTCACTGTCGTCCCGCTGTTGCGCGTCTGCAGGCCCGACAGCGACACGTTCCCGGGTGCGCTGACCGCTTCGACCGTGGTCGTCAGCGCCTCGGTGAACGACTCCTGTTCGCCCCGTGCCGTGGTGTAGGAGGCACGAACCGTCAGGTCGTGCGGACCGGACGCCACCTCGCGCACCTCGAGGCTCGTCGTCGTCTCGTTCCCGGACTGGAGCGACGGAATGACCGCCCGGGAGTCCACCATCTGTCCGTCCTGGCTCTCGAACCGGAGTTCCAGTCCGGTGATTGCCGTCTGTCGCTCGTTGACCGCCGTCACGTCGAAGGTAGTTCGGCCGGAAGGGCCGACCTTCTCGGCCGAAACCGCGAGCGAGAGCGGCGGATCGCGCTCCGCGACCGAGATCGTCTCTGTTTCGGTCACCGTCTTGTCGTTGCCGGCCGGGTCGGTGTACTGCAGGTCGGCGGTAACCTGGTGTTGACCCGTCTCCTCCGGCGTCACGTCGAACCGGTAGGTGACGTTCGATTCGGCGTCCATCGACGCCCGGACCCTGGTCGGGCTGTCGATGGTCACCGTCTCGCTGTCGAGCGTGACTTCGAGGTTCCGGATCGGGTCAGCACCCCCGTTGACGATGGTGAGTTCCGCCGTCGTTTCGGACCCGGCCTCCCAGTCCGATCCAGCGAGGTTCGCGCGCGGGCGCTGCTCGTCGACAACGCGCACGAGAACGGGCTGGCTGGTCGAGACAACTCCCGCACCGTCGGTTTCGGTCCCGCTCGCTTCCACAGACAGCGTGTACTGTCCCTCCGAGTCGATGGACACCGGCACGGTGACCGTCGTCGAGGCCCCCGGCGTCAGCGTCCCCACGTCACTCGCGACGTAACTCCGACCGCCGGGTTTGTCGACGTACACGCTGCTGATGTCGAACCCGGCAGTGGCGCCCTCGTAGTTCGTGATCGTCGCCTGCACCTGGAAGGTGTTCCCCGCAATCGGCTCCTCCGGCGAGACCGTCACGTCCGTGATCGCGACGGCGGGCGATCCCGTCGCTGATCCCTGCTGTGCCAGCACACCGTCGGTCCGCTGAGGGTCGTCGGTCTGTCCAGCCGTCACCGCTGTTCCCGCGAACAGGCTGACGACGAGGACCGTCGCGACCACCAGCGGACGGTACCGGTTCACTGCCACCCCTCCCGTTGTCTGTCTGTTCCGTGCCTGTGCCATCCATCCGGGACCGGGGACATCATTCTGCCCGACCTACCTGCTCTGGTATAAAAAACCCCGAGTGATGCTCGCTGACGACTAAACGCGTCCCCCATACTTTTCTGTTTCCACTTGTCTCATACTACTCGACCCCACGTCGGCGCCGTCGTCGACGTGCACACCCGTATCCCGAATGGACCGCTGGCTGTTGACGGACTCCCTGGCCCGGTGTCACGTCCAGGACGGAATCGGTGTGGGTGCCGGCGCGGTTTATCCAGGCTCGGGGGCAACCCACGCGAGGACGACACCTGCGGCCGCGAGAGCGCCGGCGACGAGGAAGGTCGGCCGGTAGCCGTTCGTCTCGATGAGTCGGCCGGCGACGATGGGAGCCAGGAACGCTCCGCCGAGCCCGACACTGGTCTGGAATGCGACGGCGGTGGCCGCGACCCGTCCGGCCACGAGTTCGCGGACGTACGCGAAAGACAGGCCGAGCGTCAGCTGGATGGCGAAGCCGGCACCCAGCAGCGCCACGACGAGCACCGGCAGCGACCGCGAGACGGCGAAGCCGACGACGAGGGGCGTGGCCACGACGAATGAGACGAGCACGACCGGCCGGCGACGCCCGTCGAACAGGTAGTCAGAGAGGGCGCCGCCGGAGACCCGCGAGACGACGCCGACGGCCGGGAAGCCGGCGACGATGAGGCCGCTCAGCGCCAGCGACACCCCGACCTCCTCGACGAGGAAGGACGGCGCCCAGCTGTTGACGAACAGGTACAGCGAGTATCCCAGGAACCCGAGCCCGGCGACGAGCCAGACGCCACGGTCTCTGAAGAGGGTGCCGAACTCGGCCAGCGACGGGGGTGACTGTCCCTCCACGCTCCCGAGGCCGCGGCTGGCCGGCCAGAACAGCACGAGGCCGACGACAGCGAAGGCGTTGAACGCCACGAGGACGGCGGGCCATCCCAGGCGGGCGGCCACCGTCGGCCCGACAGCTTGACCGAGGGCGAAGCCGACAGGTCCGCTCGCGGTGAACGCCCCTACCGCGGTCGCGCGGCGGTCGGTCCGGGTGGCCTCGCTCACGATGTCGATGCCGGCGTTCCAGACCACGACGTACGCAATCCCGCCCACGAACCGCGAGGCCAGGACCCCCGCGAAGGAGCCGCGGCCGGCCGCTGCCCACCCCCACACCCCGACGCCGAGAAGCGCCGCCACCGCTACCGCGACGGCAGTTCGCGAGTTGGTCCGGTCGAGGACAGCGCCGACCGGCAGGCTCGCGACAACGGCCGCGCCGAACATGACGCCGACGAGCAATCCGGCGGCACTGGCGCCGATCCCCAGCGACTCCCGGACCAGCGGCGTCACGCTCGCGGGTGCGATCTCGTAGGCTGCGAGGGACGCGGAGATGAGGCTCGCCCCGGCGACGAGAACCCACTGGGTCCTGGGGCTTCTGGTGGCGCGGGAGGAACCGTCGACGACGTCGCTCACTGCTGGACCGTCGACCTGCCGGCTCATGAACCTGTCCGTTGGCGCCAGCCCAGTCAGATGTACCGATTCTCATACTGCTGGCTGTAACTGTTTGAAGATATCCGCGACCCTGGGGTCGCGAAATTCGGTACAGACGTACAGCCGGCAGTATCAGTACCGGATCGATCGCACGACAGCGTACGGTCGTGCCGGTAAACAGCTGGTGGTCCGCCGAGTACATCCGGTACTCGCCTCGGGGGAGTATACATGTAGAAGCGAGCCGAACACAGAGTGTGTCCCGGTCAATCGAGGTCCTGAACTGGCGCCAGTTCCGGGCGATGCCCCTCTACCTGCAGTTCGTGCTGGCACTGATGATGGTCTACGCGGCGGCGATGACCGTCCTGTCGGTGCTCATCGCGGCCGACGGGAGAGCCGAGGCGGGCGTCACGCTGTCGATTGCGGCGTTCGTCCTGGTATTCGCGTTCGTGGCCGTCCCGACCCTCCTCGGGGGGAGGTACACCGGACCCGACGAGGGGTCGTGACTCGCGCCGGGAGCGTTCGGGGCCGTATTTATGCCTCCAGCACGTACAGAGAGTATGAGCGAAACCGACCCCGAAGCGACCCCGGACAACGAGGAAGAGTGGCAGGAGATGCTCACCGACGAAGAGTACCGCGTCCTGCGGGAAGCCGGCACCGAGCCGCGGTTCAGCGGCGACCTCCTGGACGTCAAAGACGACGGTGTCTTCCGGTGTGCGGGCTGTGGCGCCGAGCTGTTCCACTCCGACGAGAAGTACGACTCCGGGAGCGGGTGGCCGAGTTTCTGGGACGTCTACGAACAGGGCAACATCGAGACGCAGCTGGATACCAGCCACGGGATGCGTCGCACCGAGACCGTGTGCGGGAACTGTGGCGGCCACCTCGGCCACGTCTTCGACGACGGGCCCGAGCCGACGGGCAAGCGCTACTG
>CAZUVE010000048.1:0-16987 GCA_964623735.1 uncultured Halobacteriales archaeon | reverse complement strand
ACGCGAAAGTCCTCAAGATCACCTACCTCCACGTCTCCGTCAACCGCGTCCGCGTCGACTGATCCTGCCGGCACTGCCGGCCCGGTATCCGGTTCCCCGGGGTGGAAACCGCCCACGGGACCACGGCAGTCAGTATCAGGACGGCATCGGACAGAGACTCGCAGTCAGCACGGCCACCTCGTCGGTGTCGTTGCGTGCGCCGTGGCTCTGCCCGCGCTCGTGGAGAACCACGCCCGGCGCCTCGACGGCGCGCTCCTCGCCGTCCTGGATCACGGTCACGGTCCCCTCGGTGACGTGGAAGACGTTCGTCGAGCCCCCGTGCTCGTGGGGGTCGAGTTCGGCGCCGGGGCCCAGCGCGAACGCCTTCAGGAGTACGTCCTCGGTCACGACCAGTTCCGCGTCGACGACCTCGCCCTCCGGGGCGTCGAGGTCGGTGTACCTGTCTTCGACCATACACGGTCAGACGGCCGGCCCGAACTTCAATCCTGCCAGCGCGCGTCGGCGAGCGTCCGCTGGACCGCTCGCTCGCCGATCGCCTCCGCGAGCGTCTCGTAGCCGGCCCGCTCGCGGCGGTCCGTCGCCCGCGCGACCAGCCGGGAGACGATGAACTCCGGCGTCGAGCGCCCGATTGTCCCGAAGCGGGGCTGGTAGTCGACCTCCAGTTCCAGGCCCGGCGTGAGCCCCTCGGCGAAGATGCCGTCGGTCCGGGCCTCCCCGGGCAGCGGTTCGAGGTCGTCAGCCAGGTGGGTGACGAACACGCCGGCCGCGTCCCTGCCGACGGTCAGCGTCACCAGCCCGTGCAGGAGGTCGGCCGCGCTGCCGGGTTCCGTGATGGCCTCGAACTCGTCGACGAGCATCAGCGTCGTCCCGTCGTCGGTCAGCGGCGGGACGACCGTCCGCAGTGTCGACTCCAGCACCCCGGCGTTGAAACTCGCGTGCCGCCGGTGGAAGACCACGGTGTCGACGACCCCGACCTCGGCGGCGGTCGCGGGCACGGGCAGCCCCATCTGCGCGAGCACCTGGATCGCACAGAGCGTCTCCAGCAGCGTCGTCTTGCCGCCGCTGTTCGCGCCGGTCAGCACCGCGACGCGGTCGTCGTCGGGCGGATCGCTCGCGCCACGCACCGGGAGGTCGTGGGCGCCGACCGCGTAGGTGACCGGCTGGACGTCCTCGCCGGCGTCCTCGAGAAAGAGGTTGCGCGCCTCGACTGCTCCCGTGACCTGCCGGTCGGCGAACGCCGGCCGCGAGAGGTCGAACGCGAGCGCGAACCGTGCGAGCGAGACGAAGAAGGCGGCGTCGTCGACCGCTCCGACCGCGGCGTCGATCTCCCCGCGGGCCTCCTCGAGGACCCCCTCCAGTCGCTGTGCGACCCCGGTCTCGCGTTCCTCGACGGCCTCGCGGCGGCCCTCGGCCAACCCGCGGAGCGTCTCGCCGACGAACGCCGACGCGTCCGCGGCGTCGTCGGGCATCGCCTCCCGGACTGTCCCGAGGCCGACGCCAGTCTCCTCTGCGACCTGTCGGGCAAACGACTCGCGGAGGTCGTCCGTCCCGCGGGCGCCCGACTGCACCCGCTCGAGGACCTCCCCGGGGGTGGCGGCCAGGTCCTCGACGGCGCCCAACCGTGTGCGCAGTTCGTCCAGGCGGTCGTCGGCGCCCTCCCCGACGCGGTCTCTCCCGCCCTCCAACCCGGCGAGAGCCGCGGCCGCCTCCTCCAGCGTTCCGCCGTCCAGCGCCGCGATGGGCTCGAAGACACCCGCCTCGACGCCGGTCGCCTGCAGTTCCAGGACGGCCCGGACCGCGGGCAGGTCACCCCCCGCGACGCTGTCGTAGGCGTCGAAGGCAGCCATGACCGCCTCCCGGTCGGACTCCTCGAGGGCGGCCCACGTATCGCGGGCCGCGAGCACCTCCGCGAGGCGGTCCTCCATCGCCGACCGGTCCGCAAGCGGCGTGAGCACCTGGATGCGGTCGGCTGCCCCGTTCGTAACGGCGTACTCGCCGGCGATAGCCAGGACTTGCTTGTAGACCTCGCGGGCGTCCCGGGTCGCCAGCAGGTCCATCGCCTCGCCGCCGTGGGCGTGCCGGAGGACGCGCGTTGCCCGCCCGCGCGGGAGGCCGGCGTCGGTCAGCACGCGGACGTCCGCCGACTCGATGGCCGCGATGGCGGCCTCCACGCCGAGTTCGTCGGCCAGCAGGTCCCTGGTCTTGGGCCCGACGCCCCAGTAGTCCTCCAGTCGCATCGCGTCGTGGGTCGGACCCGCGGGTCTTAGGCGTTTCCTCGCCGTCTCGTACGGAGTGCGCTACCCGTGTGGCGGTCCGACCCTACGCCGTCGTGTGGTCGATCCGGAGGGGTCTCACACCGGTCAGTCTCATACGGAGTGCTGTAACTGTGTACCAGTACGACCGCACGACAGCGTACGGTCAATCCGGCACTGACGTACAGCGATCCGTATCAGTGCGTTGCCCACTTGAAGAAGCCGATGCTGACCGCGAGTATCGCGGCCCCGACCGGGATGATGAGGAACAGTACGGGGTCGTCGAAGCTTGCCGCGTTGGCGATCATCTGCTCGAAGAACAGGATAGCGAGGATGACGAGCACGAGTTCGACCATCTTGGTCTTCAGTTCGCCGGTGGTCTCGAACTTGAACCAGTCGGGTCTGAGACCGGCGTGTTCGGCCGGTTCGAGGACACTCACGAAGAAGTCGTAGATGCCAAACGAGAAGATGATGAGGATGATTCCGATGAGGAAGGCGTCGAGCGCCTTGATGATCGGCAACACCACGGCAGGGTTGCTGAAGTCCGCCCTGAACAGGATCGCTGCCGCCGCCTTGTAGATCTGGTGTGTCCCGACCGCGAACATCATCACGGCACCGATCATCGAGATCAGGATCGGCACGATGAGGATGAACCGCAGCTTGAAGAACGGCGGCTCGAAGTGCTCGGCCAGCCACAGCTCGAGATCCGACCGCTTGTCGTCGTCGATCTCAACGTCGAGGCTCGTCTCGGGTAGTTCTTCGGCCGGATCCCCTGTCTGTCCCGCCATTCGATTGACTAATCTGCGGACAGTCACTTGACCTTTGGGTCGTGACAACGCACGTTTCACTCTCACTGGTGGACAAGCTTTGTATAGTCACCCTCGGTACCGCCACACATGGAGGGCGAGTCGAGTTGGGTGGTCAACGGCATCATCACGATCGCTTTCGTCGCCCTCCTGATCCCGCTGGCGGCACAGCTCGTCGAGGACCTCGACGCCGTCCTCCTTGTCATTGTCATCATGTACATCATCTACACGTCGTTGAGCGGCGAGGCCATCAATCCACCCCGGCCGAAGTGAGTGTCGTGTGCCGGTGGTCCTGTTCGAGGCCCGTTGTTGACGGTTTCGCTTCTCACGACGCCCGACGATATAGCGATGTTCGAACGCGTCCACCCTGCCGGTCGCCTGTCCGGGACGCTCTCGCCGGGACTGCTCTGTCCCACAATATAAGTTATGTAGCGCAAATACTGGACGTTCATGGGACGACAGGCCGAGGAGATACAATTAAGTACTCCGAGATAGACAACAGAAGTATGAGTCTAAAAAACGAGAGCAGGGTCAGAGAGGTAATGACGACGCCCCTGGAGACGGTTTCGCGGGACGCGACGGTGAGTGAGGCGGCGGCAGAGATGCGCGAGAAGGGCGTACACGCGCTCGTCGTCACGACGAGTCCGCCCTCGATTGTCACCAGTACCGACGTCCTCGATGCCGTTGCGGAGGGGCGTGACAGCTCGACGCTGACGGTCTCCGAGGTCATGACCGAGTCCGTCGAGACGGTGCCGGCGACCATCCGGACCGGGGAGGCGGCCGCGATGATGGAGAGCCTGGGTATCAACCACCTCCCGGTCAGGGAAGGCGGCGACTACGTGGGAATGGTCTCGTCCTCGGATGTCGCCGCCACCGTCACGTAACGCTCCCGATTGCCGGTCTCTCCCGCGGGCTCGGCCGGTCGCTCCCGCGTCCGGAGTCGAGAGGCGGACTGGCAGGGTCGGTTGTGAGCCATTTCCGGATCGACCGCACACAGTCGTACGGTCGTACCGGTAACACGCTACAACCGACCCCATCACACCAAACAGTATAGGGATGTTCGGAAGCGTTTACCAGGTCGACCGCACACCTTCTTGCGGTCGATCCTGTAATGACTTTCGAACATCCCTATATTACAGCACCCCGTACGAGGCCCCGGAGTGTCCGGTCTGCCCCGTTCGGGTTCACCCGCGTTCGTCGAGGACTTTCTCGATAATGTGGGCAGTCGAGAGAAACTCCCCTTCGCAGGGGTCCCGCGCGGAGGCGCGGCGGACCTCGCAGGCAATCCCGCGCTCGGCCAGCGCAGCCTCGATCGCCGCCTCGTCGTGGTGCTGGTCGTAGCCCAGCGCGATGACGTCGGGGTCGAGTTCCTCGATGGGGACGAAGATGTCCTCGGGGTGACCCCTCAGAGCCTCGTCGACGGGGTGCAGTGCGCCGACCATCTCGACGCGCTGGCCGACCGGGATCACGGGGTCTGGCTTGTGGGTCACGTTCGGCGCGCGGGCGACGATGACCGACAGCCGGTCGCCCATCGCCGCCGAGTCCCGCAGGTAGTGGACGTGACCCGGGTGCAGGATGTCGAACGTCCCCTGGGCGACGACGTGTGTCATGGCCGGCCTCCGGGGCTCGTCACTCGAACTCCTCCTCGCGCAACTGGCGGTCGATGTCCGCCTGGGTGAAGTCGAAAAACTCCTGTTCGGGCGGGTCGACATCGAGTACCGGCAGATCAATCGGCTCGCCCTTCCGGTCGAAGGCCCGCCAGTCACTCCTGCCGTATGGGGCGCCGACGATGATGTGAACCCTGTTGCGACCAAAGGTGGCGAGATCCTCGGTGCTCGGCTGGAGGACGCCGTTGGGATGGGAGTGGATCGATCCCGTGGCGCTGAGGTCGTTCGGGATCATGTTGGTCTTGACCGTCGCGCTCACGGGGTTGGTCTCGGTCCCCGGGATGACCAGCACCTCCGTCAGAACGGTCCCCGACTCGTCCAGTCCCACGTTGCTCGCCTTCTCGCCCCGGAGCAACCCCATGTACTCGTCCGGGTGGGCGTCCCGGGAGGCCGAGAGCGCGAACTCGAGCGCGGATTCGGCAACGCCGAGGATCTCGCTCGAGCGGAACAGTCCCATGCCGGGTACTGTGGCGGCGCGCTTTCTAAGCGTTCCGACTCTTCTCGATCCGATTGTCACGACTACGGCCGGTTCGCCGTGCTCGCCCGGAGCGTTCCCATATCGAAGCTTAGAAACGGGACAGCACCTAACTGTGGCTACATGTCACCGTCACAGGGCTCTGGCGCCGCGGCCGTCGACGACCCACCGGTCGTCTACGATCTCGCGCCGGGGTGTACTCTCGACGACCTCGACGAGGGCGAGCGGTACCACGCTGTCGTCAACGGGGTCGCCGACTACGGCGTCTTCGTCGACCTCTCCGAACAGGTCTCCGGGCTCGTTCACGCCTCGAACCTCGTCGGCGACTACGGGGTCGGCGACAGTCTCGTCGCCGAACTCGCCGAGGTTCGCGAGAACGGCGATCTGAGCTTCTCGGAGGTACAGATCGCAGACTACGAACTCCGCTCGGTCGGGCGTGGCGAGCGCCTCACGGTCGCGGACGCCGCCGACGCGGTCGGCGAGACGGCCCACTTCGAGGGGCGTGTCCTCCAGATCAAACAGACCGGGGGCCCGACAATCTTCCAGGTCCGTGGCGAGACGGGTGTCTTGCCGTGTGCCGCCTTCGAGGAGGCGGGCGTACGCGCCTTCCCCGGGGTCGGAATCGACGATATCGTCCGGGTCACGGGGACCGTCGAGAACCGCGACGGCGGCGTCCAGCTCGAGACCGACGACGTGACGCTCCTCGAGGGGTCGGCGGCCGGGCCGGTGGTCGAACGGCTCGCCGACGCCACGGAGGACCTGGTCCAGCCGGCCGACGTGGACCCGCTGGTCGAGTGGCCCGCCTTCGAGAAGCTGTGGGAGGACCTGCGGTCGGTCGCCCGCCGCCTGCGCGCGACGGTTCTGGAGGGGCGCCCAATCAGGATGCGCCACCACGCCGACGGTGACGGTCTCTGTGCGAGCGTCCCCCTCCAGTACGCCCTGGAGCGGTTCATCACCGACGTCTACGAGGACCCACAGGCCCCGCGGCACCTGCTGCGCCGGCTCCCGAGCAAGGCGCCGTTCTACGAACTCGAGGACGTGACCCGCGACCTGAACTTCGGACTGGAGAACCGCAAGCGCCACGGCCAGAAGCTCCCCCTCCTGTTGATGCTCGACAACGGCTCGACCGAGGAGGACACCCCCGCCTACCGGAACCTGGACAACTACGACATCCCCATTCTGGTGGTCGACCACCACCATCCCGACCCCGAGGCGGTCGAGCCGTTCGTCGAGACGCACGTCAACCCGTACCTCCACGGCGAGGACTACCGCATCACGACGGGTATGCTCTGTGTCGAGCTCGCGCGGATGATTGACCCTGACCTGACCGGCGAACTGGGGCACGTCCCGGCGGTGGCGGGGCTGGCCGACCGCTCGGAGGGGGAGGCGATGGACGACTACCTCGGGCTGGCCGCCGACGCGGGCTACGACGAGGCCCGGGTGCGGGAAATCGGCGAGGCACTCGACTACGCCACACACTGGCTGAAGTACAGCGCTGGCCGGGAGTTCGTCAACGACGTTCTGAACGTCAACTGCGCCGACCGGGACCGCCACGAACAGCTGGTCGACATGCTCGCCGAGCGTGCACAGCGGGACGTCGACGACCAGCTCGACGCCGCGCTCCCGCACCTCGAGAGCGAGCGCCTGGACAACGGCGCCCACCTGTACCGCCTCGACGTCGACCGCCACGCCAAGCGCTTCACCTACCCCGCGCCCGGCAAGACGACGGGCAAGATCCACGACCGCAAGGTCGCCGAGACCGGGGACCCGGTCATCACTATCGGGTACGGCCCCGACTTCGCGGTCCTCCGGTCGGACGGCGTCCGGCTGGACATCCCCGAGATGGTCTCCCAGCTCAGGGCCGAACTCGCTGGCGCCGGCGTCAGCGGGGGCGGCCACCTCGTCGTCGGCTCGATCAAGTTCGTCCCCGGCCGCCGCGAGGAGGTGCTCGACGCCCTCGTCGCGAAGATGGCCGACGCCGAGATCGACGAGGAACTCGGGAGTTCGGCCGCCTTCCCCGGCGAGATCTGATACTGTCGGCTCTCCCTCCGTGACGATATCCGGCAGCCTCGTAGGGTCGGTCGTGAGCCGTCTCCGGATCGACCCAGCTGTCGTGCGGTCGGACCGGTAAACCGTCACAACCGACCCTGTCACTCCTCGAACCGGATCCGCCGCGCCCCCAGGAGAGCCGCCGCCACGCCGACGAGAAGGACGACCGCGACGCCGGCGGGCAGGCGCCGCGCGCCCCCGCGCCAGTCGGCCTCGAAGGCGCGCCGGTAGTAGGCGCCGACCTCCGCCCCTTCTAAAACGAGGACGACCTCCCGGTTGTGCCGGACGGAGTTGTTGTTCCAGTTGACACTCCCCAGGAGCACGCAATCGCCGTCGACGACGACCCCCTTGGCGTGGATCTTCTCGAAGCGACCGCGAGGATCAGCCACGCGCGCCTCCAGCGGGAGGTCTTCGACCTCCGCGCGCCTGTTCAGCCACGCCGCGAGGCGTTCGTTGTCCTCGCGGACGTACCAGGCCCCAGCGAGAAGCACGCGGACGCGCACGCCACGTCGGGCGGCGTCGAGCGTCTCGCGGACGAACGGCTGGGCGCGGCCGCCGAGGGTGACCTGTTCGACTGCGAGAGACTCGTTGGCGCCGGCAATGGCAGCCCGGATCACCGGTTCGGCGTTGTCCGGCGCGACGAGCAGCCGCGCCCCCTCGACGGGAACGCGGGCGGGCTCGAACCGCGAGGGATACGTCGAGTTGGCGGGCTCCGCAGCGACGAACTCCCGGCCGTCGCGGACCTCCTGCCAGGGCCGTGCGTCCTGCCAGGACGCGTCCGCGCGGAACGTCTCGACGAGGCCGTCGACGACACGGGACTGTGTGGTCACGACGCCCCAGCCGCGGCTGCCGTTGCCGCCGAGGCCGGCTGGTTTCCAGTTCTCGGTCGTGACCAGCACACGGCCGTCGACCACTGCGTACTTTGCGTGGTGGAACCGGTACCTGGCCCGATCCCCGCCCAGTACGCGCACGTCGATCCCGGCGCGTACGAGGCGGTCGAGGATCGCGGCCTGGCGGTCGGTCATCCCGCCGACCGGATCGCCGTCGACGAGGACGCGCACGGAGACGTTCCGGCGCGCGGCGGCCACGAGCGCGTCCGCGGCGCGGTCGGAGGTGAACGTGTACCCGGCCAGCAGGACGCGCTCCTCGGCCGACCGGAGGTGGTCGACGGCCACGTCCGGCGCGTCCGGGAGGAGGAACGCGGTGACGCGCCCCTCCCCGGCAGCGACGACCTCCCTGTTCGTCGCACCGAGCGGCCGCCAGGGACGGTCCCCGTTTCGGACCCGGAGGTCGCCCCCGGGCGCGTCCTCGTACGCCAGTGAATCGACGACACGCGCGCCGTGGTACAGCCGGATCCGCTCGCCGCCGTTGGCGAGCTGGAGACGGTCCGACAGCGGATAGACGCGGCGGTCGAGGAGCGCGCGCGTCGCGTCCGGGTCAGTCGAGAGCGTTACGCGGCCGCCCGCGGTCACGTTCGGCAGCCGTACGCGGGCCTCGCCGTCGCCGACCGCGAACGTGCCGAGGTCCGTCCCCGGCGGCACCGACAGGACGACGAACTCGCCGGCGTCGTCCGCGGCGACGGGGTTCGGATAGGCGGCGACGACCGCCGGCGCGCCGGTGGCGGGATCGGAGCCCGGCCCAGCGAGACGGTCGTCGGGACCGGAGCCGGGATCGGGGCCGGACAGGGTGGTTCCTGCGGTGTCGGCGGCAGTGATCCCCGCGGCGCCGGCCGTGACGGCCGCGACGAACACGAGCCCGAGAGCGAGGGCGGAGCGCACGGGCCGGGGTGGTCCCGCCCCGGTACCTAAACCTGCGGGTCGCGGGCCAGTGGGCGGAGAGACAACCCTTTTCCCCGGGCGGACAGAAAACCGGGGTATGACAGACGACAGCGGCGACGACACGACAGAGGGACACGACGGCGACGAGAGCAGCGGCGAGGAGGGCGAGGAGAAGTCCTTCCGCGAGCGCGTCGAGGAGATCCGGCAACAGCGCGCCGAGGAAGGCGGCGAGGGAGAGGCCGAAGGCGAGGGCGGCCGCGGCCCGCCCGAGGGCATGATGGGAGGCGGCGGCGGCATGGGCGGCAACCCGTTCGCACAGATGATGGGCGGCATGATGGGCGGCGGCGGTCCGGGGATGGGTGGCGGCCCGGGCGGCGGCCCCAGCCCCGGCCCCGGCGGTGGTGGCGGTGGCGGCGAGGCTGTCAACGAGGAACTCGTCCGCGAGGTCCGCAAACTCCGGGACGAGGTCCACGACATGCGGCGGACGATGGAGCGGATCGCCGAGGCGCTCGAGGACTAATACGGATCGCTGTCCGTCAGTGCCGGATCGACCGTACGCTGTCGTGCGGTCGTACTGGGACACAGTTACGGCAGTCCGTACGACAGTGGCTGCTGTGACGAACTACCGTTTCGACCCCGTTACCCGAGCAGCCGCTCCGGTACTGGCTTGCAGCACTCACTACGACTACTCCTCGTACGCGAGGTTCATCAGCCACTGCGTGAAGGCGTCTCTGTGCGGATCGATCTCTTCGTCGCCGACGAACGGCGAGAGCTGATCGCCCGCCATCAGCAACGAGAACTCCAGGTCCCTGGCGGTCGGGGTGAGGTGGTAGGTGTTGTGTCCCTGGTAGACGGCCTCCTCGCGCTCGATCAGTTCTTTCTCGACCAGCGAGTCGACGATACGGCTCCCGGTCCGGGAGGAGACGTCGAGTTCCTTCCAGAAGTCGCTCTGGTGGATGCCGCCAGTCTCGCGGACGAGCGCGAGTCCCCGCCGCTCGTCCTCCGAGAGGTCCTCTTCCGACGCTGTCGCGCTCATACACACACCACGGCGTCTCTCCCGCTTAAACCTGACCTTCGACGCGCTCGAAGGGCGTCCTGCAGGGTGGCCCGTCTGCGAACTCGTAGGTGGCCTCCCCGCCCAGGCGTATCAGCGACGACGACCGTGTGCCGAAGCCGTCCCGGTGGACGCAGACGCCGTACTCGTGGTCGGCGACGACGGTCGCGGCGCGGTCCAGCCACGCCCTGCTGTTCTCGCCGGGTTTGGGCCGGAGTGCCGTCCGGACTGCCTCTGCGTTGTCGGCCTGCTGTCGGGCAGCCTCGGCCCGGCTGCTCGGGATAGCGAACGACCCGTCGGCGCCGGTGTTGACGACGACGTGGACGCCGGGATCGAGGTTCTGCAGGCGGCGGTGGCCGTCCCACTCGACCAGGATGGCCGCGGCCGCGTCGGCGACGACGAGGTTGAACCCCTCGTACGAGCGGGCGTCGAGTTCGCGCTCGACGTAGCGGACGGCCTCCTCTGCGGTGTCCCGGCGGAGTGCGTCCCTGACCAGCAGCCCGCGCGAGCGGTCGCCCCGGGGTCGTGTGTCGGTCCAGCGGTTCGTGACGGCGACGAGGACGCCGTGTTCGTTGTAGCCGATCCAGGTGCCGCCGGCCTCGGCGTCCAGCGGCGCGACGGCACGTGTCTCCCAGTCTCTGACCGCCGGCGGCTCCGACCGGCGGTCGAGGAGTTCGTCACGGTTGGCCGCGACCACGACTGGCGCGTCAGCGAAGGCCTGCCAGGCGAGCGTGAGCGTACACACACCTGCGGCTACGGCGGCCGTCGGAATAAGCCCCGGGTTGGCGCGACGCGGCCGGGTGTCCGGTGGTCAGTCCGCCCGGGGACCGTCTCGTACTGCGGGCTGTGTGTTGCGATATTCGACTGTGTGGGGTCGTGCTCGCCGGCGTACAGCCGGCAGTCTCACTCGAACTCCACGGGTGACCCGTTCTCGCGGCAGGCCTCGAGAGCGTGCTTGGCAGCCATGCCGGCGGTCTGTGCCACCCTGGACCGGCCGACGCCGACCTTGAGTTCGACGCCGACTGCGTCGGAGACGTGAGTGATGGCCTCGCGGTAGTCGGGGGTCTCGAGCGCCGAACAGACCGCGATGACGTTGTCCCCGCCAACGAAAAACGAGATCGACTCGTGGGCGTGGCGCATGTGGCGCATCAGCTCGGCGTACCCCTGTTCGATCCGAATGAAGGTGTCGAACTCGTTGAGCTGGTCAGTGTACTTGCCGGTCGCGTCGTTGACGTCGAAGTGGGCGATCTGGACGTCAGTGTCCGTCCGCTCGTCCTCCGGGAGCGGCTCGCCGAGGAGGAGTTCCCGGCGGGCGTCGTCCTGTGCGCTGCCGGCGTTCTGGAGGCGCTTGGAGGCCCGCCCCAGTGCGGCCACGGGCGACGTGTCGACCGCCGTGGTCATGCTCGCCGTGACCGGATACCGGTTGCCGACCGCCTCCTGGACGAGCGCGAGGTCGCTCCGGTCGAGGCCGTTCGTCACGGCCACCATGTTGTCGAACCGCCCGAAGAAGACGTACCCCTCGCGGTTCCCGATCAGCTGTGAGATGTCCGCGTACAGCCGCGACTGGAGCGTCTGGAGGTCTACTTCGCGCCTGGGCTCGGGCGTGACCGTCCACGGCCCGTAGTTGTCGATCTGGATCAGCGTGAGCTGCGTATTCATCACTGTCTGCGCCCGTTAGGAATCGGTCGGTATTCATCTTTGGGAGTCGGCCACGACCGCCGGTTGCGACAGTGGCCCCGACCGGACCGGACCGGACCGGACCGGACCCGGGCGCGTCGCGCGTTACTGTCCAGGTTCGTCGGTGAGTGCCTCCGCCTGCAACGCCTCGCCGCGCTCGGTCGAGACGGTGAGGTCGGGGACCGGTGTCGGTTCGCGGTCCCGGTCGATGGCGACGAACACCGTGTACGACTCCGTTGTGAGTTCCTTCTGGCCCTCGCGCGGGTCCTCCCGGTAGACCCGCGTCCGGACGCGGACGCTGGTCTGTCCGGTCCCGTAGACGTGCCCCTTCACGAGCGCGATGTCGCCCACCGGGATCGGCCGCCTGAAGTTCACCTCGTCAACGTGGGCGGTGACGCACGTCTCCCCGGAAAAGCGCATGGCGCACATCGCACCGACCTCGTCCATCCACTTGAGGACGTTCCCCCCGTGTGCGCTCTCGAGGTTGTTCGCGTGGTTGGGCTGTACAATCCAGCGGTTCTCGATGTAGGTCTCCATCAGGTCGGGCATCGTGTCCTCGTGTCCCGCGGGGCAGGTCTACGAGTCCCGGCCGTTTATACGCCCGCGACCCGCCCACGGCGTATGGACACGCGAGACGTCGTCCTCGCCGACGCCTTCGCCGTGGAACCGACCGGCGGTGTGCCCGTCGCTGTCCTGCCAGACGGAGCCGACCTGACCGACGGCCAGTTGCGTACCGTGGCGCGGGAACTCGACGCACCGGTCGTGGCAGTCCCGACCGACGGGTCCCCGGACGCGTTGCGTGCCATCGGACCACGCGGCCCCGCGGACCGCCGGTCGGTCGCGGTGGGGGGGTTCGCTGTCGCTGCCGACCGCGGCTGGGTCGACGCAGGTACATACACCCCGACTGTAGCCGGGCACGTACGCGACGTGACCGTCGACGACGATTGCCGCGTCTGGGTCGACCTCGACGAGCCCGCCCCCCGGCCGGCCGACGCCGACCCGGGCGCGGTCGCCGACGCGCTCGGCGTCCCGGCGGCGGCGCTCCGGGACGTCGGCGCCGACTTCCCGCCGGTTCGCGTCTCGGCGGGGGTCGACGCGCTCGCAGTCCCCGTGAACTTCCTCGAACACCTCGGGAGCGCGAGGCCAGACCGGGTGGCGCTCGCGGACCTGGCTGCCGAGGACGGGGTGGCGGCGGTCTGTGCGTTCACCTTCGACACGCTCGCCGCCGACGCGACCTGTCACGCGCGGACGTTCGTCGCTCCCGGAGACGCGGGGGACGGCGACACTCCCGACCACCCCACGCGGTCGCGGACCGTGGGGACGGAGGTTCCGGTGGCGCCGACAGTCGCGGCCGCAACGGCGATCCACCTCTCCCGGGAGACCGTCGTCGAGGCCGACGACCCGGTCGTGGAGGTCGGCCACTATCTCGACCGGCCGGGACGGGTCCACGCCGACCCGGACGGTGTGCGTGCCGGCGGGCGGGCGCCGCCGAGCCTCGACGGGACGGTGGCGGTCCCGCCGCCCGACGACGGGGACATCCTCGAAGTCTGACCGACCGCCGTCGCTCGTCGCCGGACGGGACACCTGCCGTCGAGTTGTCGGGACGCCGACAACAGCCGCGGACCCCGTGCGGAGTTCAGAAGGTTCATTACCGTCGTTGTGCACCTATCCCGCACGGACATGGCAGTACTCTGGCTGGACAACGTCCGAGCCGACGACACGGGGACTGTGGGGGGGAAGGCGGCTTCCCTCGGGGAGATGACGGCCGCGGGGTTGTCGGTGCCGCCGGCGTTTGTCGTCACCGCCGACACGTACCGTTCGTTCATCGAGGAGACCGGCGTCGAGACCGAACTGTTCGAGGCGGTCGACGTCGACGCCGACGACTCGAGGGCCCTCGCGGAGGCCGCAGAGCGCGCACAGACGCTCATCCGGGAGACGCCGACGCCCGACCCGGTGCGCGAGGAGATCATGAGCGCGTACGCCAGGATCGGCGAGGACGCCGCGGTCGCGGTCCGCTCCTCGGCCACCGCAGAGGACATGCCGACGGCCTCGTTCGCTGGCCAGCAGGAGACGTACCTCAACGTCACCGGCGAGACGCTCCTCGAACGGGTGCGGGACTGCTGGGCCTCCCTTTTCACACAGCGGGCAATCTACTACCGCCAGGAACAGGGGTTCGACCACTCCGTTGTCGACATGGCGGTCGTCGTCCAGGAGATGGTCGACGCCGACAAGTCCGGTGTTCTCTTCACCAGTCACCCTTCGACGGGCGCGCCGGTCGTGACCGTCGAGGCCGGGTGGGGGCTGGGCGAGGCGGTCGTCTCCGGGGCCGTCACGCCCGACAACTACGTGATCGACCGCGTCTCCGGGGAGGTCGAGGAGGTCTCCGTCGCCGAGAAGAAGGTGAAGCACGTCCGGGACGCCGAGACCGGCGAGACCGTCGAGCGGCCAGTCCCTGCCGACATGCGCAAGGAGCGTGTCCTCTCGGACGGGGAACTGACCGCGCTGCGTGAACTCGGCGAGGAGATCGAGGCGTACTACGGCGACCCACAGGACGTCGAGTGGGCCATGGAGGACGGGGAGGTGTACCTCCTCCAGTCCCGACCCATCACGACAATCGACGACGGCGCCGGGTCGGGAGCCACCTCGGCGGGCACAGCCACGAATGCCGGCCCGGACGACACCGCGAAGGGGGGTGTCGCGAACGGCGGCGTCTCCGAGGAGTCGGGGCGGCCGGAAGACCGTGTCGTCCTCTCGGGTCTCGGCGCGAGCCCCGGCCGCGCGTCAGGCACGGTCAGCGTCGTCAGCGACCTCGACGAGCTGGACAAGGTCGGCGAGGGCGACGTCATCGTCGCCGAGATGACCACGCCCGACATGGTGCCGGCGATGAAACGCGCCGCCGGCCTCGTGACCGACGAGGGCGGGATGACCTCTCACGCGGCCATCGTCTCCCGCGAACTCGGGGTCCCGGCGGTCGTGGGCGCCGGCAGCGCGACCGACCGCCTCCGGGACGGCCAGCTGATCACCATCGACGGCGGGATGGGGACCGTCCGGACCGGCGGCAACCAGTCCGAGGAGCGCGACGCGATCGAGGAGGTCCGCCCGGACACGCCGGTCACGCCGATGACCGCCACCGAGGTGAAGGTCAACGTCTCCATCCCGGACGCGGCCGAGCGGGCGGCGGCGACGGGCGCCGACGGCGTCGGCCTGCTCCGGATCGAGCACATGATCCTCTCGCTGGGCAAGACCCCCGAACAGTACATCGACGACTACGGTGCCGACGCCTACGTCGGAGAGATCGTCGACGGGGTCCAGCGGGTGGCCGACGAGTTCTACCCCCGGCCGGTCCGCGCGCGCACCCTCGACGCCCCGACCGACGAGTTCCGCCAGCTCGAGGGCGGCGAGGACGAACCCGCCGAGCACAACCCGATGCTCGGCTACCGGGGCGTCCGCCGCAGCCTCGACCGGCCCGACGTGTTCGCCCACGAACTCGCCGCGTTCCGGAAGCTCTACGAGATGGGCTACGACAACGTCGAGATCATGTTCCCGATGGTCAACGACGCCGAGGACGTCCTGCAGGCCCGGGACCTGCTCCGGAAGGCCGGCGTCGATACGGACAAACGGAAGTGGGGTGTGATGATCGAGACGCCCGCCTCGGCGCTGTGTGTCGGGGAGATGGCCGAGGCCGGCGTCGACTTCGCCTCCTTCGGAACGAACGACCTCACCCAGTACACGCTCGCAGTCGACCGGAACAACGAGCGCGTGGCCGGGCGGTACGACGCACTCCACCCGGCGGTGCTGGAACTCGTCACCGACGTCATCGACACCTGCCGCGAGCACGGCGTCTCGACGAGCATCTGCGGCCAGGCCGGGTCGAACCCGCGGATGGTCCGCCACCTCGTCACCGAGGGGGTCACGTCCATCAGCGCCAACATCGACGCCGTCCGCGACGTCCAGCACGAGGTCAAGCGCGTCGAGCAGAAGCTCCTGCTGGATTCGGTGCGCTAGACCTCGACGTCGCCGTCCCGGTCGCCCGAGTGTGCGCGCACCCAGAGTTCGCCGATCCGCGAGAGGCGCGTCCGGTAGGACTTGCCGTGCTGTTCCTGTTCGATGTAGCCCTTCCCGCCGGGGCCCAGGCGGTCGACGTTGTAGATGACCTTCGACCGGAAGGAGTCGGTGTACTCCTCGCCGAGTTCGCGGGCGAGTTGCTGGGCGAGTTCGCTCACGCTCTCGAACTCGGCGTGTTCGCCCAGGGTAAAGAGGATGACCTCCTCGAAGGGCTTGACGTTCGAGAACGACGCGACGGGGAGTTCGACGACGTGGCTGCCGTCGATCTCCTTGGCGCCGATGGTGGTGCCGCGCTCGTCGAACTCCGCGAGCAGGCCGTCGATCGCGTCGAGCCGGTCCCGGACTCCCCCCAGGTCGGTCGTGACGACCGTCCGCTCCTCGTCTCTCCCCTCCCGGGCGCCCTCGAGCAGTTCCGCCAGCAGGTCCCTCGCCTCCCGGAGCTCCTCGGCGAGTTCGGTCTCGAGGTACTTCTCCGGGACCGTGTAGTAGGTGTGGACGCGCCGGCGGTCGTTCTCGCGTTCGACCATGATCGAGTGGGCGGCCGTCGCGAACGCGAAGGAGACGGTGCGGGGCATCGCGGAGATGTTGACCCAGACTTCCCCGCCCCCGTCTCCTATCTCGTCGTCGTCCCGTTCCCCGTCGCCGGCCGGACCGTTCCGGTCGAGTTCGGCGTTGATGAGTCCGAACGCCTGTTCGAAGGCGGCGTCGTAGTCGTAGACGTCCGCGACGACGACCCGCTCGGTCTCCGCCCCGAGGAGGTTCCGGTAGTCCTGTTCGAGTTTCTCCGCCAGCCGCCGCGAGTACTCGACGTTGGCCTCGCTCCCGACGGCCCCCTCGAGCAGGATCACGCGGTCGACGTCCATCTGCTCGCGCACCAGCGGCGCGATCAGCCGGTCGTAGTCGAACCCGACCGGGACGATGTGTGTCTGCATACCCGGACGTGGGGTCGGTGTCGATAAAAAGGCCGGTCCCACACGTTCAGTTCGGGACCCGGAATCGTCGGACTGGCAGACGACGAAATATCAAAAATAATTTAAGACTGAATGGAAGCTATTGTACTGTGGAATGATGGGGCTCGATGGGGTGATATCCGGGGTGAGTGAGACACCCGTCGTCGCCAGTTCGCACGGAGACGACCAGACACTGACGCTATTTCTGTTCGCG
>CAZUVE010000047.1:0-17088 GCA_964623735.1 uncultured Halobacteriales archaeon | reverse complement strand
CAAACAGTTACAGCAATCACTATCACTCGTGGCGAGACAGCTCGTAAGCTAACCCACGGCTAAAGCCCTGTCTCTTACCCACAAGTTCTAACGCCGTAGCTGACGAACTGACGTCGGAAGATGGGAGGGCGTTCACGGAGTTGGCGACCAGAAGTTGATGAAGAAGGACAGTTGTGTGACATGGATGTCTCATAGTGTTTAGTGTGAGTCATTGCCGGTCTCTCACCACCCCGAGGTGGTGAGGCACCGGTACACAGTCACACTAAACACTATCAGGATGGATTCGAATGGAGTTTCGATCAGCAGATTTCGGTGATCAACGCCTTACCGATCGACTGGTTCAACTCGGGGATGAACTCGGCAGCTCGCCTGCCGAGTCCATCCCGGCTTCCTGCGAGGACTGGGCGTCCACAAAGGCTACATACCGATTTTGCGATAATGAGAGTGTGGAACCGAGCGAAATTCTCTCTGCTCACAAGCAGGCACAGCGATCACGGGTGAGTGGCGGAGACGAGCTGCTGGTCGTCTCCGACACGACGTATCTCACCTTTCCTCGCCACCCAGCCAAGGACGGTTTTGGCGATATTATACCGGTGGACGTAACGTTTGAGACATCTCGGGCGTCACGTGCGGGCTGAATGTATCATTGCTTACGTCCACCGGTATAGTTCCTCAGACGATTACGCTCATAACGCCCGAATCAACGACGATCTCTACAATCAGCGCTCGATGACCGAAACAGCCAACTCCGCGGTCAAGCGCTCGTACGGTTCGTCCGTCCGGGCGCGTGAATGGTATCGGGAGTTCCGTGAGATTGCACTGATGTGTCTTGTCTACAACATCAAACAGTACGTCACATCATGAATTCAGACGCCCTATGGCGATTCAATAGAGCCGTAATTTTATTCTTGTAAATTCGTCTATTTTACTGCTATAATTTTATATATTACGTAGATAATATTTTGTCCACACTGTACATACTATATTACCAATGCTAATATATTTATATAAAATTATTAGCGCTAAGACGAGGCGAGAACGAGCCTTCCGAGACAAACAGTACGGTGGGTCATACTAACGATGAATCGGCGTCAGAATCCCTTGAAGTCTGGTTCTCGGTCTTCTCGAGAGCCGCGATAGCTCCTCTGTGATCGCAGACTGCGAGCAGATCTGCTGGATACATATTGTATATTTATACTGTTAGATATATCTATGTGAAGATATTCTGCGTCCCGGAGTGCCGACAGTGCCCACGCGCGTACAGCCGACTTACGAGTCCGGACGAGAGCCCCCAAACGGAACCGTACCATTACAACCATACCTTCGTAACTATCGTGACGGACGTCTGTCGAAGCGAGACGCCGTTACAGCGTTTGTGCCCTGTCAGTTCGGTGCAACAGCCGCAATCGTAGTACGCCAGCCCGATGGACAGACGCCACGGGACGAGCGCAACAAAACTAAAATCGACCCTACAGCGGGATGACGACGTTGCCGTCGTCGGTGATCCGGGCCGTCGCCTCCGGGGGAACGATAGACGTCGATCCCGTTTCTTCGAGGATGGCCGGGCCGGCAATCTCAGTCCCGGGCTGGAGAGCCAACCGGTCGTAGAGCGTGGTCTCCCGGAAGCCGTCGTCGGGGAAAAACACCTCACGGCGACCGTTGATTGCGTCGCCGTCGGCCGACTCGGGATTGTCGTGCAACGGCGGTGTCGGGACGGTTGCGTTCGCCCGTAGCGTGATGAACTCGACCGGTTCACTCCGCACTGCGTGACCGTAGCGCTGCTCGTGGGCGTCGTGGAACCCCCCGATCACGGCCTCGAGGGTCGCGTCGTCGACCGGCCCCTCGGGGACCGGAATGGTCAGCTCGTAGGCCTGTCCCTCGTAGCGTACGTCGACCGCCCTGTCGACGGACACTGCCTCGCGCTCGTATCCCTGCCCGCGGACACGTTCCATGAGGCTGTCTTCGAGAGCTGCGAGACGGTCTGCGAGAATCTCGGTGTCCGGCGGTTCCCGGGGATAGGCTTCGGACTCGTCGATTCGCACGTCGGCGACGAGCAACCCGCGTGCCGACAGGACACCCGGATTCCGGGGCACTACCACGGCGTCCATGTCCATTTCCTGTGCGACCGCGGGGGCCTGGAGTGGGCCAGCACCGCCGAACGAGACGAGTGCGAACTCGCTCGGATCGTTCCCCCGTTCGACGGTGACCCGACGGATCTCCCGTCCGAGGCTCGCGTTGGCCACCTCGACGACGCTGAGTGCGGCCTGCTCGACCGAGATATCGAGCGGGGCAGCGACTGTCTCGGCAAACACCGCGCGAGCCGTCCCGACAGCCAGTTCCATGTCGCCGTCCAGGAAGTTGTCGGGGGTGAGCCGCCCGAGGAGGAGATTAGCGTCGGTCAGCGTCGGATCGGTACCGCCGCGGTCGTAACAGACCGGACCCGGGTCGGCGCCGGCGCTCTTCGGGCCCACCCGGAGGCCACCGCCCTTGTCGATCCAGGCAACCGATCCACCACCGGCTCCGACGGTATTGAGATCGATCATCGGTGTCTTCACCGGCAGGTCGTTGATCTCACCCTCGGTCGTCCGCACGAGGCTCCCGTCCTGAATGATGCTGACGTCAGCGCTCGTCCCGCCCATGTCCATGCCGACGGCGTTCTCGAACCCCTCGGTAGCGCTGACCTCGCGAGCAGCGACCCCGCCCGCTGCTGGCCCCGACAGCACCGTCCTGATGGCCTTGTCAGTCGCCTGGCTGGTTGAGAAAACGCCACCCCCGGAGTGCATCACGTTCAGCGGGGCGTCAATCCCCTGCGTAGCGATTCCCTCGTCGAGTCGCCTGAAGTACTCCTGCACGGTCGTCCTGATCGCCTCGTTGAGGACCGTCGTGATGGTCCGGTCGTACTCGCGTATCTCCGGGTGGACGTCAGAGGATAGCGAAAAATCCACTCCCTCCTCGGCGAGAATCTCGCCGACGCGCTCCTCGTGGCTCGGGTCGAGATACGAGAACAGCATCGAGACGACAACCGACTCGACGCCCGTCTCGGCGAGATCGGCGGCGACTTCCCGGACCCGGGTTTCGTCCAGAGGACCGACCACGTCTCCAGCCGCGTCGAGACGGCCGGGGACTTCCCGGCGCAGGTGCCGAGGAATCAGCGCCGGGGGCTTCTCGGCTTGCAGGTTGTACAGTTCCGGTCTCGTCTGGTCGCCGATCTCGAGGACGTCGCGGAGCCCTTCGTTGGTGATCAGCGCGATGTCCGGTATTTCACCCTCGAGAACTGCGTTCGTGCCGACGGTCGTGCCGTGGCTGAGGAAGCCGATCTCCTCGCCGCGTACACCGGTTCGGTCGAGAATCTTGTCGACGCCGGTCAGCACCCCGCAATCGAAATCAGGGGGGGTCGAGGGCGTCTTCGTGATCGTGACCGTGTCAGTCTCGGCGTCGTAGAGGACGAGGTCGGTGAACGTCCCCCCGGTATCGACGCCGATTCGGACCGTCATCGGCACTCACTCCCGTCTGTCGCTCCCCCGCCGCGGAGCGTCTCACGGCGCTTGCGGGTCGCCTCCGTGTCGACGTCGCCGTTCTCGATGACGACACCGTATTCCTCGCGGGCAGCTTCGACGGAGACTTTTCCGTCTATGACGTCGGTCAGCACCCGCTCGGGGTCGCGCTCTGTCGGATCGCCGTATCCGCCGCCACCGGGCGTCTGGACGCTCGCAACATCGCCCGGATCAAGTTCGGTCGTCGATTTCGAACTGACTTCGATCGGCTCATCGCTTTCCGGATTGATGACGTAGTGGGCTGGCCGTGCGCTGTGGCCCCCGAACAGTCCCCAGGGTTTGTACTTCGCGCGATCCGAAAGCGTCGAGAACGTGGCGTTTTCGCCGTAGAACTCCATGTCCCGGCGGACACCCAAACCGCCCCGCTGGCGGCCTGCACCTGCCGAATCCTGGATGAGTTCGTACCGGCTGACGTACAGCGGAATCTCCGTTTCGAGTTCCTCGATCGGACTGTTTGCAGTGTTCTGAAAGTGCGTCTGGACGGCTTCCATCCCGTCTTTCTCCGCGCGCGCTCCGTACCCGCCCGCGACCGTCTCGTAGTAGACGTACCGGTCGTCCGAACGCGGATCCCGGCCACCGTACGCGAGGTTGGCGACGATGCCCTTCGTGGCTGCGATTGTCTCTTCTGGAAGCGCGTCGGCCATCGCCCTGGTGACGAGGTCACCTGTCCGCATTGCGACCTCCCACCCCGCGGCGACGGGGCGGTCCTGGGAGGGGTTGACCATCGTCCCCTCGGGCGTGATCGTCTCGAACGGACGGTAGAAGCCGTCGTTTTTCGGCAGGTCCTCCCCGAGCAGCGCCATGACGACTGCCATTGCGCCGGCGAAAGCCATCGCCGGCGTGCAGTTGAGCGGTCCGCGGTTCTCCGAAGCCGTCCCGGTGAAGTCGATGGTCATCTCGTCGCCGTCGACCTGTAGCGTCAACGCGAGACGTACCGGGTCGTCGACGACGCCGTCGCCGTCCATGTGGTCGTCGGCTTCGTATGTTCCGTCGGGGAGGTCTTCGATGGCTCCCCGGACTCGCCGCTCCGTGTACTCCAGCAACTCGTCGAGGTGCGTCTCGACGGTTGCTACGCCGTATTCGGAGACGAGGTCGGCGTACCGACGCTCGCCGATGTGGTTGGCCGCCAGTTGCGCCCGGTAGTCGCCCAGGCGCATCTCGGCACCTCGGACGTTGCGCGTTACGAGGTCCAGCAGTTCCTCGTCGTACTCCCAGTCTTCGACCGCCTTCACACCCGGCAGCACCATTCCCTCGGCGTACAGTTCGGTACTGTCGTTCGGGATGCCGCCGGGCGTAGAGCCGCCGATGTCGACGTGGTGTGCCGAGTTCGCCGCGTATCCGACCAGCTCACGCTCGTGGTACAGCGGGGAAATCAGCATGACGTCCGGGAGGTGGACTGCACCCTGGTATGGATCGTTGATGAGGATGCCGTCGCCAGGGTCGAGATCACCACCACGCTCACGGACGTTGCGCGGAACGACGGACACCATCGAACCGACGTGCTGTGGGGCGACGTCGTGCTGGGCGACGTGTCTGAGTTCCGAATCGAAGATGGCACAGGTATGATCACGGCGTATCTTGATGTTCGTCGAGTAAGCGGTCCGCTGGAGCGTCACGCCCATCTCCTCGACGACACTCTTCAGTGAGTGTCGAAATATCTCTAAGTCGCCTGGGGAAACCATAGCGGAGGGTGAACCCCCAGCCGTATAAAAACACACGATATCCGCGACGGGTGTCGCGTCTCACTCGGTGTTCCTGTGGCCTGGCGCGTCGAGATCGACTGATAGCGCCTCCGTGAGCGAGTCCGTCGTTGGGTTGACGCGTGACACGTCGCCGACAGTCCCGGTGAGTGTGTCGGGCCACTTCACGCCCGCTCCAGTTGCCAGTGCGACGACGGTCTGGTCGGACTTTGTGCCGAAGTAATAAATAGTTGTTATATATAAATAAACAATAAAATCTCTCACGTACACACCGTATGCGGAACGTCAGTGCCGATTGAAGTGCCCATTGAAAACGGAAGACAGCGCCGATATCACTCCGTAGCGGGTCAAAGAGATAGTAAAAGGCAATCTTCGTGTCGGGCTGCTCGACCCCGCTGAGAAAGCACTACGCATAGTACTCTATTGGTTGTACGACTGCGTTAGTATATTTTATAAAATACTCTGTCTGTGAAAAGAGCCACACCGTTTCGGACAACAATTCACACTTCACGGCGAACGGGGCGCAGAGCTCCGTTGATACTATAACAACTAACGCAGCGCAGGTACCAGTTATGACGAGCGCAGCCGGTCCGCGATTTCAGCGACGGTCTGGTACTCTTCGCTGGAGTACGCGATGACGCGAACATCCGCTATTGACGAGGATTCGTACGACCAGACTTCTTGACAGACGAGTTGCGCGCCCGTCTCGATGTCGAAGCCAGCGGCTCCCGTCCCAAGAATCGGAACAACGAGTGATTCGCAGCCGAGTTCATCGGCTTTTTCCAGTGTATTCCGGGTCGCGTCGCGGATGCTCTCTGACGTGGCTCGGCCGTCTCGATAGTGGGGCATCGCTGCCGCATGAATCACATCGCTCGCCGTGTTCGCGATTCGGAACTGGTTTTTTACTGGCCGATCATCACGGAACGTGACGGATCTCTCGTCGGACGAACTCCAGTTCTCGTCGCTCTACCTCGCCAGGTTTGCGTCGAGTCTCGGGTTCATGACGGTCCTGACGCTCCTTCCCGACTACATCGACGCACTGGGAGCGACCGGCGTGACAATCGGCCTTTTGGTGACGGCACTTGAAATCGCCCGGACAATCGGTATCGTCCCGCTCGGGTGGGCCAGCGACCGCTACAGCAAGCGGACCATGTTGCTTGGTGCGCTCGTGGTGAGCGCCTGCGCATATCTCGCGTTCACGAGCACTGCGTCTATCAACGGCTTTCTGGCCGCTCGCACGCTCCAGGGACTCGGCCTCACCGGGACTGGTCTCGTGGGGTTGGCGCTCGTGGGCGACCTCGCGCCGGACGACAGCCGAGCCAACTACATCGGGAAGTACAATTCCATCCGGATGGCCGCCGGGATCGCTGGCACACTCGGGGCGGGCGTCCTCTACGCACTGACTGGGTTCGACGTTGTCTTCGGTCTCATCTCCGTGCTCTTTGTCATCGCTGCCGTCGGTATCTGGGTGTTCGTCGATCCCGACCAGACGCGCGTCAAGGGATTTGCGTTCACTGACTTTGCCCTGAATCGCCGCATTCTCACGATGACGAGTTTCCGCGCCCAGTACGCCGTCGCCGTCTCCCTCGTGCGCAAGTGGGTACCCATCTTCGTCGGCGTCTCGGCGACCCAGGGCGGACTCGCCTACGGCTCGGCTGTCGTCGGGGCTGTCCTCGCGGCCGAACAGTTCACTAATATGCTCGTCCAGCCCGTCACCGGCCGGCTCTCGGACGCACACGGCCGGGCTCTGTTCGTCTTTGTGGGCGGTGGTGCCTATGGCGTGATTGCGATGGCGTTCCCCTTCATTCCTGCAGTCGAAGGGCTACTGTCGGTCTCCGTTCCAGTCGCCGGGAACATCACAGGCGCCGTCGTGGCGGCGATCTGTCTCAACGGCTTGCTCGGAGTAGCGGACGCGTTCCGGGAGCCCGCGAGCATGGCGCTGTTCGCCGACGAAGGGAAAGGCGAGGGAATTACCAGCAGCTTCGGCGTGCGCTCGCTCGTCTGGAAACCGGGGAGCATTCTCGCTCCGCTGGTGGGCGGGTGGCTGATGGGCACTGCGGGCGTCGAGTGGGTGTTTTTCGCTGCGGGATTCGCGGCGCTCTCCGGGGTAGTAACCTTTTTTGGCGTGCTGTCGTGGAACCACGGCCGGCAGGCGCTCCACCAGTGGTGACAGGGCGAGGGCCACCCGGCAGACATCGGACGACGCGGCTCTCCTGGCTCTCTGACCCGTACTGAACTCAGAACACATTCTGTGAGGGAACGGATCAAATGAGCCGATTTGGCGAGCCGGTAATTCACAGTAGTTTATCAGTGGTGTCTTCGAAACATCACTATGGATGGGTTTCAGAATACACGACAACCGGATTGGGACTGGTGGGGACGGCTGTGGCCCACACCCGGAGCAACACTCCGCCAGCTCGGAGTCACAGAGGGTGAGACGGTTGCAGAAATCGGGAGCGGAAACGGCTACTTTGCCCTCCCTGCGGCCCGCGTCACTGCCCCTTCGCCAGTGTACGCGCTCGATATCGACGACACACTGTTGGACGAACTCGACGACCTTGCCGACCGGAACGGGATCGAGAACATCACGACGATCGACGGCGACGCCCGGTCGCTGACCGACCAGTTACCCGAACTCGTCGATACGATCCTGATAGCGAACACCTTTCACGGGATTGACGACACGGAGACGTTCGTTCAGGAAGCCTACGAGTCACTCCATCCTGGTGGTCGATTCATCGTCGTCAATTGGGAACCGAGAGACCGAGAGCAAACACAGATCGGAGGTGAACCGCGTGGACCGCCAACTGAGCTGCGACTCTCCGCTGGCAAAACCGAACGCACTGTGCTCGAGGCAGCTGCATTTGATTTCGTCGAGACGATCGCACTGCCACCGTATCACTACGGACTCGTGTTCGACCGGTAGCCACGCGTAGTGAGCGGGTGAATCTGTCGCCACAGGACGCAAAACAAAATCTTATTCTGCTGAACTCGTGTTCTAATACTGCTGGCTGTACCTGTTGTAAAACATCCGCGACCCCGGGGTCGCGAAATTCTTCACAGACGTACAGCCGGCAGTATAAATTCGGCAGTCGCTGTTTCGTTGGCTCTGTATCTTGGCAAAATCGCCGATGGGATGCTGACTGCTGTAACTGTCTACCGGTGCGACCGCACGAGTCGTGCGGTCGATACCGAAGCGACTTATTACAGTCAGTACGGATGGGGCGCGCGTACACAGCAGTGGAAGTAGCTCGATATCGCCTGGTCACGACGCCCGATCGACCCTGGAATCTGCGACAGTGTTTGCTACCCAGCCACCAATTCGACCGGAAATCAGTCCGAACACCGGCGAGATACACAGAAACATCACGCAGGCGATGAGGAAGAACACGATCGTATTGAGAGACCACGTTACAGTCGTACCCTCCGTGAGAACGAATACAGATATCGCAATCATGCCGCCCAGAAACCCAGCACGGAGTCCAGCAGCACTCGGCTCTACCGAGCGGTTGGCTGCGACGGCTCCCGCGATTATGGCTCCAACTAACATTACTCCACCACCGACAGTCACCTCGGAGTTCGGAAGCCAGTTTATAACGACAGTGACGGGTAGTGCAGCTATCGTTCCGAGAATCGCAACGTGCCAGACCTGAGGAATTCGACGGATTCGGGCATTCGAGAGCATACCCTGTATTGTGTAACTGTATCCATAGTCCTTCTCTCGAGTTGCCGACTCTGAAAAGGATAAGGGGGGATTTCGTTCGCTGATACTGTTGGCTATAACTACGTGAAGATATTCGACACTCCGGGGTGGCGGTACTGCTCACGCGCTTGGAGCCGACAGTATGAGCAGGCGTGATGAACGACTTGTTCAGTGTCCGGAGAGGGTTACTGATTGTTCTGCTGACCCCGACCTCTACGTCTAACAGTCGGCGAATCGTCACGTCCGAGTGCTGTCACAGTGTCGCGCGCAAGGTGTAGTGCGCGAATCTCGCGCGGGCTGGGCTGAACGCTCGCTGTGGAGCGGGTTGTTCGTCTGACTGATTTTTCAATACTCGAAATGTGCTGTCTGGTGAGGATTTCGGTGGTCACTCATCAGTGCCCACTAAGTCGTTGCCGGATCCGCCGCACGACAGCGTGGGGTCGGACCGGTGAACAGTTACAACAATCAGTATCACTCGCGTGTTCGGACTCCTCCAGAGTGGACCGGACGCGGTTGTTGTCGATTGATATATGCTCTCTGACCCGGAGGATACGGGCGATTGCCACTGCGGCCGCGCCGAGGCGCTGGGGCAGTTCCAGAACCCGCTCTTCGAAGTCGTCGGGATACTCTCTATCACAGTCTCGATTCCGTGGAACTCCAACGACTCGCGGGACAGTATTCTGAGTCAAGAAGACTCGACTGTGAATTCAAATTCGATATCGTACTCATCCAAACGTGCGATAAATTCTCCTGTATTCTCTGCCCGACTATCAAAGTCGAGTGAACGTTCTGACCCTGCGGTGAGATTCCTCACAGCACGCTCCTCAAGTATTACAAACGTCTCACCGTCGTCGCCACTTGACGATATGGATGTAACTATACTGCTATCTCTGTCACTGGTGTTCTCAATCACGACATCAGCAAACACATCTTCACCCAGTCTGACAGACTCTGGCGAACTAACCAGTCGCACCTCCGAGTCGTCTAACGGATCAGTGATTTCAAACTCTGTTTCCATTATCTCAGTCTCTGTTTCCACGATTATATCTCGGCCCCGGACTTCTGCTGTATATGTCCCTTGTTCCCAATCTTGCGTATCAAATCTTAACCAGTATTCGAGTTCATCTTCCCCGACTCTGTCAGTCTCCTCTTCTTTCGTTCGCACGCTGTTCTCCCCGATTTTGTTACCGTCACTATCACGGATCGTTGTTTCAACCAACGTGTCGAGCTCAGCCTCGTGAATCTGCACAATGGCGCGGACGCCAATGTAGGCAAATCCACCGTTACCGAACGCTGACGTGCAGTTCTCCGTGACATCACCGGTTTCTTCCCATACCGTAACCGGATTTACCGTGAGGAGTTCGGGCTGTGGTGTCGGCGTGGGTGTGTCTGTGGGGGTCTCGGTCGGTGTCTCTGTAGGGGTGTCTGTCGGAGACTCCGTCTGCGTGGATGTTGGCTCGGGGGTTGCAGTCGCCGTCGGCGTTGGTTCTGGCGTGGCTGTTGATTCGTCGTTGTCACCGCCGACGCAGCCTGTGAGACCGAGGATACCGGTCGTGCCAGCGATTTGCAAAAATTGACGCCGGGTTTGTCGGTTCGAGGACATGGGATGTTGGTGTCACCAACGTCTGATAAAATGTAAATCTAATTCAATTTGTCACAAAGTATTCAATTTAGGCACGTTACATGTCTCTCCTTCTGACGCTACACGGTGCTGATTACAGCCTCTGATAGTGATTGTTGAGAGTCGTTACTGTCACGGTGGAGCGAGACGCGAGTTACGCGCCGTGAAGTACCGACGGCTCTGACACGGTCACGAAAACAATCGTACTATACCGGTTGACGTAAGCCCTGATACTTTCAGCTGGGTACGTCCGGCTGAGAAGTATCAAAAGTTACGTCGACCGGTATAACCAGTATAACCCAAGCTCGTTAACAGGCCTGTTCGGACGGCTATACTGGTACAGCCGAACTTCGTTTCATCTGTTTAGGTGAATACGTGTGAGTAAAGATGGGCCGACCAGTGAGTCTGTGATTCCTCGCCACTGCTGGGAAATTCTTCGACGGGTGAGAACAACTTTTGCTACGGATGTGTTCGCTGGGATCTCCCACTGGAGTTATAATTCCAGCTGTTGACTAGTGTCATAGATGACGGTGAAACGTGAGTCTATCAACGTTCTCCACGTTGATGATGACCCGGGGTTCACAGAGGTGGCTGCGACCTTTCTCGAACGTGAAGACGAGCGCTTCGAGGTCGAAACGGTACCGGGTGCGGACGAAGGACTTGAGTGGCTTGCTGATGACGAGTACCAGTGTGTGATCTCCGATTACGACACGCCCGGCCAGAATGGAATCGAGTTTCTCGAAGCTGTCGGTGAATCCGATTCCGACCGTCGATTTATTTTCTACTGTGATTGCTGTAAGTCAGTGCCGGACCGGCCGCACGCAGTCGTATCGGTACACGGTACAGCAATCACTACGAGACGAGAGATTCCCCACTCCGGGGTGGCGAAATTCTCAAAAGACAGACAGCCGACAGCACACCTTCGTCGGCCACAGTCAGTTCGAGCATGAGGTCGCCATCGTGCCGGGGCAACCCGAACGATTAGACGCGGAACCGGGGTTCGCTGGCGATGGACTCCCGGACTGCTTCGGACAACTCCCGGTGGATGGTCCGGTCGGCGGACACCGTCGACACGTCCGGTTCGGCGCTGTTGCAGTCCACACAGGCCGGGAGACGCGGGTGAGAAAGTGTTGCCCGTCAGGTCGCCCCGTCGACAAACAGGCCGGTTTTCAGGCTGTGACCACAACAGTGTATATGCCAGACGACCAGGGTGGATTCGAAGACGTCCGCGAGACGCTCGACGGTCACCCCATCCGGAGCCTGCTCGCCTACGCACAGCCCTACTGGGTCCGGTTGACCGTCGGCGTCCTCGCGTCTTTCCTCACGCGGTTTGCCCGGCTCGTCCCGCCGATTGTCGTCGCCACCGCCATCGACCGGGTCGTCCTCCAGTCCGGCGACCCGGGGCTCCTCTCGGACGTCGGCCTCCTGCCTGGCGAGGCAATCACGGGCGAAGCAGCCCGGATTGTGCTGCTGGAGCGACTCGTCGTCATTGCGGTCCTGGCCTACCTCGTCCGGTCGGTGACGCGGTTCGTCTCCCGGTATCTCCTCCAGTCGACCGCACAGAAGGTCCAGCGCGACCTGCGCAACGACACCTACGACCACCTCCAGCACCTCTCGATGGATTTTTTCGTCAACCACCAGACCGGCGGCATGATGTCGATTCTCAACAGCGACATCAACCGCTTGGAGCAGTTTCTCAACACCGAGTTCCGGCAGCTGATCCGCGTCATCGCGACGGTCGGGGGCATCTCCGTCGTCCTCTGGACGTACTCCCCGAGGCTCGCGCTGATCGCGCTTGCGCCGGTTCCGATTATCGGGCTCGCGAGCGGGCTCTTTCTGTCCTGGATCGAACCGCGCTACAAGTCAATCCGCGAGACTGTCGCACGCCTGAACACGCGCCTCGAGAACAATCTCGGCGGGACGGCGGTTATCAAAGCGTTCAACCGCCACGAGTTCGAGCGTGACCGCGTCGCCGCCCAGAGCCAGGCCTACCACGACGAGAAGGTCGCAGCACTGCGCATCCGCCGGGCCTTCTTCGCGACACTTCGCCTGACAACCGGCGTCGTCTTCGTGTTCGTGTTGTTCGTCGGCGGGACGGACATCATCCGCGGGGACCCGGGTGCGCTGTCGGCCGGCGCGTTCGCCCTCTTTTTCCTCTATCTCCGGCGGCTCTACTCGCCGATGCGCCGCGTCGGCAAGTCCGCGAACAGGTACCAGCTCGCGAAATCCAGTGCAGAGCGCGTCTTCGGCCTGCTCGGCAGGCAGCCGACGGTGACCGAATCCGACGACCCCCACGAGCCCGGCCGTGTCGACGGCGAGGTGGCCTTCGAGAGTGTCACCTTCGGCTACAGCGACCGCGAGCCCGTGATCCGGGACGTCTCGCTTTCCGTCCCCGCAGGCGCGACAGTCGGTCTCGCCGGCCCGACCGGCGCTGGCAAGTCGACGCTTCTGAAGCTCGTCCCGCGCTTTCACGACGTCGAATCGGGGGCAGTCCAGGTTGACGACGTCGACGTCCGGGAGTACAGCCTCCGGGCACTACGTGAAGAAATCGCCATTGTTGAGCAGACACCGTATCTCTTCTCGGGGAGCGTCGCCGAGAACATCGCCTACGGCGACCGGGAGGTCCTGGCCGCGGAGTGGGACGGGGACACGGGTGCCCGCGACCGCGTCGTCGAGGCGGCGACGGCTGCAGAGGCCCACGAGTTCGTAAGTGACCTCCCGGAGGGGTACGACACCCTGATCGGCGAGCGCGGCGTGAAGCTGTCGGGCGGCCAGCGCCAGCGCCTCGCCATCGCCCGGGCGCTGCTCAACGACCCGGCGATCATCGTCTTCGACGAGGCCACCTCCGATGTCGACACGGAGACGGAGGAACTCATCCAGGAGAGTCTCGACCGCCTTATCGAGGACCGAACGGCCTTCGTCATCGCCCACAGGCTCTCAACCATCCGTGACGCCGACCGTATTGTCGTCATGGACGACGGCGAGATAACCGAATCCGGAACCCACGATGAGCTGCTGGCCCGGTGTGGAGAGTACGCGGGACTGTGGAAGGCACAGGCCGACGAGGAACCCCTGCGGACGGCCGACGACTGACAGTACTCCGCGCCGCTCGCCCGGTCACTCGATGTCACCGCAAGCCAGACAGCGACGACGCGCTTCTCCGTGACACCGTAGACGAGTTTCCGTGGGCCGTCAATACGGTCGACTGCACGCGCGTGAGTACTGTCGGCACCCCGGACTGGGGAATATCTTCACGTAGTTATAGCCGACAGTATCACGTCGGTACAGCCGACAGTATAAATCTGTCACCGCCTATCGATCCGTATGGACGTCGTCGATCTCGACCACGTAGCGATCCGGGTTACCGACCTCGACCAGGCGCTGGACTTCTATCACGACTTGCTCGGGTTGCCGACCCGGGACCATGAGCGCTACAATGCGGGGGAAGTGCCGTACGTCGCGGTTGTCGCAGGCGGCCGGCACATCCACCTGGTTCCGACCGACAGAGCGGACATCGACGTTGGCGGCGAACACCTGTGTCTGCTGGTCCGGTCGGACGATGTCGATTCCAGAGCGGAACTCGATACGCTGTTGACGACCCTCCGCGATCACGGTGTCGAGGTCGAAGAGGGAGAACCGTACAGGCGATACGGGGCATACGGCCGTGCCTGGGCAGCATACGTCCGGGATCCCGATGGACGGCGCGTCGAACTCAAGCTCCACTGACCGGGACGAGCCGGTACCGTCAGTTGTGCCGACGGGACCGACTCCCCCCGTCGACGTCGGTCGGGCCCGGGACGTGGGAAGGCCTATTATCGTCCGGATAGAACGCACGGCGAGACGATGCTTCCTTGGGGCCATCTTGCGCTTGGCTACCTGTGGTACGCAGTCTGGGGACGGCTCGACTCGGGGTCTCCTCCCGCAGGAACGGGGGCTATCGCCGTCGCGCTCGGGTCGCAGGCGCCGGACCTGGACAAGGTGCTTGCTTGGTGGTTCGGCGTCATCCCGAACGGCCGGTCGCTCGCGCATTCGGTGCTGACTGCAGCCGTCGTGTTGGTGATCGTGCGCCGGTACGCCGTCGCCCGCGGGCGGAACCACCAGGGCAGTGCCTTCGCGCTCGGCTATCTCTCCCACCTGCTCGGTGACGCGCTCTACCCGCTACTGTCCGGGAATCTGTCCGCGCTCGGGTTTCTGGCCTGGCCGGTCGTGCCGGCGATCGAGTACGACCACGCGGGCGGGTTCCTCGCGTTCTTTACGAGCCTCGATTTCGGCGTCACGTTCTGGGCGGAACTCGGGCTGTTTGTCGTCGCCTTCGCCGTCTGGTCTGCCGACGGACGGCCGGGGCTGGGTCTGTGTCGGGAGCTGGTGTCCCGGTGGCTCGACGCCGCCCGGACTATCCCGCGGTGACGTTGACCCAGAGGTGGGTCTCCCGGTAGGCGTTGTCGACAGTCGGTTCCGGGGGCGACGACCCGCGGTACAGGAGGAAGGCGAGGCGCATATTCTCCCCGACCAGCGTCGGGCGCACCGTGTACTGTCGGGTCATCGTTTCGTTGTGTGCCAGTTGTGTCTCGAACTGCCCCAGTGTCTCCGTTTCGCGCACCCGGACCGTCGTCACGTTCGCGGCGGCCGACCCGTTCGTCTGCTCGTCGGGCGGATCGAACTCGACCTGCTGGAGTTGGACCACCACGGTGTAGGTGACGGCCTCGTGTTCCTGGTTCCCGACGCCGATCACGAGTTCCCGGCCCTCGCCGGCGACGAACTCCGTGGGGTAGTCGGCCGCGACCAGGTCGCTGTTCTCGTCTTCGGTCAGCAGGTAGAACTCGGTGAAGGACTCGCCCTGTGTGGGGACGGCCACGGCGTAGGCGACCGAGGAGACCGCCAGCAGAATACTGCACACTAACAGGACGTTCAGCGCCGCGTCGGTCCGGGACTCGGGGGCGAGCACCTCGGCACGTGCGGCGGCGACCCACGCCCGGTACGGGACGCGGAACCGCTCCCCGGGCGGCAACGTCCACCGGCGCCGGGCAGCGATCCAGGTCGCAACGACGGTGAATCCGCTCGTCGCGACCATGATCGGCACCAGACGGATCCCCCAGGGTGTGAAGTTCAACACCAGTCCGAGCAGCGGGACGATGGCGATGCTCAGCCCGAACGACAGCGCGACCCGCTCGATCCCGTCGATCCCGCGGTCGGCGAGGGCCCCGTCCCCTGCGATTGCCGCTTTTTTTGCGGGTGCCGACTCCGCCGTGGCACCGTCGTCGGGGCTCTCACCCTGTTCGGCGGTCCTCCCGTCGGCCGGTGCCGTGCCAGCCTCGGGGAAGAGTGCGGAGATAAAGGCGTACCCGGGGACGAACAACACGAACGGGAGGCCGAGGAGGATCCGCAGCGGCGTCGTCCTGATCACGGGCAGGAACACCGCGAGGTTGACCGCGACGACGAGCCCGAGCACCGCGGCCAGGTCGGCCGGGAGCCGCCGGATTCCCGGAGGTAGTAGCGCCCACCAGTCCCCGCCCCGGTCGTGGTCCATCATCCGATGGCAGGCGAGTAACGGATAAAAAGGGCGCGGTCGCCGCTACACGGACCCGGCAGTCAGTGGGGGGCCGCCCGCACGCCACCTTGATTCAGCGAGGGAGTCCCGCCGTTCACGGCGGGCGGGAATCGCGTACGCTCCGAGAAACAGACACCATTTAATAGCCCGGCCAACTCCTGAATTTTTATAAACATATAGCCACCTGTGGCATGTAGATGGAGATTAATCGTACCGCAGTCGTCAAGCTCTCCATCCCTAGCGACGGCCGTGACGACCTGAAACGCACGATGAATATACTGATTGCTGTAAGTCATTACCGGATCGACCGTACACAGTCGTGCGGTCGTCCCGGGAAACAGTTACAGCCGGCAGTATCAGTCGTCGGCCGGTTCGCCGCTGTCGGTCGGGCCGGGCTCGAGCAGCGTCTGTGCCGCCTCGACGGCCCGCTGTCCGGCCTGTTCGACCTCCCCCGGTGCGAAGACCGTCCGCTCGTAGGCGTCGGTCAGCGTCTCCAGGGTCGCGTACGCGTCGGCGTCGAGGCGGTCCTCGCAGGCAGCCAGCAGTTCGCGGACGGTGCGTCCCTCCCCGACGTCGAACCGGTCGCCCAGGGACGCACGGACGGCGCCGTACGCGGCGACGACCGCGCCCTCGCTGTCCCCGGCCGCGAGGGCGTCGCGGGCGGTCGCGAGCGGGCCCTCGTCGGCGGCCTCGGCCCCCTCTGCGGGCTCCGTCGGCGCCGGGGACGACTCCTCGCCGCCCCCGGTTGTCGCCGGCGTCGTCTCGGCGTCGGCCCGACGCCACGCACGAACCCTGGCGAGCACCGCGCCGACTGGCTCCCCGAGGTTCGCCAGCCAGGGCGGCGACTCCGCCGGGCCCCACCGTCCCCAGCCGTAGCCGGCCGCGAGGAGCAGTCCAAGCACGCCGAGGCCGACCCAGACCGCCAGGGGGACCGACTCCTGCGCGGCCTCAATCCGCTCGAC
>CAZUVE010000046.1:0-17598 GCA_964623735.1 uncultured Halobacteriales archaeon | reverse complement strand
AGGTGAACGTCCGCTCGTGTCCGAAGGCGGGCAGGTCGTCGATCACCTCGCCGTCCTCCCACCGGATTCGTTCGTCCACAGTGGGGTCGTGCTCGTAGGTGACGGTGTCGGTCAGTCCCGGCGTCGTCTGGGTGAGCAGCCGCCACATCCCCCAGTAGAAGTTGACGTCCGAGACCGAGTCGAAGGACCGACAGCCCAGCAGCCCGAGGACGATCGTGCTGACGAGTCCGCCGTTGGCGAACCACAGCCGGCAGTCCGCGTCGGCGAACTCCGCCGACCGGCCCAGCACCGCGTCGAACTCGAAGGCGTTGAGGTCCACCGCGTCGATCCCGCCGGCCGAGAGAATCGCGTCGAGGACGTTCTCCTCGAACCGGTAGGGGAGACCGTTGACCGCGTAGTCGGCCCCCGACAGAACGCGGGCGATGTCGTCCGCGTCGGTGGCGTCGACGGGCTCGAACCGCGCGCGGTCGTCGTCGACGAGTTCTACGAGCCTCCGGGCGCTTCCTTCGTCCGCGTCGGCGATCACGATCTCGTCGGCGTCGCTCGTTTCGACCAGGTCGTAGGCACACGAGGACGTCATGGCCCCCGACCCGCCGAGAACTACTGTGGTTCCGTGCATGGTCACAGGTGCACCACGACGACCCCGTTCTCGACGTCGACGTCGTAGGTTTCGACCGGCGGCTCCTCGCCCGCGAGGGCGACGCCGTGGTCGGCTTCACGTTCGCTGGTTCGGCCGCCCGCTCCGTCTTCGGTGTCCCCGTCGTCGGCGGTCGTCCCGGTCGAGAAATCGAGTCGGCCGGCCCTCGCGCTGGCTGGCTCGCTCGTCTCGACGGTCTCGGGGTCGTCGCTGGCCTCGACGGCCGTCTCGAAGGTCTTCGCCCTCACGCGGTGGGGATTGAAGACGGACTCGCCGGTCGTGACGTCGAACTCCCAGCCGTGCCAGGGACAGCGCACGATCTCGCCGTCGCGCTCGTACTCGAACTCGCCGGGGGCGTCGGCGGTCGTCAGACCAGTCAGCGATCCCTCACACAGCGGCGCGCGCTGGTGGGGGCAATCGTTTTTCAGCGCGTGGTACTCGCCGTCGACGTTGAACACGCCGACGTCGATCCCGTCGAGGTCGGCGATGATCCGCTCGCCGGGACCGAGGTCGGTCGCCGGGCAGACCTCGAAGCGCGTTTTCACGACAGATCACCGGGATCGGCCGGCAGGTCCCACAGCCGCTGTGCGTTCTCGTAGCGGATTGCCCGCTCGAGGTCGTCGTCCATCGGCGGCATGCCCCACGCCGGCGAGTCGCCGTCCCAGTGGGGGTAGTCGCTGGCGAAGATCAGCGTCTCTTCGGCGTGCATCATCTCCATGAGGTGGCTGTGGTGTTCGGGTCGCTCGGGTTCCTCGACGGGCTGGCTCGCGAACCACACCTGTTCGCGGATGTACTCGCTGGGCGGTTTCTCCAGCCAGGGCACCTGCGAGCGCAGCCCCTTCCAGTTCTTGTCCAGCCGCCACATGAAGTGGGGGACCCAGCCGTACCCGCCCTCGATGAACGCCACGCGGAGGTCGGGATACTCGACGAACACGCCCTCGGTGACCATACTCGCGAGCTGTCCCATGAAGATCGCGCCCAGCAGGGTGTGCCACTCGATGTAGTTGTTGGGGTGGCCGGCGCCGGTCGGCGGGTTCGAGACGCCGTGGCCCTCGGAAAAGGGGTGGACCGCGACCGCGAGGTTCTGCGCCTGTGCGGCCTCGTAGATCGGCCAGTACTGTGGCCGCCCGTAGGGCGTCTCGGAGCCGCCGGGCAGCATGACCTGCCGGACCTGCGGGTGGTCGCCGTACTCGCCGATCAGCTCCGCCCCGCGTTCGGGATCCCGCGGCGGGACGAAGATCGACCCGAGAAAGCGCTCGTCGACCGGCAGGCAGTCCTCGACCAGCCACCGGTTGTACGCCTCGGCGACCGCCCCCGCGTAGTCGCGGTTCGGCACTGCACCGAGGTTCAGCCAGGAGTTGCCCGTGAACATCGCGAAGTCGATCCCGTGCCGGTCGAGGTGGTCGTCGGCGATCTTCTCCAGATCGGATCCGGGCGTCCCGCCCTCCTCGGTGAACTCGTCGTCCTTGAAGTACCCACCCGGGTTGCGGTACAGGAGCGTCGGCAGGACCAGCCCGTCGTCCCGGTAGCGCTCGGGCAGGTACCTGACGATCTCGGACTCGTCGGTCCACCGCTGGTGGACGTCCGCGTCGACCAGCGTCAGTTCGCCCTCGGCTCCCTCTCCGCCGAAACCCGGATGTGCGCGTTCCGCCATACGCAGTAACTATCAGTAACACACACAAAAATCTTCTTCCGTCGCGATCGTCGAAACTCGATAGAGCGCGTGTCTGTGGGCGCATTAGACCATATTTGCCGTGGGAATCCCGGTTTTGTACTCGAAAGTTGATAGTACGTATTCGACTATCCCGAACCGACGGCGGTCGACGTCGGTCACAGACCGGTCGCCGCGGGCCCGCCGTCCGGGCACCACCGGGGACCTGGCCCGGTTCTGGACCCGAACTGTCGTGTCCACCGCGCTGCGTGGATTCGACAATCCCGAATACACTTGTGTCCCGGCTCCCAACCGGAGGGCAATGACCGACGAGGCGAACCGGCCGATCAAGGCGCTACTCACGATGGACGACGTCGTGGGAGCGCTCGACGAGGCGAGGAGTGCCGGGGTGACCGAACTGGCAGAGCGGATCGACCGCCCGCGCAGCGTCGTCCACGACTACCTGAGCACGCTCGTCCAGCTGGGGTACGTCCGCAAGGACGGCGACGAGTACCGGCTGAGCCTCCGGTTTCTGGAGCTTGGCGGCCGGGTGCGCGAGCGGATCCGTCTCTACGGCGTGGCCCGGCCGCAGGTCTGGGACCTGGCCGCCGAGTCCAGCAGCGAACTCGTGACGCTGATCGTCGAGGAGGAGGGGCTGGGGGTGTGCCTGGACGCCGTCCGGTCCAGCCAGTCGATCACCTACGACGTGATCCCGGGGATGTACTTCCACCTGCACTGCTCGGGGGCGGGCAAGGCGATGCTCGCTCACTACCCCCGCGAGCGCGTCGAGGAGATTGTCGACCGCCACGGCCTGCCCGCCCGCACCCGGAACACGATCACGGACCGCGGCGCGCTGTTCGAAGAACTCGAGAGCATCCGCGCGGACGGCGTGAGCTTCGAGCGCGAGGAGTACAAGCGCGGCATGATCACGATGGGTGCGCCGATCACCGACAGCGAGGGGGAGGTGCTGGGCGGGATCAGCGTCTCCGGCCCGGCCCACCGGATGCGCGAGCCCGAAATCGAGGCCGCGCTGTCCGACCAGTTGCTGTCGGCGATCAACATCGTCGAACTCAACTACAGCGCCGGCCGGACCACCCGATGAAATTAAGGGGTCGCGTCCGGGAAATTTCGGGTGTGCGCCGTCACACACTCGTCTCCGGGCTGGCCGGTCCGCACGGGTTGCTGGCCGCGCTGTGGCTGTTTCTGGTCTTCGTCGGCGGCTACTCCATCGTCCCGGCCAGCGTCATGTCGGTCGTGATAGCGGAACTGTCGATCGGCCCGACGGCAGCCTCGTGGGTGCTCACGGCCCCGCAGGTGGCGGCTGCAATCGTCGGGCTGCCGGTCGGGATCTACCTCGACCGGGTCAACAACCGGGCCGCGGCCGTGGCGTCGGTGCTCGTGTTGCTGGCCGCCGGCGTCTGGGGCTGGGTGGCGGCCGACGCCGGCGCGTACTGGCCGCTGATCGCCTCGCGGCTGCTCGGGGGAACCGCGTTCGTCACCTTCTGGGTCGCCGGCGCGAACCTGCTGACGGGTGCCTTCGGGACCGGCAACCGCGCGACTGCCGTGGCGGTGTACACGACTGGCTACCCGGTGGGCTACGCGGTCGGCCAGTACACGGGGCCGCTGATCGCCGGGAGACTGGGCTGGGCGGCCATCTTCGCCGCCTTCGCGGTGCTGGGGCTCGTGGTCCTGCCGGTGCTCGTGTTCGTGGGCCGGGGTGTCGACGCGGCCGCCCCCTCGGAGCAGACCCCCGGACTCGCGGAGATCAAGCGCGTCCTCCTGAGCCGGGGCGTGTGGTTCGTCGGCGTGATGTCGTTCACGGTCTACTCGCTGTACATGCTGGTCAACAGCTGGATGCCCACCTACTCCGCGGAGACGTTCGGTCTGTCGCTGGCCGAGAGCGGTCTGCTGGTCGCGCTCTTTCCCGCCACTGGGATCGTCGCCCGGACCGCCGGCGGAGTGCTCTCCGACCGGGTCTTCGGGCACCGCCGTCGCCCGATCGTGCTGGTGTCTTTCCTCGTCACGTCGGCGCTCGTCGCCGCCCTCTACTACTCCGGGACGGTCGTGCTGTTCCTGCTGGGGATCGTCGCCGCGGGCGTGTTCGTCCAGCTGCAGATCGGCCTGCTGTACACCTATGCCGGCGAGTTCGTCGAAAGTAACGTCGCCGGGACTGCCATCGCTATCATCAGCGTGGTCGGATGGGGTGGCGCGTTCGTCGCACCCGCAATCGCCGGCGCGCTGCTCGAATCGACGGGCAGCTACGTATCTGTGTTCGGCTACGCCCTCGTGCTCGGGCTGGTCGGCGTCGGTGTGACGCTCGTTGCACCCGAATCGCAGACGTACACTGGTCGACGGAACGGTTGATAAAATTTGCCGCGTCACGACCCGGCGAATATCTATCAGGGACTCCGTCGACCAGTACAATCCCGCGTCCGGTCCCGGGAACCGTGTCGCGTTCCGTACGACGTCGCTCCCCCGGACCGGCGGTCTCCAGTCACGAAGACGTCGACGTGCTGGAGGCGGACGGCAGGTCGTCGAAGGACTGTTTCTTGACGAACTCGGTGACCACGCTCTCCCGGGTGACGGCGTGGACCTCGTCGGTCCCCTCGGTCGCCGCCGGGCCGGGCGCGCCTGCACCGCTCGCGGGCTGGCTCAGTTCGGCGGCCAGCGGCTTCGAGATCTCGGTCAGTTCGTCTTTGACCTTCTCCTCGGGCGGCTCGGTCAGCAGCGAGACGACGATCATCCCGGCAAAGCTGACTATCAACACCGGCATGACGAAGTAGTAGTCGAACAGGCCGGTCCCGCCCAGCACCGGTCCGCCGCTGAGGTACTGGCTCCAGGCGGCAGCGCCGAAGAACCCGATGGTCAACCCGGCGATTGCGCCGGCACCGTTGGCCCGGTCCCACCACAGACCGAGCACCAGCGGCGCGATGAACGTCGTCCCGAGGCCACCCCACGCGAAGGCGATCGCGGTGAAGACCGTGTCGGGGGTCGTCCACGCGATGCCGGCGGCGATGGCCCCCGCGACCAGCACCGCGGCCCGCGTGACCAGCATGATCTTGCGGTCGGACGCGTCCTGTGCGAGGACGCCCTTGTAGACGTCCTCGCCGATCGTACTCCCGACCACGAGCAACTGCGAGTCTGCCGTACTCATCACGGCCGCGACGATCCCCGCAAGGAGGATCCCGGCCAGCCAGCCCGGGAGCGTGGCGGTAATCATCTGGGGCGCGAGCGCGTCGACGTTGCTCAACTCGGGGAACATCAGGATGCCGCCGAAGGCCAGGATCGGGATCCCGACCAGGGCGATGACCTGGAAGATCGACATCACGAGCATGCCGTACCCGATCGAGGACGGCTTCGACATGCTCATGTACCGGACCACGCCGTGTGGCTGTGCGAGGAACGGCAGCCCGAACCCGACCAGGGCGAAGATCGACAGCCACAGTCCCAGGCCGGTCTCGCCGGCCGTCCAGGAACTGATCGCGGCGTCGGTGGCCGTGTTGAACTGGGTGATCAGGCTGCTGAAGCCGCCGAACTGTGCGATCGTCGCGAGCGGCACCGCCAGCGCGAACACCATCATCAGGATGCCCTGCATGACGTCGGTCAGCGACACCGCGAGGTAGCCGCCGGCCAGCGTGTACCCGACGACGATCACGACGGTGAGCGCGAACCCGATCGTCTCGCCCAGGCCGAGACCGTTGTTGATCGCGCTCTGTCCGGCGAGGATCTGGGCGCCGACGTAGAAGAAGTAGAAGTACGCCGCGCCCGCGGCCGCCAGCAGGATCACCGACGTGTACCGCTTGCCGTACCGCTCACCCAGAAACTCCGGCAGTGTCAGCGCCTTGAGCAGCCGGGAGTACCGGTTGAGCCGCTTTGCCACGACGCCCCAGGCCAGAAGATTCCCCGGGATACACCAGAAGAACCACCACATGCCGCCGATCCCGGCGCTGTAGACGAACCCCGGGAACCCGACGGTCAGCCAGCCGCTCCAGAGGCTGGCCTGCTCGCTCAGGCCGGCCCAGACGACGTTCAACCCGCGCCCGCCGAGCAGGTAGTCGCCCTGGTCTTCCGTCTTCGAGGCACCCCAGACACCGATCGCCAGCACGGCGATGAGGTAGATCACGAACGCGCCGAGGATGACTGAGTTCACCACACCTGATCACCCCTCTGCCTCTGCGCCGACTTCCCCGCTGGTCTGTTCCATCGAGTCGATCAGGTTCTCGTCGCGGCGCTGGAACAGGTAGTAGTACGCCAGCGAGAACGTCGGCCAGACGACGGCGTTCACGACGATGAACGCGGCGAAGCTCTCAGGCGACGGCATCGATACCCCTCCTCTTTTCGCGCCGTTCGAGTCCTGTACACACACCTCTGGTTCTCGCTACCATGACTCGTTGGTACCATACGAACAGTATCATATAAAAATTGGGGAGCGACCGGCCGGGCCGACGAGAATTATAGTCTGACTGACAAGTAACCGGCGGGCTCCTCCCCGCGTACTCCGTCGGAATCCGCGTTCAGCGGTTTGCCAGTCGCTGTTCGTACTTGTTCGCCAGCCAGAGAACCACGAACAGGATCGTGGCCACGATGACGATTCCCCCTGTGGCGAGGAACGGACCCAGCTGCAGTATGACAGCGCTTGTCATGTCTCGTGGACCCGTTTTCGGGTACGATCATATATAGGTCCGGTTGTCGGCAATATCCGACGGCACTCCTCGGAGGGTCGGTTGGAACGTTTGCGAGTCGTGGTACCCCGGGGTTGGTCTGGATCGACCAGCAGTCCGGACCACGCCGACACGACCGGTCACTCCCCCGATACGAGTTGTTCTTTGACCGCGTCGAGCTCGACGTCTTCCTCGACGACGTCCCCGGAGACGCTGTCGACAATCGCCACCTCGCGGGCCTGCTCACCCTCGGTCCAGCTCGGAACGAGCCAGTAGAGGTTGAACACGAGGTCCTCGCGGGTGATCTCCATGGGCGGCAGGTTCGAGACCATCACGAACGTCGAGAAGTGAAAGGAGATGTACCGTCGCATCACGGACCGTGCCTTGTCGGCCGCGGCGTCGCGGTCCAGCTGGGGCGCCAGAAGGGCGTTCCGCGCGATGGTCCGGCTCTCGAGGTCGGGATAGATGTCGTTTCGGAACCGCCCGCCGGTCAGGGCGTCGACCGTGACCGACAGCTCCACCTCCCTGTCGGAGATGAACTTCCGTTCGAGATCCGCGCGGTAGTCGAACAGGAACTTGGGATAGCCCACTACCCTGACTGCCTCGAGGGCAACCTCGTCGTCGAGTTCCATCGCCGCCAGCGTCTCGTCGGGGGCGATGTTTGGCTGGATCACCTGCACCTCCGTCCGATCCTCCGTCACTGATCGTGGTGGGGTTTCCGGCAGTATAAATCCTTCCGACACACTGCGGACGGCGACACACCGACTGCTGTGGTCCTTTGTTCGCTATTCCCGCACGCGAGTCCACAGATTTCGACGAAACGCCCAAAATAATATATACTCGTCATAGCGATGCACCATCCATGCCCGAGAGTCAACCAGTCGAACTGCGCTTCCTGTCGCAGGAAGACGCAATCGACGCCGGTGTGACCGACATGGACCAGTGCGTGGAGACGATGGAGTACGTCTTCGACCTCTACGACCAGAACCGCGTTATAATGGGCGACGCCGGACACAGCATCCACGGGCACGTGACAACGTTCCCGGGGGACCTCAGGGAGTCGGAGGGCGTCGAGACGGGCGGCCCGGACCGGCGGTTCAGCGCGATGCCGGCCTACGTCGGCGGCGACATACATACCATGGGGATCAAGTGGTACGGCTCGAACGCGACCAACCCGGGCGAGCGCGGAATCCCCCGGTCGCTGCACACGATCACGCTGAACGACCCCGACAGCGGACAGCCCGTGTGCCTGATCGACGGCCAGGCCGCCAGCGCCATGCGGACGGGTGCCGTGGCCGCGGTCGGGGCCGAGCAGATCCAGGGCGACCGGGCGACGACGGCGACGGTATTCGGCCCCGGCGTGGTCGGCCAGACCTCGGCGCTCGGACTCGACGCCGCGCTCGACTCGCTCGAGGAGATCCGGATCTACCACCCGGACCTGGCGAAGGCAGAGGCGTTCGAGGCGAGGATGGCCGACGACGTGACTGCGGGGGTGACGGCCATGGACGCCCCGCAGGAGGCAGTCGAGGAATCCGACGTGACCGTCGTCGCGACGACTGCGAGCCCGCCGCCCCAGATCGAGGGGTCGTGGCTCGCGGACGACTCGCTGGTCGTCCCGCTGGGGGACCTGCGGATGTCACTGGAGGCGTTCGACGCCGACCGGGTGTTCTGTGACATCCCGCAGAACACGCTGGAGTTCGCCGAGACGATGGACTGGCAGATCATGAACGCAGTGGGCGCGGCCGTCGATTACGGCGTCGGACTCGACATCGAACGGTCGGACCTGCGGGCGCTACACGAGGTCGTCGCGGGTGTCGACACCGGGTCGACGACGGGGCGGTCCATCTTCTACTCGCCGGGACTGCCCATGGAGGACGTCGCCTGGACGAGTCGCGTCTACGAACGGGCCAGCGAGGAGAACGTCGGCCAGACGCTGCGGCTGTTCTCCGAACCGTACTTCGACAAGCCGTACTGATAGTGATTGCTGCAAGTCAGTGCCGGATCGACCGCACGCCGTCATGCGGTCGGACCAAACGTTACAGCAATCACTATGATACGCTGTCGGCTGTCCGCGCGTGAGCACTGTCGGTACCCGGAGTGGCGACTCCCCCCGCGAAGCTATCGCCGACAGGCGAACGCAGACGCTCCCGCGAACAGCTCCGACCGTACCGAGGACCGGCTCCCGTCACGGGTGTTCCGGACGGTACCACCATTTATACTCCCGAAACGCGACAGGATTCTACGTAATGGTCTTCGAGCACGGAGACACGCCCACGCTGCACCAGCTCCGGGAGCCCTCGGAACTCATGCGGCCCGAGCGGCTCGGGGCGCTCAAGCAGACGCGGTTGAGCTTCGTCCGGCTGCTGATGGATCGGATGGTCGACGAACAGTGGGAGATCAGAATCAACCGCACCGACCTGGACGAGCAGGGCGTCGGACGGGTCGTCTATCGCGTCGACGCCCCGACGAGACGGTTTTCCTTCGGCGTCTTCTCCCGGACGTCGAGCGAGGGGGAAAACACCGACCGGATCATCGCGACCGAGTGGGACCTCTGGGCGTTTCTCTGCGAGGGCGAGGCGACACCCGAACTCATGGACGACCAGTTCGAACAGCTGCCACACGTGATGGAGGGGCGCGCGAACACCGACGTCCTGCTGTGGACGCGCGCGAACCGGAGTTCGCGGTTTTTCGACCACGTCGTCGACTCGCTCGCCGCGGGCCACCAGCCCGACATCGAGCACCTCGCACAGGGGGGGTATCTCACGCGCTCGTCGGGCTACTACGGCAACGGACTCAACGGGACGAAGATGTTCCAGGCGGTCGACAGCGACCACCCGCTCGGGTTCCCGTACGCGGCACAGATGCTCGGTGCCTACATGTTGCGGGTGTTCGGATACGACCTGGCCGAACAGATGGCCCAGTCACGGAGCGAGGACGCCGTCGCGCTCGACCGGGAGATCAGGCGGTACATGGGGACGGGAAACTCCTCGGGCGTCGGCATCATCATGTACGTCATCAACCACCCCCGCCAGATCAACGCGTGGCTCCGGGCCCGCGAGATCGCCCTCGCCAGGGTCAAGACTACCGACCCGACCGCGGACGACTTAGAGCGGTTCTCCGAGGTGCTGGCCCGTGCAATCCGGTGGTTCGAGGACGACGAGAGCGACACGGGCCCGTACTTCCTCTCGAAGAACACGATCGCCGGCGGCCTGGACCGGATCGGGCGCAAGGTCGACGACCTCGCCGCGGAACGCGGCGTCGAGAGCGATCCTCCGGCGGCCGGGGAGTCGCTGTGGGCACGGCTCTGTGCGTGGGCCGAGGCGGAACTGGAGGTCGAGACACAGGAGACGCTTCACTCGCTGTTGCTGGACGTCCACCCCGGGGCGTGCGAGGGACTCGAGGCGTCACTCCGGACCACCGAGCGGAGCGACCTCACGCCGGATATGTCGGTCTCCGAGCTACGCGCGCTCCTCTCGTCGTCGTACCAGTGGGCGCTGGACATCGACACGAGCCGCCCCGGTGCGCGGGAGTTCTTCTGGTACCGGTCGATCGAGAACGAGGAACCGCGGCTGGGCATCCGGGGCGAACACGACTACGAGGAGTACAGCCGGCCCGTCGACATCGCCTACCAGGTCCAGCAACTCGCGGCCGACCTCTCGGGGTGGGACGGCGACGACACCGTCGCAGCCTTTCTCTTCGAGCACCCGGAACACCGCTACATCGTCGAGCGGGCCCAACACGTCGGCGAACTCCCCTACGCCGAAATCCGCGGCAACCCGGTCGACGCCGACTTCGTCCCGCTGTACTTCATCTCGTGTCTGAAGTCGTTCTGGGGCATCTCGAAGACACACCCGAAGTCGATGGGCTGGGTGCGGGGGACGTTCTTCCAGGGGGCGCCGACCCGCGAAGAGATCGCCGCGGGCGAGGGGGGCTACTGGATCAACCCGGCGACGCCCGAACGGGCCGACCACTGGAGGGACGACCGATGAAGCTGAGCGTCCGCGAGGTGATCCAGCTCTCCCAGCGGTGTTTCCTGGCGGGGGGCTTCGACGAGGGGTCCGCGCTGACGAACGCGAAACGGATCTGGTGGGCCGAGGCGTACAACGGGGCCGGCCTGACGACGCTCCACGACCTCCTGCCGGTGCTTCGCGACGTCGATCCCGACGCACAGACGCTCCGGAGACACCACTCCATGGTGTCGGTCGTCGACGGCGAGGGCCAGCCGAGTATCGCGACGAGCACGCCGACGCTCGACCTGGCCTGTGCACACGCCGACACACACGGCATCGGGTTCGCCTACGCGTCGGCGGACCCGGACGACCCGAGTCTGCCGGCGCTTGGCCACCTCGCGTACCACGCGGCCGAACGCGGCTACCACGCACTCGTCGTCCACGACGGCGGGACGAACCCGTCCCGGACTGCCGTCGCGGCCCCGTCACAGCCCCGGCCGCTGATCGGGGAGTACGAGACGCCGGACCCGTCGGTGACGTTCGCACGCGTCCGGGAAATAATCGAGACCGGTATCGACGGCCGGCACCACAACCCGCTCTCGCAGGCGTTTTTCGTGGCCGACGACGCGGCGGACCGCTACGAGAGCGCCGACGCGCGGTTGCTCGACCGGGTGCTCCAGCAGTCACTCGAGGCGGCGCCCGGGGCCGGACGCGAGGACGAGACCGGATACGTCGTCGTCTGTCACGACCCGAGCCACCCGTTCCACTCCCGGGAGATCTGGCAGGTCACCGAACAGTTCATCCGCGAGGCAGATCCCCGGCTCGACGTGTTCGATCCCGAACGGATGGGCAACCGGATCGGGACGCTGGTCCAGGAGGGCGTCGAGGTCACAGAGCCGGTCTGGCGGGACATCTTCGAGTTCAACAAGGGCGTACTCGCGCCGCCGTTCGAGGGGTCAGAGAAGGGCGCGGGGTTCGGGCTGAACGAACTGACGGAGTGATCGCCACCGAAATCCGCACTCGCCGGGTGAGCCGGGTACAGTGCCGGGCCAGCACCGCTCCGGCAGCCACGGGCACCGTCGACGGTACGCGGCCCGCGCGTATCAAACATTAATACCATCGGGCGTCTGGAGCGAGGTGTGACCGACAACCGGCCGGTCTTCGACTATGCGGCTGCAGCCCCGTGGGAGCAGGTCATCAGGGCGTACGGGAGTCGCGACGCCCTGGACCGCGCCATACAGGACATGGTCGCAGACGGGACACCGAGAGACGAGTGCTGGGAGGCGGTCTGGGACCACGAGGTCCGGCGGTTCGAGACCGACTGCGAGTTCCGCGACGCCGTCAGAGGGATCTACGAGACGGCGGGTGTAGACGTGCTCAGCGTCACGCCGTGGGTCCACAGTTCGAACACGTCCGAGCGGGCCGGCCAGCGCCGCGACCTGTCCCGGTGGCAGGCACGGGTCGGGGCAGCCGAGTGGCTGCACAAAGTCACGTCCCCGGGAGAGGCACGACGGGTCGCCGAATCGAACGACGTCGGCGTCGTTCTGAACACACAGAACCTCGGCGGCGCGATCGACGGTTCGATCGACGACATCGACGTCCTCTACAACGAGGGCGTCCGGATCTTCCAGCTCACGTACAACTACCAGAACCTGCTCGGCACGGGGTGTAACGATCCCTCCCAGGGAGGTCTCTCCACGTTCGGGCGGCGCGCCGTCGAGCGTGTCAACGAACTGGGCGGGGTCGTCGACCTCTCCCACTGCGGACGACAGACGACACTCGACGCCATCGAATACTCCGGGGATCCCGTCGCCGTCACCCACGCCACCTGCCAGGGCGTGGCCCACCACTACCGCGGCAAGTCCGACGAGGAACTCCGTGCGCTCGCCGCGGCGGACGGGTACATGGGGATCGTCTGCCTGCCCTGGTTCATCGCCCCCGGCGTCGACGCGCCCACGCTCGACGCGCTCTGTGCCCACCTCGACCACGCCCGGTCGATCCTCGGCGGCGACAGCGTCGGGCTCGGGACCGACTTCTTCCCCGCGGACGTGCGGTTCCCGGCGGAACTGCTCGACTACTACAAGCAACACATAATCCGACTCGGGTTCGACAGGGAGCGGGTCGAAGCCCGGACCATCGCGGACGGACTCGGCGACTTCGCGACCTACGAGGACTGGCCCGCAATCGAGGCAGCGTTGCGGGAGCGGTTCCCGGACGCCGTGGCCGACGGGATTCTGGGCGGGAACTTCCTGGAGTTCTGGGAGCGAGCTGTCTCTGGGTGAGCCGATCCCGGGAGCGGCGGTATCGTTATGTGGCCGACAGTAATATTCCGATTATGGACGTCATCGTCGTCGGCGGCGGAATCACGGGGCTGACCAGCGCGTACTACCTGTCCGAGCGCGAGGGCGTCGACGTGACTGTCTGCGAACAGGGCGAGGCAATCGGCCACGGCAGCACACCCCGGGCTGCGGGCGGAATGCGGTCGATGTACTCGACGGCGGTCCACGTGAACCTCTCGTTGCGCTCCCTCGAGGTCTGGAACGCCTTCGAGGAGACGTTCGGCGTCGCCGTCGACTTCACCAACCACGGGTACCTCTTCGGCGTGACCGATCGGACCCAGTACGAGTACCTGCGCAAGGACGTCTACATGCAAAACCAGCTCGGCGCGGCGACCGAGTTCGTCAGCGCCGAGGAGGCCACGGAGTACGTCCCGGGACTGAACACGGACCGCTACACGGCCGCGGCGTGGGACCCGCTGGCCTCGCAGGCAGACCCTCACGCCTGTCTCCAGGCGTTTGCCCGGCTCGCACGCGAGAACGGAACGCGGGTCCTGACCGACCACCCGGTGACCGACCTCCTGCAGGACGCGACGGGCCGCGTCCGTGGCGTCGAGATCGACGGCGGCGAGACCGAACTGGCGGCCGACTGTGTCGTCAACGCCGCCGGACCGTGGGGACACAGGATCGCCGCCATGGCCGGCGTGGAGATTCCCGTCCACCCCAAAAAGCGCCGGGCGACGATCCTGGAACCGGAGACGCCGCTCCCGGAGACGGCACCGCTGGTCATCGACCTCGGCTCCGGGGCGTACTTCCGGCCCTGGGACGGGGACAGGGTCCTCGCCGGAGGCCACTTCGAGTCCGGCGACCCCGACGTCGACCCGGACCACCCGGACTCCTTCGAGGACGACGTCCCCCTGGACTTTGTCGAGCGCCAACTCACAGAACTGGAGAAGGCGGCCGAGTACTTCGGGCCGGAGGCCCGTATCGTTCGAGGGTGGTCGGGCGTCTACGCGATCACGCCGTCGAACCACCCGATCATCGAGGAGAGCGTCCCGGGGCTGGTCAACAACGTGGGTCACTCCGGCCGGGCGTTCATGCACGCGCCCGCCACGGGACAGGTCGCCGCGGACCTGGCCGTCGACGGCGAGACCGACCTCGTGGACACGACGGCGCTCCGGACCGACGACGGCCGGGACCGCCGCGGTCAGCTCCCGATCCCCTACCGCCAGGACACCTACGACTAGCCACCCACGATCTGTGGCGTGATCCCGAGTGTGTCGCCGTCCGCCAGGCCTCGCCCGGGGTCGGCGACAGTCGACCGGTTCAGACGGATCACCAGCGACTCCCGGACTGACCCGTCCTCGAACAGGCGGTCCCGGAGAGCGGGGTACTCCGCCGCGAGTTCCTGCAGGGCGTCCCCGACAGTACTCCGGGGCGGGAGGTCGAGACGTGTCGTCTTCCGCCCGACCGGATCCCGGAGCTGGGCGTACAGCCGTACCTCGACAGTGACCGTTCGAGTCACACCTGCGTGTCGGTCGCGACAGCCTCGTCGGGGACCGTCCCGTTCTCGGTCCAGCCACGGTTGCGGTAGTACTCGTCGATGGCCGACTCGATGCCCTCGATGTCGTCCATGTAGGGGACAGTGTCGTCGGCGCGGTCGTACCCGCGTTTGTTGTTGAAGTGGCGCTCGAGTTCGACGATCCGGCTCCCGACGGCCATGAGTGTCTCGTAGTCCGCGTCGAGCAACGCGGTGTAGCGGTCGCGGTGGTCCTCGCCGTCCCAGGACTCGAGAACGTGGCCCCGCGAGAACCGGCAGAACACCGCGCTGTCGTTGACGGCCTTCTGGTTCTCGGCCTCGGGGAGCACGTCGGCCTTTCCCTCGGTTGTCGCCGGTTCGTCCGCCTGGAAGTAGTCGTAGATGTTCATCGCGGAGTACATGTGGTCTGCGCCGCGGTTGGCGACGCAGTAACTGAGCGCCAGACCGTGGAGGTGGCGGCCGTCGTGGGCCGGGAACTCGAGCCCCTTGACCGACCAGTTCTCGACACCCAGGTCGTCGTGACAGCGGTCGATCCCCTCCGCGAGGGTGTCGCCGACCCCCTCCCGGCGGGCGATCTTCCCGACGAGGTCGTGGACGAGGTCGGAGTTGCCCCACTCCTCGTGTGCCGCGACGTACGCCGAGACGACCACGCCGGTCGAGATCGTGTCCAGCCCGAGGTCGTCACACAGGTCGTTCGATTTCATGACGCTCACGACGTCGTCGATCATCGGGTTACTCCCGAACGCGAAGACGGTCTCGAACTCCGGTCCCTCTGTCTCGAGGCCGCTGTCCCCGTCGCGGGTCGGGAGTTTGCACGCGAACGCACACTGCGAACAGGTCCCCTTCCTGTACTTCTTCTCCTCGACCCGGTCGCCGCTGATCCCGTCGACACCCTCGTCGAAGGAGGTCCGCTCGAAGTACTTCGTCGGGAGGGAGAACTCGTCGTTGACCCACTCGGTCTCGAAGGCGGTGCCCTGCCGTTTCATGATGTTGTCGCTCGTGGCCGCCTCGCGCGTGACTGTCTTCGCGACCGCCGGGTCGACGTCGATCTCCGGCGGGGAGTCGCCCTCGAAAGTGACGCACTTGACGGTTTTCGCGCCGAGAACGGCGCCGAGCCCGCCACGGCCGAAGGCCCGGTGTTCGAAGGTCATGATGGAGGCGAACCGCACCAGGTTCTCGCCGGCCGGCCCGATACAGGCGATCTGTTCGGGCCCGTAGCCGCGCTCCTGCATGTACTCGCCGGTTTCGGTGACGGTGGCCCCCGCGAGCGCGGGGACGGCCTCGAACGTGACGCCCTCGTCGGAGACGTGGACCGCGAGCAACTCGTCGCTGGACCCGGTTATCTCGACGGCTGCGTATCCCGTGTTTCCGAGCGGCCGCGAGAGGTATCCCCCCGCGTTCGAGGAGGCCAGTCCGTCGGTCAGCGGCGAGACCGCAGTCGCGCTCGCCCGCCCGGTGAAACTCATCACCGACGCCTGCACGGGACCCGTCGAGAGGAACAGCGAGTTTGCCGGGCCCAGCGGGTCCGCGTCGAAGGGCACCCGTTCGTGCGCGAGCCGGACGTTGACGCCACGGCCGCCGATGAACTCCTCGAGCACGTCGTCGATGTCCGTCGTTTCGACGCTCCGGTCGCTGACGTCCACTGTCAGGAGCGGTCCGTCCATGTGGAGCATGGATCTACCAGGACGGACGGCAGTATATACCTACCGACGGCCGTCGGGGACTCTCACCGATCACCCTACCTGTAGGTCAACTCCAGTTCGATGGTGTCCGCCGCCTCGAGCACGAGGTCGGGCAACTCCTCGCGGAAGTGTTCGCCGCTCAGCCGGTGTTTCGGGCCCGCGATCCCGACCGCGCCACACACCTCCCCGCCGCGCAGGATCGGGCTGGCCACGGCCCACACCTTCCCGATCGTCTCCCCCCTGTTGGTCGCGTACCCACGGTCGCGGATCTCCGCGAGTTCCTCGCGCAGTGCCGCCCGGTCCGTGATCGTGTTTCCCGTCCGCTCCGGAAGTCCGAACTGATCGACGATGGCCTCGACCTTCGATTCGGGGAGGTGGGCCAGGATGGCCTTTCCGGCCGCCATGTCGTGCATCGTCGTCCGCTTGCCCACCCGCCCCCGCGTCCGGACGGCGTTCTCGCCGGCGCTCCGCATCAGGTACACCCCCCGGCCGTGTTCTTCGGTCACGATCCAGACCGACTCGTCGGTCTCGCTCGCGATGTCGTCGATGACGGGGCGGGCCGCGTGTGTCAGATCCATGTTCTCCCTGACGCCGATCCCGCTGTCGAGTGGCCTGAGGCTCAGATAGTACGTCGTCCCCTCCTTCACCGCGTACTCGTGGTCAAGCAGCGTCGCCAGGTAGGTGTGTGCCGTGCTCTCCGCGATGTCCAGTTCCTCGGCGACCTCCTCTACGGTGGTCCCGTCTGCCCGCTCGAGGTGCTCGATTATACCGAATACCGTATCCGCGGTGTTCACCGTCCGATTCGGCGTGTCAGAGAGACCCATGTTCCGTGCTACAGTTCCGCTCGTATAAGCGCTTTTCTTCCAGTTCGGTATTTGCACAACCGTCTCGCCGGAATCGAGGGCTGGAGGCTCTCCGTGCCCGTCGGAGGGCGTAGACTCCGAACGAACCGTTCGGTTCGAGTATATATTTTCGGTACGATCCGATATTTCCGGCACACGGAGTTCGGTATTTGGACAGACTACCGACGCCGACCGGGGTCGGTCCCGCGAGGCGCCGGTGGTCACTCGGCCATCCAGGTGCCGGCCTGTGGCTCGTCCGGGTCCGTGGGTATCTCGACGAGCGTCGGCTCGTCGCTCTCGAGTGCGGCTGACAGACACTCCCGGATCCCGGCCGGGGTCTCCGCGCGGGCCGCCTCCAT
>CAZUVE010000045.1:0-18462 GCA_964623735.1 uncultured Halobacteriales archaeon | reverse complement strand
ACCGCGTCGAGGCCGAGGGCGTCGACGTGCTGTCCTGGAGCGAGGCACTCGACGAGCACGGCGACCTGATCGAAGACCACTTCGGCAGTGTCGTCGACCCGCAACGCGATTACCTGACGGCGCTGTCGACGGCGCTGTTCTCGGCCGGGACGGTCGTCTACGTCCCGCAGGGCGTCGCCGCCGAGGACGTCAAGATCCGCACGCGAATGAACTCCCGGTCACTGTTCAACTACACGCTGGTCGTCGCCGAGAGATCCTCGTCGGTGACGATCCTGGAACGCCAGACAACCGGCGAGGACCCGGCGCCCGTCGAGGAAGGGCGGTACTACAGCGGCGTCGTGGAGGCGGTCGCGGGCGAGAACGCGAACATCCAGTACGGCGCGCTGCAGAACCTCTCGGAGGAGACCTACAACTTCTCGGTCAAGCGCGGTCACGCCGACACCTACGGCACGGTCGACTGGATCGAGGGCAACCTCGGGTCGCGGCTGACGAAGACGTCGGTCGAGACGCGACTGCTGGGGGACGGCTCGGAGACGAAGATCGTCGGGGCGTTCTTCGGTCACGAGGACCAGCACTTCGACCTGGCGTCGCGGGTCTGGCACGAGGCGGAGAACACGACGGCAGACCTCGTGACACGCGGTGTTCTCCAGGACAGCGCCCGGTCGGTCTACGAGGGCGTCCAGAACGTCGGCCGCGAGGCCTGGAACACCTCATCCTACCAGCGCGAGAACACCCTGATGTTGAGCGACGAGAGCGAGGCCGACGCCTCCCCGAAGCTCATCATCAACAACCACGACACCGAGGCCTCCCACTCCGCGACGGTGGGACAGGTCGACGAGCAGGACATGTTCTACATGATCTCCCGCGGTGTCGACAAGGAACGCGCGAAGAACATGCTCGTCGAGGGCTTCTTCGTGCCCATTCTCGAGGAAGTCGCGGTCGACGAACTCGGCGAGGACCTCGAGTCGCTGATCGCGACGCGGCTGCGCGAGTAGCGGTTCACAGTCATTGCTGTAACTGTGTACCGGTACTTGCACGCCGTCGTGCGGTGGATCCGGCACTGACGGACAGCAATCACTATCAGGGTCCTCTGTGGTCTGTGTGGCGTCCCTTCTGATACTGCCGGCTATGAGCCCGTGAGAAATTTCGGCCCCCCGTGGGGTCGAGTATCTTCACGTAGTTATACCCGGTAGTATGAGGGAACGGCTTAAGTTGCTATGTGCCCCACTGTCCGGCATGACACGGGTACCGTCAGCCGGCTGCCGGCACGGAGAGAGGGCAAGATGAGCCTCCAGTCCCCCGTCAGCTCCGACCACCAGTTGGCGCGGCTCCTACAGATCGGGGTCGTCCTCGAGGAGGTCGTGGAGGCGCGGGCCGCCAAACACGCCGACTCGGGAGACCTCGACGACGACGTGCGGGCGTTCCTCCGGGAGGCCGCGGCCGAGTCCGCCACCCACCGCGAACAGCTGGACGAACTGGTCGCGGAACTGGAGGCCGACACCGTCCCCTTCGACGAGGTCAAGGCGCTGGTCGAACAGCGCTACGGGACCGGTGTGGACTTCGACGGCGTCCTCTACGACCAGCTGTGCAACGAGGAGACCGCGTACAAGTTCTACGACGACCTGATCGAGGTGATCGAGGGTGCCGAGGCCTCGTTCAGCGTCGACCGCGACCGTGTGCTGGCGGTCCTGCGGGAGATCCGCCGCGAAGAGGAGGACGGTGTCGAGGAGGTCACCGATCTGATGGGAGCCGAAAAATGAGGGGTCGGGCATGAACACCGCCAACCAGTACCTGAAAGCGATCTACCTGGTCCAGCAGATGGAGGACGGCCCGGCTTCGACGGGCGCGGTCGCGGACATGCTGGACGTCAGCCCCGCCAGCGCCAACGAGATGATCGGCAAGCTGGAGGACGACGGGCTGTGCAGCCACGAGAAGTACAAGGGCGTCGACCTGACCGAGGACGGTATCCGCCACGCGCGGGAGGCGCTCCAGAACTACTGTATCATCGAGCGGTTCCTGGTCGAGGTTCTGGACGTCGACGACTTCCGTGACGAGGCACGCCAGCTCGAACCGGTCATCGACGAGACGGTCGCGGACCGCCTCGACACGATCATCGACCGGCAACCCCAGTGTCCGGACTGTTTCGATCCACAGGAAGACGTCTGCGCCCTGCTGGAAGTCGAAGCCGACTGATGGCCACACCGCTCGTCGAGGCGTTCGGTCCGTTCCTGATCCCCGCCGCAATCTTCGCGGTCGGCGTGACCGCCTACGGCCTGCTGGTCGTCCTGGGACAGCGAGGTCTGCTCCCGTGGGACACCCCGGACGAGACCGACCGGGGACGGAACGAGTAGTACGGACTGCCCAGCTGTTCCCCGGACCGATCGCCTTCGGGCGATCGATCCGGGAGAGAACAACAGCAGTTCATATAAGAGGCTGGCCGACGCGGGTCCCGGTATGTCCGAGCAACCGATGACGCGGTTCGGGGTTCCGGACCGCGACGACCTGCCCGCGGATGTCCGGGATCGCATCGAGGAGGAGACCGAGCGCGCCGGCTTCACGCCGAACGTCTTCCCGGCGCTCGCCTACCGACCGGATCAGTTTCGCGCGTTCTTCGATTACTACGACGCCCTGATCGAGAACTCGCCGCTGGAACGCGAGGAGATCGAGATGGTCGTCGTCGCCGTCAGCGGGGCCAACGACTGCCTGTACTGCGTGGTCGCCCACGGCGCCCTGCTGCGCATCTACTCGGAGGACCCCCTCTTGGCCGAACAGCTCGCGACCAACCACCGCACGGCGGACGTCAGCGAGGCACACAGGGCGATGTGCGACCTCGCGGTGAAACTCACCGAACGTCCCGCTGCGGTCGGCGAGGGCGACATCAGCAGGCTGGAGGACCACGGCTTCTCGAAGGGCGAGATCTGGGATGTCGGCGCCGTGGCCTCCCTGTTCAATCTCTCGAACCGGATGGCCCACCTGATCGATATGCGACCCAACGAGGAGTTCTACGAAATGGGACGCGACCAAACCTGACACCGGTGTTTGACGCAAAACACAGACTCGCAAGACAGCGCGGTATACTGATTGATGTAGGTCATTGCCGGATCGACCGCACGACAGCGTACGGTCGAACCGGTACACAGTCACACCAATCAGTATATCGGCTCCACAACTGTACGAGATCGAAAACTTCGAATTATGGATATTTTGACTGGTCTCCAGGTTCCCGAACGTTTCTGAATACTCGCACGAGCGGTTCCCGGTATGGTCGTCAGTCCTCGTCTTCGGCCTCCGGTTCGGTCACCCCGCTTTCGTCATCCTGTTCGTCGTCATCGGGGTTGAAGAACCACTCGACGATCGTGCCCAGCTCGTCGACCGGGTAGTTCCCTAGCAGGATCCGGTACACGTCTTCAGGGAGCAGTGTGATCAAATCGACGCTGTCATTATTGGCGAACTCTTCTCGGTCCGAAAAAAACAGCAGTTGCCAGCGCCCTCCGTCCGGAGGCTTGACCTCCTGTACCGGGATGGGATCACCGTTGAGAGTGATCTCCTCGATTTCCAGCCCGTTCAGGTCGACCTGCTCGTCGAAGACCAGATCGAGCCGCCTCAGTGTCTCCCCCTCGTCGTTCTCGCCCGGGGATCCCTCGACGAGCGCGGTTGTCGTCCCGCTGTTGTTGTGTCGACACTGTTCGGTGTCGAACCCGAGGTCGAAGGTTACAGAGTCGGTCTGGACTTCGTTGCCGTGGTCGACCGGCAACTCCCACGACACGCCGAGGTAGTGAATCGTCGGCGTCGGGGCGAAACAGTCCCGTGGGGTGTCGATGGGGATGCCATCGAGGGGAATGCCACGTCCAGTCGAGAGATCGGCAAGCACCTCACGGAGCGTCCCCCGGGTGACGATACGGTGATCACCAGTGAGATTCACCGCTGACGATGAGGGATTGCCTTGGTCGTCCACCGATCGCTGAGTAACGTATGTTTCGGTATCCTCGAGGATGTTGTTCCCGCTGTCGTACCAGACGGTTACCTGGAGTTCGTCCAGCAACTCGACCACGCCCTCTTTTTCCTGTTCGTCCTCGCGTTCGGGTTCGGTCGAGCCGTTCTCGCTGGCCTCGACCAGTCCGCCGGTCAGCCAGACCAAGCCAGGGTTGTCACAGATGGTGAAGTCGAAGGTAACCTCGCCGAAATCACCCGGCTTCACGTCCTCGAGGTCGATCAGTGGTCGTGCTTCTCCTCCGTTGTCCAAGTCCTCCGGGACGTCGGCGAGTACCTCACACGGGTCCTCGCCCGGAGGGAGCTTCTCGAGCTCGTTTCTCGTCTCCTTGTCGGGGAATCGTTCCTGGAGGGTCGCCTCCATGAACTCGTCGACCTGTGCCGTCCCGTCGCCGTCGGTGTCGGCTGTGGGGACGGCGAGCATCGGGTCGTCGTAGGAGGGCAGTCCGACCTCGTTGTCTCGAAGATCGCCGGTACTCTCGACCATGCGGACACCGTCGACGTCCTGTTCGTCACCTTTCCAGTCGGAGTAGTGTTCCTCCCAACTCACCTTCATGTCGAGTTCGCCCGCGACGAACTGGTTGTTCGTGAAGCTCTCTTGATCGCTGAAAAACGCGGACGTCCCCAGTCCCGCGCCGGCCCCTGCGAGACCGACCACCCCGGAACCGGCCAAGATTTTCCGCCGCGTGAGTTCGAGTCTGTCGTCTACCATGAATTACCTTCCCCAAGGGGGGAGAACCACCGACGGAATCGAACCGTCGCCGCACTGAGTAGGCGTGGGGCCGACGTGGTTGACTACGTATCCGGCCAGCACACACCACATATATATATTTAATCGCACGTTCAACCGGCAGTAACGACCGATTGAACACGGCTCAAACGCCGAAACTCGTGCTGATTACGTCCTCTACATCTTGCGCGGTAGCCTGTGACAATGTAGTAAGCCGATGGTTGTTTCGCCAAGTGATACTATCGGCTATAATCGCGTGAGCAGTTTCGCCACCCCATCGTGGCGGAATCGCTCACGAAGTTATAGCCGACAGTATGAGCCGAGAGCCCCAATCGGACACACCCGATCTCGTCCACTTGCGTTTAGCCCCCACCGACATACTCGTACTGTTTCGCGTGAGTCATACTGTCGGCTATAAGCGCGTGAGCAGTATCGACACCCCGGGATGTCGAATATCTTCACGTAGTCATAGCCGACAGTATCAGTACCGGTCTCTCGCCACCCCGAGGCGGAGGCACCGGCAAACAGTCACACGAAACAACAGCAGATGGGTGTAGCTCAGAGTCGGTCGGGACTCTCTGGTGTACGCCGTAGTACGAACCCACGACCAGTTCGTGGTCTCGGTATCGAATATTTGCCGTGGCAACTGTCAGACTTTTGTACGAAATTCCCCGGTATTGTCCCACGCCGACTCACCGACGCTTTTTGTCCGTCGGGGACGAACGGGAAAGTATGAACAGACGGCGGTTGCTCCGTGCGCTCGCTGCGGGAGCCACGGGACTGGCCACCGGCTGTGTCGGCGGGGACAGCGACACCAGTTCTGCGACCCGGACGGAAACCCCACCGGCAACGCCGACCCCGGAGGGGACGGCTGGGACAGTCGGCGGCGTCGACCTGCCGGTGCCCCGATCGGAGTTGCGCACGGCACTGCCCGAAGACGCCATCCCCGCAATCGTCGACCCCGAGTTCGCGCCGGACTGGTCGGGACTGGACGCCCCGGAGGACGCCGAGCCGCCGCTGTTGCCCGACAACTCGGCGGTGGTCGGCGTCGAGCGCGGCGGAACCGCCCGGGCATACCCGCTACGGATTCTCAACTGGCACGAGGTGGTCAACGACGACCTCGGCGGGCCGTTACTGGTCACCTACTGTCCGCTGTGTGGGAGTTCTGTCACGGCGGAGCGCCGCGTGGCCGGCGAGGAGACGGTCTTCGGCGTCTCCGGGAAACTGTGGCGCGAGGATCTGGTGATGTACGACCGCCGCACCGAGTCGCTGTGGGGCCAGATCCTGGCCGCGGCGATCCGTGGACCCCGGACCGGCGAGCGACTGTCGCTCGTCCCGTCCGAACTGCTCACCTGGGGGGAGTGGCGCGGCCAGCACCCCGACACGGGGGTCCTGTTGCCCCCACCGCGCTCGAGCGCAATCGAGGGCCGCGAGCGCACGTTCCGGTATTTCGACGAGAAGTACGGCTACGACGGCGACCAGCTGATCGGCTACGATTCCCAGTCCGAGGACGGACTGTTCGGTCGCTCGCTGGTTGTCGGCGTCGAACACGACGGGACGGCGCGAGCGTACCCGTTCGAGACCGTCGAGCAGGCGGGGGTCGTCAACGACCGCGTCGGGGACCTGCCGGTCGTCGTCACCACCACCGCCGGCGGGAGCATGGCCGCTCACGTCCGGCGGGTCGACGGGGAAGTGTTCGCCTTCGAAGTGGCCGACGAGCGCCGTCTGACTGCGGGCGGGTCGCGCTGGGACCGGGCGACCGGCCGTGCGATCGATGGGCCGTACGAGGGCACTGAACTCGACCGGGCCACCGAGATGGCGCCGCTGTTCTGGAAGGGCTGGAGAGACTTCCATCCCGACACCGACGTGTACGGCGAGTAGTGCGGCAGGCCGGACACGGGGGGAGCTACGCCTCGGCGCCGACAGAGAGGTACTTCTCGAGGAGGTCTTCGCGGTCGCGGAGTTCCTCGATGGTTCCCTCCCAGGCGTTCTCGCCGCCCTCGATGATGTAGGCTCGCTCGGAGAGATCGAGTGCGAACTCCACGTTCTGTTCCGTGATGAGGACCGTCACGTCCTCGCTGACAATCTCTTCGAGGGTCTCCTCGAGGTCCTCGACGATGACCGGCGCCAGTCCCTCGGTCGGTTCGTCGAGCAACAGGAGATCCGGGTTCTGTGTGAGCGCCCGGGCGACCGAGAGCATCTGCTGTTCGCCGCCGCTGAGGTTCCGCCCGTTGCTCTCCCGAACACCGTCCAGGGTCGGGAAGATGTCGTACATCTCCTCGATCGGGCGGTGCTCTCCCGCACACGAGTCGCGTGCCATCATGAGGTTCTCCTCGACGGTGAGTGTCGGGAAGACGCGTCGCTCCTCCGGGACGAGTTTGACGCCCTTGTTGCTGATCACGTCGACGGAATCGTCGATGATGTTCTCCCCCTGGAACGCGACCCGCCCCTCCCGGCGCGGGACCGTGCCGGTGATCGATCGAAGCGTGGTCGTCTTGCCCGCGCCGTTCCGTCCCAGAAGCGCGACAACCTCGTTCTGATCGACTTCGAGACTCAGATCGTACAGGATGTGGCTGTTCCCGTAGTAGGCGTTGACGTCCGCCAGTTCGAGCGTACTCATACGTCACCCCCGAGATACGCCTCGCGAACCTGCTCGTTTTGCATCACGTCGTCGCGCGTTCCGTCGGCGATGAGTTTGCCGCCGTCGAGAACGAGAATCCGATCGGAGATCCCCAACACAACGTCCATGTCGTGCTCGGTGACCACGAACGTCGTGTCGGTCTGTCCGTCGAGTTCCTCGATGAGGTCGACCATCTTTTCGGTTTCGGTGGCGTTCATCCCGGCGGTCGGTTCGTCGAGCAACACGACGGAGGGATCGGTGCCCAGTGAGAGCGCGATCTCGACTTTCCGCTTGTCGCCGTGAGAGAGGTTGGCACACTCGGTATCGGCGACGTCCTCGAGGCCGACCAGCTCGATTATCTCCCAGGTCTCGTCGGTGAGCGACTCGTCTTCGCGTGCGACCGATCGGATATCGAGCGTGCGCCCGCTGTTTCTGATCCGGGCGATCCGGACGTTGTCGGCGACGGTCAGCCCCTCGAAGATGTTGTTGATCTGGAACGCCCGCGAGAGCCCTCTCCGGTTGATCTCGAACGGCTCCATCCCGGTGATGTCTGTGACCCCCGATCCGTTCTCTGTGCGAAGCCGGACCGTCCCGTCTGTCGGCTCCAGCCGTCCCGACAGGAGGTTGTAGAAGGTGGTCTTCCCGGCCCCGTTCGGACCGATGATACTCGTTATGTCCGCACTGTCGATCGAGACGGTCACGTTGTCGACCGCCAGCAGTTTGCCAAAGCGGCGTGCGAGCCCTTCGGTTTCGAGTACTGTCGTCACGCTTCGGCGTCTCCCAGGAGCCCCTCTGGCTTGAGAAGCAACACGAGAATGAGCGCGACGAACGGGAACAGTTCGCCGGCGCCGGCCGCGAAGATGCTCCCGACAGCGATCATGATCCCGACGAGGTACGCGCCCAGGAACGTCCCGACGAACGAGCCGAGTCCACCGAGAACGACGATGACGAAGGCGTCGATGATGACGGTTTCACCGAGCGCCGGCGTCACCGACTGCAGCGGTGCGGCGAAGGCGCCGCCGATACCGGCCAGCGCGGCACCGATAAAAAAGACTATCGTGTACAGTCGGGGGACGTCGACTCCCAGCAGCGCAGCCATGTCCCGGTCGCTCGACGTCGCCCGCACGAGTCGGCCGAAGTTCGTCGTCTTGAGTGTGACGAGGATCGCTCCCATCACTGCGAAGGATACGACAATGACGAACCCCCGGTAGGCCGGGATGGACAGACCTGCCAGCGTGACGTCGAACTGGAAGACGGTCGGCGGTTCCGTCAGCAGGGTCCCGGAGCCAAACAGTACCCGGATGGTGTCCTCGAGGATGAGGACGAACGCGAACGTCAGCAGCAACTGGTCGAGTTCCTCCTCCGCCCGCCCGTACAGACGTCTGACGAATCCCATCTCGATCACGATTCCGAGGATTCCGACGACGAGCCCCGCCGCGACGATGCCGATCCAGAAGTTCCCGACGGAACTCCCGATCACCGTGACCGTCACGTACGCTCCGATCGAGAACAGAACGCCGTGGGCGAAGTTCAACACGCCGAGGACACCGAAGACCAGGCTCAGTCCGATCGCCACCAGAAACAGCCAGCTCCCGATGCTGAGTCCGGTGATGATCTGCTCGATTACGATTCCAGCATTTGTCATTGTCCACCACTCTGTCAATCGCCGCTTAAAATTTTTGCTGTGTGATTGACACTCCGCGGTCCGGAATCTGGTCTTTCTTCTTGTCAGCGACACGTGTGTCTAGGGATGTTCGAAAGCGTTTAGCAGGTCGACCGCATGCCTTCTTGCGGTCGATCCTGTAATGACTTTCGAACATCCCTCTACAACCAGTAATTATTAGTGGAACATCCGTGAAAGACGCGTAGATATGTCCCAACAGCGTGAGGGCCCAAGTACGATTTCAGACGGCAAGCTGTCGAGCAGCTTCAGCAGACGGGAGTTCCTCGCAGTTGCAGGCTCCGGAGCCACACTCTCCCTTGCAGGGTGTGCGGGCGGCGGGAGCGGCGGCAGCGACGAGCCGATCCGGATCGGCGGGACGTACCTCCTCTCGGGGCTCGCCGAGGCGCTGGGTGCCGGATCCGCCGCAGCTGCCGAGGTCGCAGCCGAGTCGATCAACGAGGACGGCGGCATCAACGGCCGTGAAGTCGAAATCGAGATCCGGGACCACGGCGACGACCCGCAAGCGCAGGTCCGCAGCCTGGTCCAGGAGTTCGGCGCGGACGTGCTGCTCGGGATGACGTCCTCCGGGGTCACGCTGAACACCGGTCCGACCTGGGAAGAACTCGGCGTCCCGATCACGCTCACTGACATCGGGACGCCGTGGATCACGGAACACGACGCCGACTCGTACGGCGACTACTACGAGGGAGACGGCACCGCTGCGGGGATTCCGAACTTGTTCCGGACGAACTCCCACACAGCCCACATGACGTACGCGATGGCGCAGTTCACGGTCGACAACTACCCCGACCTCACTCGTATCGCGAACGTGGGTCCGGACTACGCCTACGGCCAGCAGACCTGGGATTACTACCAGGCGTACCTGGACGGGCTCGGGTTCGACTACGAGGTCGTCGCGTCCGAGTTCCCGGCACTGGGTGAGGGCGACATGACGCCGAACATCACGAACGTGATGAGCGCCGACCCGGAACTCGTGTTCACGAGCTTCTGGGCGGGCGATACGGTTACGTTCACCAGCCAGGCAGCCGAGGCCGGACTGTTCGAGGAAGTCGTCGACGTTCTCGACACGATCGGTGCCTCGCCCGACAACTTCGAGGCGCTCGGCGACACGATGCCGGAGGGAGTCCACTACTCGGGCTGGTACTGGCCGGGGTCCTACGAGACGGACGCGGACCAATCGTTCGTCGAACTGTACCAGGAGACCTACGAGGACGACGACACCATTACAAGTTACCCGACGTTCACCGGCGGCAGCACGTGGACGGCAGTCCAGATCTACGCCGACGCCATCGAGGAGACCGGCGGGACAGACCCCGAAGGACTCATCGAGTTCATGGAGGGGTACACCTACGAGGACGACCCCCGCGGGACGACCACTCTCGATCCGACCAACCACCAGGCCGACGCGACCTGTGTCATCGGCGAATCCTCGTTCGACGCGGACGTTCCGTACGACGGGGCCGGTCAGGTGAACACCCAGCAGTACGAGATCAGCCGCGAGGAAGCGCTGGATCTGCTGGAGGGCTCTGATCTCCCGCCGGGGATGTAATCCCAGCTACAATGAGTTACGCATTCAGAGAGAGACTAGTGACAGCGGAAACCACGACGTGGGCAGCCGTAGTCGTGGCTGTTCTGTTGCTCGCCGCACCGTTTTTCCTCGGCGGCTTCCAGACCTCGCTTCTGACCCGGACGATCATCTTCACCCTGTTCGCCGTGGCGTTCAATCTCCTGTACGGGTACACCGGGTTGCTCTCGTTCGGGCACGCGATGTTCGTCGCGGTCGCTGGATACACCGCCGCGAAGACAGTCAACGTCATCGCGCCCGCGCTCGGGATCGCCGAACTGTTCGGCGGCGTCGCGCCCGTGGTCACGTGGCTGCTCATGCTACTCCTGGGGGTCGCCATGGCGACGATCGTCGCAGTCGTCATCGGGTACCTCTCGGTCGGGCTCACGGAGATCTACTTCGCGCTCATCACACTGGCGTTCAGCATGGCGATTTTCGTCATGTTCCTGCAGGACACCATCGGCGAACTGCTCCACGCGTTCGGCATTGGCGACGGCACCTGGAGTAACGGCTCCGATGGCCTCACCTTCCGGATGGGTGATGTCGGTCTGTTCGGGTTCGATTTCCGGTTCGTGAGCCTCGTGGATCCGTTCCACTACTACTTCCTGTCGCTTTTCGTCGTCGTGCTCGGGTTGTACGCCCTCTGGCGTATCGTCCGGTCGCCGTTCGGGATGACCTGTCAGGCCATCAGGGAGAATCCGGAGCGGGCCAGAGCACTCGGGATCGACGTCTCCTACCACCAGTGGATGACCTTCATCATCTCGGGGGCGTTCTCCGGGCTCGCTGGCGCACTCCTCATCACTCTGGGGGGGGCGGTCAATCCCGGATCGCACGCCCACTGGACCTTCTCGGCCGTGCCGGTCCTGATGACCGTTATCGGCGGCCCCTACTCCTTTCTCGGGCCGGTGTTCGGAGCGTTCGTCCACGAGTATCTGCGCTGGATGATCCGGCAGTTCCCGGCGCTCGAGGCCTACTGGCAGCTCAGCTTCGGTGTCCTGCTGTTGATCGTCGTGCTGTTTTTCGACAACGGCGTCGCCGGCGGGGTCAACCGGCTCCGCGACTGGCTCGGAGTCGCTTCGGAACGGTACGCCGCCGAGGGTGCCGGTGGCGTCGCCGCGTTCGCCAGCCAGACCGTGAACGGATACGCCTCCGCGTTCCGGGAGAAACTCTCGCGGTAGGCGACTCGATCCGCCACGTCGCCCGTCACGGCGCTTTTCGAGTCGATCCGGCGACGCAGGTCCCCGGTGGCGGTAGCAGGGACGGGAAACCGCCGGACACTGTCGCCGACCCGGTTTCCGTCCGTGGTTTTTATTACTGTGTCGTTCTTGAACGTACAGAAGTACGGCAACGATAGTATGTCCCGGAATATCAGCGGTGGCGACGGTCCAGCGGTCTCCCGGCGGAGGGTCCTCCAGGGAATGAGCGTCGCAGCGGCCGCGACACTAGCCGGGTGTGGGGACGGCGGCGACGGTGACGGAGAGGGGGTGAGTCTCGACCCGGTCCGCGAGCGGGTGACGGTCGACGTCGACGACATCCAGGAGGGGGGGACGCTCAATTTCGGCCAGCCGGCGGCGATCGACTCCTTCGACCCCGCCTACAGCACCACGGCCGACGCCACGAACGGCTACGGACTCCTCTACGAGAGCCTCATCACGCAGGACGCCGCGGGCACCGTCTATCCGTGGCTCGCAGAGACCTGGGAACTCCAGGAGATCCAGGACATCGACCGGAGCGCCTACGGGGAGTACATGATCCCCGCCGAAACCGACGACCAGGGCAACCTGCTCGCCGACGAGCAGATACTGATCCGCGACCAGGAGGCCGGGGAGGTGCTGACCGTCGAAGAGGCATCCGACGCGGTCGCAGACGGCACCTACGGGATGCGGTACCGGGCGGAACTCCACGAGGGTGTGCAGTTCCACAACGGCGAGGAGATGACCGCCGAGAACGTCGCCGGCTCCTACCGGATCAGGGAGAACTCGCCGCTGTCGGCCCAGACGTTCGACTCGTTTCTCTTCGCGGAGGCAATCGAGGAGTACACCGTCGACATCTACGCGCAGGTCCCCGACGCGGAGGGCGACAGCCAGTTGCCGATCGAGGTGTACCCGACCGAACACATCGAGGAGTACCCGGACACGGGCGCGGACCCGCGGAACGACCTGACCCCGATCGGGACCGGGCCGATGGAGTTCGAGGAGCACGAACCCGAGGAGTTCGTCCGCCTCAGCGCCTTCGGGGACTACTGGCTCGACGGGGCGGGCCTGGACACCCTGGAGTGGTGGGACGGCCCCGACGGGTTCCCGACGAGCCCCGTCGTCGACGAGATCAACATCTCGATTGTCAGGGACAACGCGACGCGGGCGGCGGCGCTGAACGACGGCGAGATCGATCTCACCTACGGGCTGAGCACCGACACCTACGGTGACTACATCGAGTCAGAGGACTTCCGGCTGAGCGTGACCGAATCCGGCGCCTACGACTTCATGCAGTTCCCGGTGACCGTCGAGCCGTGGGACTCCGCAAAACTCCGGCGGGGCGTCAACAAGCTCGTTCCGCGGGCCGACATCGTCGAGAACATCTTCAACGGCTTCCGGGAGCCGGCGTGGACACCCCTGCCCGCACTCGCCGCCGAGAAAGGGACGGTGGACTACGACGCCCTGACGGAGGACCTCCGCCCGGAGACCGAACAGGACATCGAGGAGGGGACCGCACTGATCGAGGAGGTCATCGAGGAGCGGGACGTCGAGACGCCGATCCGATCGACAATCGAGACCAACTCCTCGAACGACGAACGCGTCAGGACGGCCCAGTTGGTCGCCCAGATCATGACCGACACCGGTCTCTTCGACATCGACGTCGAGACCTTCGAGTTCACGACGCTCGTCCGGCGCATCATGGGGCCGGAGTACTACACGGAGGGCAACATCGTCCTCATCGGCCTCTCGGGGTCGTTCAATCCGGGGAGTTTCTACGACGCCGTCAACTCTATCGACAACTTCCGCCAGTGCTGTAACTTCAACCGCGTGGACACGCCGGAACTCGACGAGCTCCAGACCGAGGCGCGGTTCTCCGTCGAGGCCGTCGAGGACCTCGATTTCCGCCGGGAGACCTACGACGAGATCTGGCAGGGGCTGATCGAGCAGGTTCCGAACGTCTACACCGTCTTCGGGACGGTCGTCTCGGCGCTGTCCGGCAACCTCGTGGGCCACAACAGCTACCCGTTCACCTCGTCTGTGCTCTCGTACGGCCTGTACGCGCCGGAGGACGAACAGGTCGCCTACCTGGACAGGGGGTGAGTCGTGTGAGCCTGCAGCGGTTCGTCGCGCTCCGTGTCGCGGCGACAGTGCCGATTCTCGCCGGCGTCTCTGTGCTCACTTTCGCGCTGGTCCACGTCACGCCCGGCGACCCCATCGACCAGCTCGTGGCGCTGAACCCCGACGTCACGCCCGCCGAGGAGGCCGCCATGCGCGATCGGTACGGTCTCGGCGGCCCCGTCTGGGAGCAGTACCTCACCTGGATGAGCAACATCCTCCAGGGCGACTTCGGGACGGTCGTCAGCACCGACCAGGACGTCCTGCCCTACATTCTGGACCGGCTGCCGGAGACAATCGCGCTGGGGCTGTTCGGGTGGGGCTTTGCCCTGCTCATCGCGATCCCGACGGGGATCTACGCCGCCGCAAACAAGGACACGCTGGCCGACGACGCGAGCCGGGTCGTCGCGCTGTCGGGCATCTCGGTCCCCAACTTCTGGCTCGGCCTGCTGCTCATTCTCGTCTTCGCGCTGTGGCTCGACCTCTGGCCCGTGCTGGCGCCGCAGTCGCCGCTGCTGTCGCCGGAGATGCTGTGGTACCTGATCCTGCCCGGGATCACCATCGGAACCGCCTCCTCGGCGGTACTGATGCGCGTGATGCGGTCGTCGATGGCCGAGGAACTGAACAAGGAGTACGTCACCGTCGCGCGGGCGAAGGGGCTCCCCGAGCGGACGGTCGTTCTCAAGCACGTGTTGCGCAACTCGCTGATCTCGGTGACGACGATCGCCGCCTTCCTGACCGCGAGCATCTTCGCCGGGGCAGTCGTCGTCGAGCAGGTCTTCGCCTGGCCCGGCCTGGGCCGGGCGTTCGTCAAGGCGGTCGTCGGCCGGGAGGTCGATCTCATCATGGCGATCACCCTCTTTACCGGCGTGACGATCATCCTCGCGAACCTGCTCGCCGACGTCGTCTACGCGATTCTCGATCCGCGGATCAGGTACGACTGACCATGACGGGGACAAACCGAACCCGGGGTGGTCCGTGATGGCGACCGGACGCGGGCGCGTCCGGATCACGGGCTTCGACGCCGAGCGCGTCACAGAGCGGGAGTCACTGTCGGAGTGGACGCCCGAGCGCGAGCGCGAGAGCCGGGGCCAGTGGCGCCGCGCCTGGCAAGACTTCCGGCGCAACCGGAGCGCGATGGTCGGCCTCGGGGTGGTGGTCGTCCTGTCGCTGCTCGCGGTGTTCGCCCGGCCGATCACCGTTGCCGGCGTCACGGTCCAGCCGGTCGCGCTCGCGCCCTACGAACCCGACGCGATTCTCTACGCCCAGGGAATCGACGTCAGCCCGTACCAGCCGCCGTCGCTCGCTCACCCGTTCGGCACCGACGAGGCCGCGCGGGATCTGTTCTCGCGGGTGCTGTTTGGCGGCCGGTTCAGCCTCTCGATCGGGTTCATCGTCGTTGCTCTCACCGCGACAATCGGGCTGATCTACGGGGCGGTCTCGGGGTACTACGGCGGCCGGGTCGACGAGATCATGATGCGGATCGTCGACCTCATCTTCGCCTTCCCGGGGCTGGTGCTCGCGCTCATCATCATCGCCGTTCTCGGGAAGGGCTACTGGGAACTGGTGCTGGCGTTCAGCGTCTTCGGCTGGGCGGGGTACGCCCGGCTGATACGCGGGGAGATACTCACGGTCAAGGAAAACGAGTACGTCACCGCGGCGAAGGCGCTCGGGGCCCGGGATCGGCGGATCATCTTCAGACACGTCGTCCCCAACGCAATCGCGCCGCTGATCGTCCAGGCGTCGCTGTCGGTCGGCACCGTCGTCATCGGCGTTGCCGCGCTGGGCTTTCTGGGTCTCGGGATGCCACCCGGGTCGGCGGAGTGGGGGACGATGCTCGACGCGACCCGCGAGACCATCGTCCAGGGACCCGGCGGGACGATCCCGTGGTGGGCGACCGTCTTTCCCGGCGGGGCGATCTTCCTGTTCGTGATGTCGATGAACCTCATCGGCGACGGCATCAACGACGCTCTCGACGCACAGGAACGGACCGTCGCCCAGCAGGGGGGCGGCGGCTAGATGGCGCTGCTCGAGGTCGAGGATCTCACCGTCCGCTTCTACACCGAGGAGGGCGTCGTGACGGCCGTCGACGGGCTCTCCTACGCCGTGGAGGCGGGCGAAACCTTCGGCGTCGTCGGCGAGAGCGGCGCCGGCAAGAGCGTCACTGCCCTCTCGGTGATGCGTCTCATCGCGGCTCCCGGCCGCGTCGAGAGCGGGACGGTCCGGTTCAAGGGCGAAGATCTGCTGGCGATGGACGAGCGCGCGGTCCGGGACGTCCGTGGCAACGAGATCGCGATGATCTTCCAGGACGCGGGGACTGCCCTCAACCCCGTCTACACGGTCGGCGAGCAGATCGCCGAGGCGATCAGACACCACCTCGACTACGACGAGGCCGCTGCCCGCGAGCGCGCGATCGGCCTGCTCGACGAGGTGGGCATCCCCGACCCGGCGACCCGCTACTCGGATTACCCACACGAGTTCTCCGGCGGGATGCAACAGCGCGTGGTCATCGCGATGGCCCTCTCCTGTGATCCGGACCTGCTGATCGCCGACGAACCCACCACGGCGCTGGACGTGACGACGGAGGCGAAGATACTCGAGCGGATCCAGCACCTGGCCGGCGAGTTCGACACCGCGGTCCAGCTCATCACTCACGACCTCGGGGTCATCGCGGAGGTCTGTGACCGGGTGATGGTGATGTACGCCGGCGAACCCGTCGAGACCGCGCCCGTCGAGGAACTGTACTACGACCCGAAACACCCCTACACTGTGGGCCTGATGAGTTCGATCCCGCGGCTTGGCGAACAACGCCAGGACCTCCAGCCGATCCCGGGGACCATGCCCGACCTCGTGAACGTCCCCTCGGGCTGTCGGTTCCACCCCCGCTGTCCCTGGGCCGAGGAGTCCTGTACCAGGAAGCGACCGCCGCTGGTCGACCCCGGGACCGGCGAGCCGACCGACGGCGGCCGCGGTGCCGCCTGCCTGGCCTACACCGGTGACCTCGAGGGCGACCTGGACTTCGGCGTCGAGGTCCGCGAGTCCACGTCGGCACCCGAGACGTCGCCCGCTTCGGAGTCCGGGCCGACGCCGGACGACGGGCGACGGGAACGCGAATCCGAGTCCGACCCCCACCCGGGACACTCCGGCGCGCCCGGAGCTCCGTCGGGTGGACGCGGCGAGAGCCCGATCCTGCGGGCCGAGAACCTGACGAAGCACTTCGACGCGGGAAGCGGGGTGATCGACAGCCTCCTCGGGAGGGGCGGCGAGGTGCAGGCCGTCGACGGGATCGACCTCGAACTCTACCCGGGGGAGACTCTGGGAATCGTCGGCGAGAGCGGGTGCGGGAAGACCACACTCGCACAGGCGCTCCTGAGGCTCGTCGAGCCGACCGACGGCACCGTCCACTACCGCGGCGAGGACCTGACCGCGGCCTCTGCGGGGCGGTTGCGCTCGCTGCGCACGGAGATCCAGTACGTCTTCCAGGATCCGTTCTCCAGCCTGAATCCCCGGCAGACGGTGGGGGACATCGTCGGCGAACCGCTCGCGATCCACGACGTGGCCAGCGGCGCGGAGCGGCAGGCCCGGATCGACGAGTTGCTGGAGACGGTCGGGCTGAATCCGAGCCACGCCAGCCGGTACCCACACGAGTTCTCCGGCGGCCAGCGCCAGCGCATCGGCATCGCGCGGTCGCTCGCGGTCGATCCCGAGATACTCGTCTGTGACGAACCCGTCTCCGCGCTGGACGTCAGCGTCCAGGCACAGATTCTCAACCTGCTCGCCGACCTCCAGGAGGAGTTCGGGCTCTCCTACATCCTCATCGCCCACGACCTGAGCGTCGTCGAACACCTCTCGGACCGCGTCGCCGTCATGTACCTCGGCGAGTTCGTCGAGCGGGGGACGACCGAGGAGGTGTTCGGCCCGCCGTACCACCCCTACACGGACGCGTTGCTGTCGGCAGTTCCCGAACCCGACCCACGCTGGGACGGCGACCGGGTGTTCCTCTCCGGCGAGGTTCCATCGCCGATGGACCCGCCCGCTGGCTGCCGGTTCCACACCCGCTGTCCGCACGTCGTCCAGCCCGCCGAGTACGATTTCGAGCAGTCGGCCTGGCGGTCGATCATGGACCTCAAGGGGCGACTCGGGGACGCCGACGCGCTCGCGGCGGTCGTGACCCCCACGGACGAAGACGAGGTGCGCGACCCCGGGAAACTCTCCCGGGCCGAACTCGACGACCGCCTCCGGGCGGAGTTCGACCTGCCCGGAAGGCTGGGCGACTCCGAGGCGGAGCGACTCCTCTCGACGGCCGTCGACGAACTCCACCGGGGCGACCTCGCCGCCGCGCGCGATGTCGTTGCCGAGGCCTTCGAGTCACCCTGCGAGCGAACCGTTCCCGACCACGTCCGGACCGGCGGCAGCCACGACGTCGCGTGCCTGCTGTACGAGGAGGGCTACCCGGACCGGCGACCACGGACCTCCCGGCTGGGTGCCGACGCGAGGACCGGTGACGAGGAGGTCCCGACCGACGCCGGGCGCGAGGACTGATACTGATTGCTGTAAGTCATT
>CAZUVE010000044.1:0-18642 GCA_964623735.1 uncultured Halobacteriales archaeon | reverse complement strand
ATGGTATAAAAGATGGAGGGCGCGAGTCTTGCACGACGATTTGCTCGAATAGCGGTCGAAGAGGACTGATCGACGCAGGGCGTTATCAAATCAGAGTGCAACAGTCAGCGGCGGTCGACACTGGGTCCTAAGTAAACGTTCGTCCGAGTTTCAGGAGGAGAACGCACGATGACTGACGCCAACGCCTACCGGGCGCGGTCCCGGCCGATACCGAGCCACTTGCCGGGGTTCGCGAGGTCGCGGAGGCTCTCGACGAGGCCCTCGTTCTCGTGCTCGCTCGGGCGCAGGCGGGCCCGGATCCGCGAGGAGAGCAACTCGATCGAGAGGACGACCACGAACACCATCACGATGCCGGCGGCGGTGTTCTGGAACTGCAGGAGGTCCTGCTGGTTGCGGATGTACAGCCCGAGGCCGCCGGCGCCGACGACACCCAGGGAGATGGCGATCCGGGTGTTGATCTCCAGGATGTACAGCGTCCAGGCGATGTACGAGCGGGAGACCTGGCTCAGCATGCCGAACCCGATTGTCTGTGTCCGGGAGGCGCCGGTCGACTCGATGGCCTCGATGGGGCCCTCCTCGATCTCCTCGAGTTCGTCCGTGAACAGGCGCCCGAGGTTGCCGATCGTGTCGGTTGCGATCGCCAGCACCGCGGTCGCCTGGCTGGGCGGACCGAACGGGACGAACAGGAAGATCCAGACGATGGCAGGGATGGCGCGGATGGCACTCATCACGCCGCGGAAGACGAAGTTGAAGGGGAACGGAGTGACCTGCTCGCTGCCCAGTACGCCGAAAAACAGCGCCGGCAGGAATCCGAGGACAGTCCCCAGAAAGCCCAGCAGGAGCGTCACGACGCTGGCCTTGACCAGCGTCAGCCGCCCGGACCCGAGGCTCTCGGCGAGCGACCCGGGGTTGGCGAAGCTCGCCGCGAGGCCGTCCAGGCCGGTGACGCCGTTGTTCTTGCTGTACAGCGTGAACGCCTCGAAGTTCGGCGGGAAGAAGGCCCCGATGAACTCGAGAAAGCCCGGGACGCCGGCGACAATCTCGTCGACGTCGAACCGGACGAATCCCAGGCCGAAGTAGGTGGTCACGAGGATCGCGACCAGTCCGACCAGCGCCAGTCCCTGTTTGATCCGGCGGGACCGCTCCAGCGCGGCGAGCTGGTCGTCGATCGACGGTACGCTCACGTCGGCTCACCGCCCTCGACGGTTCCGGCCGCGTCCATCTTCTCCGGGGGCGTCTCTCCCGGTCTCGAGTCGCCATCCCGGGCCGCGGAACTCTCCCCGTCACTGTCCCCACCGTAGTAGATCTCGTCGACGACGTCCATCGTCAGGTCGTCGCGGGTCCCGTCGAAGATGATCTCGCCGTCCCGGACACCGAGAAATCGGTCGCCGAACTCGCGGGCGATGTTGACCTGGTGGAGGCTGGTGATCGCTGTCAGGTCGCGCTCGGTCGCGGCCCGCTTCATGTAACTCATCACGTCGCGGGCGGCCTTGGGGTCGAGGCTGGCGACCGGTTCGTCGGCCAGGAGGAGACCGGGTCGCTGGACGAGCGCCCGCGCGATGCCGACCCGCTGTTTCTGTCCGCCGCTCATCGACCCGGCGCGCTGGCCGGCCTCCGCGAGCAGCCCCACCGTCTCCAGGGCCTCGAGGGCCGCGCGCTTGTCGTCCTGGCTGTGCCACGTCAGGAGACTCCGGAGGAAGCCGCTTCGCGCGAGCGCCCCCGTGAGAGCGTTCTGGAAGGCGCTCATGTTCTCGATGAGGTAGTGCTCCTGGAACACCATCCCGGTCTCCTCGCGGACCTCCTCGGCGGACTGGCCCGCCACCTCGACGGTCCCCTCCGTGGGACGGGTCAGCCCGTTGAGTACGCGCAGGAGCGTGGACTTCCCGGCCCCCGACGGCCCCAGGAGGATGACGAACTCTCCCTCCCCGACCTCCACGGAGACTTCCTGGAGGGCGACGGTATCCTCCCCGTATATTTTCGTGACGTCGTCGAACGTAACCGCGGGCATGTGTATCCCGGGAACCTCCGTGCAGAAAACAGCCCCGGTGACTACCCCTCGAAGAAGTCCGGGCCCACGCCCAGCGTTTCGGCGGTGTCGATGACCGACTGGTAGTCGTCGACGGTCGCCTCGCGGACGTCGCCGAACCAGAGGTCGTCGTCGGTGCCGCCCTCGCCGTCGGCCCCGAGGTAGACGTCCTCGGGCGCGTCGAGGAACGCCTGCCTGAGCGCCTCTTTTGACTCGTCGGGCAACTGTGTGCTGACGACGAGGGGCGCACGCGGGAGACCCTCGTCCTCGTGGAGCGTCGTGGCGACCCCGCCGAACTCCTCGGGGGACGGGCCGGTCTTGGTGTCGCGGACGAACCCGCCCATGCCTGCCGCGTCGACCTGTTCCTCGGCCAGGAGCGTGTACGACTGGACGTGGCCGCCGGCAAAGACCGGGTCGAAACCCGCCTGCGAGCCGTTGCCCTCCGGCAGGTTGCCGATGTCGACGCCGGCCTGCTTCATCGCGGCCGCGGGGAACAGGAAGCCGCTGGTCGAGAGCGGGTCGCTGAACGCGACGCGTCTCCCCTCCAGGTCCGCGAGTTCGGAGATGTCGCTATCCGTTCGCGTGGCGATGATGCTCTTGTACGTCCAGGAGCCGTACCCGAAGCGCTGGAGGATGATCTCCAGGTTCTCCGTCGTGACGCCGACCGAGGCCGCGAACGGGCCGGTCTCGGCGAGGTCCGCGGTCCCCTGGCCCAGCGCCTGGATGACCGCGCTGTAGTTGCTCCCGACGTTCATCCGGGCCTCCAGTCCCCCGGGCGTGTCGTAGTTCGAGGTGACGTAGTTCTGGATGTGGTCGCGCAGGGGGGCGTACTGGACGTTCAGATCCTCCTGGGGGACGCTGGGCGAGAGGTTGAAGTTGATCTCCCCGTCGCCGCCGAACGTCACGGACGGGTCCGGCGTTGCCGTATCCGTGGCTTCGCCGTCCATGTCGTCCCCGTCGCTCCCGCCGTCGTCGCTTCCGCCACCGTCGCTGCCGTCACTCCCGCCACCGTCACCACCACAACCGGCCACGACACCGACCGTTCCGACTGCGCCGAGCCCTTTCAGGAAGGTGCGTCGCTTCCGCATATCACGACATAACCACAGTCGGAAATAAAACGTTCCTATGTTTTTGCTTGTTGTCTATATATTACTATATACTGCAGAGTGCGGGTGGAGAGGAATACACTTACCGGGTGCAGGCGTAGTCGCCGGCATGAGTACGCGACAGGCGGCAGCGGAGGTTGTCGTCGTCGACTACGGGCTCGGGAACCTCAGGAGCGTCACCCGCGGGCTCGAGCGCGCGGGCGCAGCCGTCGAGGTGTCGGGCGATCCCGGCGCCCTGGGCGAGGCCGACGGAATCGTCCTGCCCGGCGTGGGCGCGTTCAGCGAGGGCATGGAGAACGCCGGCCCGTTCCGCGAGGCGCTGGTCGCACAGGCCGAGGCCGGCACCCCCCTGTTCGGCATCTGCCTGGGCATGCAGATGCTCCTCACGACGAGCGAGGAGGCCGACCACGAGGGCGAGGGCGACGCGGAGGGGCTCGACCTCGTGCCCGGGACGAACGTCCGCTTCCCGGACGGGGAGAAGGTTCCACAGATGGGCTGGAACGACCTCTCAATCGAGCGCGATCACCCGCTCGTCGAGGGGGTCGACGGCGAGTACGCCTACTTTGTCCACTCCTACTACGCCGACCCCGACAACGGAAGCACGGTGGTCGCCACGACCGACTACAGCGTCACCTTCCCGAGCGTCGTCGCCGACGAGGCCGGCAACGTGTTCGGCACACAGTTCCACCCCGAGAAATCCGGCGAGACGGGGCTGCGCATCCTCAGGAACTTCGTGGAGATCTGCGCGGGCGAGCGGACTCCGGACGGGTGATTCACCCCGGGTCCGAGCCCCGGGGCCGCCCGTAGAACCGCGAGCGGCCGTCGCCGCACTGCCGGAGCGACGGCAACCGCCCGACGGGGCGCGGGCGGCCGTCGCGCCGACGGGAACCCAGCCGACTACCGGGCTGGTGGACCGACGGACGGGGAACCCGACCTACTATTGTGCTGGTGGACCGACGTGAGATCATGTCCGTGTGCGGACAGCGGTCCGAGTCGGGGTGGTGCGGCCAGCGACCGGTCACGGGGAGGCTGGCACCATGACCGGCGCGGCGGCCACGCCGACCGGTACGGGTTGCTGTGACTGTGTACCAGTACGACCGCACGACGTCGTGCGGTCGATCCGGCAATGACTCACAGCAATCCGCACGAGGCACGGCGCCGCGCCCTGCGGATTGCGACCGAGGCGGTCGGGAAAGCGGACGTCGGCCGGGAACAGCTCGCGAAGCTGCTGTCGGCCGAGGCGGGCCACACCGACAGCGAGGCCGTCTACGGGGAGAACAAGCTCGAACTCCGCCGCTACGACCCCGGCGAGCGGCGCCACCGCACACCGGTTGTCGTCGTCTACGCGCTGGTCAACCGTCCGACCATCCTCGACCTGCAGCCCGACCGGAGCGTCGTCCGCCGCCTGCTCGAGGCGGGGTTCGTCGTGTACCTGATCGACTGGGGCGAGCCGTCCCGACTCGACCAGTCGCTGACGATGGCCGACTACGTGACCCGGTACACCGACAACTGCGTCGACGCTGCCCGCGCCGACGCCGGCGCCGACGCCGTCCACCTCCTGGGTTACTGCATGGGCGGGACGATGTCGGTCGTGTACGCCGCCACCCGCCCCGACCGTGTCCGGACGCTCACGCTCCTGACGACGCCGGTTGCCTTCGAAAGAACCGGAGGTGTTCTGGAGCTGTGGGCGTCACACCTCGACCCGGACGTCCTCGTCGACGCGGTCGGGAACGTCCCGGCGGAGTTGCTCGCGGTCACGTTCGCGATGATGGAACCCGTGGAGAACTTCGTCGGGAAGTACGTCCGCCTCTGGGAGAACATCGAGGACGACGCCTTCGTCGAGAACTTCGCGCGCATGGAGGAGTGGATCTGGGACGGCGTGGACGTGGCCGGCGAGACCTTCCGGGGGTTCGTCGGCGACCTCTACAGGGACAACGCACTCATCGAGGGTGAGTACCGCCTCGGGGACGAGCGGGTCGACCTCGGGGCGGTCGGGATGCCCCTCCAGCAGGTCGTCGGCGAGTACGACCACGTCGTCCCGCCGGAGTCGAGCCGGCCGCTCAACGCCGCGGTCGCCAGCGCCGACGAGCGGATTGTGGCGTTCCCCGCGGGCCACGTCGGCGTCTCCGTCTCCTCGCGCGCACACGAGCGGCTCTGGCCCGACGTCCGGTCCTGGCTGGTCGACCGGTCCCGCTGACCGGCCCGGCCGCCGCGCGAGTCCGGCCGGGGAGGGCGCTCACGTCCGCTTCGAGGAGGTGTCCGAATCGCTATCCGAGCCGAAGGTATCGTCGTCCTTGCCGGTGGGGTCGCCGCCGGTCATCTCCTCGAGTTCCTGCTCGACCTGAGCGCGGCCCGGGCAGGCCCCCTCTTTTATACCGTGGACGTAAGCAATGAGACATTCAGCCCGCGCGTGACGCCTGAGATGTCTCAAACGTTACGTCCACCGGTGCATTTCACCGAGGGGCGAACGTCCGACCACGGTGGCGGTCGGAGAGACGGCGCCGGACTTCACGCTCCAGGGCGTCGACGGCTTTCGCATCGAGACGGTCACGCTGTGGGGGCTCGCCCCGGACGGCCCCTACGCCCACAAGGAGTTCATCGACGAACACGGCATCGAGTTCCCGCTGCTGTGTGACACGGCCGGGCGCGTTGCCGAGGCCTACGACATCCTCTACGAAGAGTTCGACGGCTTCGAGCGGGTGCCCGAGCGTTCGCTGTTCCTCGTCGACGGCGACCGCCGCGTGCGCGTCCGGTGGGTTGCCGACGACAACTGGGAGGAGTGGACCGACGAGCCTCTCCGCGAGATCAAGGCCGAAATCGAGGCGATCCGCGGCTAGAACTCCCCGAGCGTGGACTGCCCGTCCTCGCCGACGTGGTCGGCCGCGACCCGCAACGCCTTCCCGAGGGTCTCCTCCTGGGTCGGATCGTACAGCGTCGCCGCGGGGTGGACCGACACCAGAACCTGCCGCCGGGTCCCGCCGAGGTCGCGGTCGAACACCTCGCCGGCCTCGCTCGTGACTGCCACGTCCCGGCCCAGCAGGTGCTCCGCGGGGACCTTCCCGATGGCGACGACCAGCGCGGGATCGACCCGTTCGACCTCACCGACCAGGTACGGACGGCAGTTCGCCAGTTCGGCGGCGCGGGGGTCGCGGTTGTCCGGCGGCCGACACCGCACGCAGTTCGTGATCCGGACGTCCGCTCTCGCGACGCCGACCTCGCGGAGGACAGCGTCGAGAACGTCGCCGCTCCGGCCGACGAAGGGTTCGCCCGCCTCGTCCTCGCTGGCGCCGGGGGCCTCGCCGACGAACAGCAGGTCCGCGTCGGCCGGCCCGGTTCCGTCGACGATCCGGCTGCGCGACTCGACGAGGTCCGGACAGCGCTCGCAGCCACTCACCGAGAGTCCCTCCATACACGCCGGCCCGTCCGTGCCGTCCGGGCCGGGGGAGTCTGCGGGTTCGTCCATACACCGTCGATGCGCCGGCGGGACAAAGAACCCTCGCGTGTCCGCTCGGACCGCCGGGGCGAACTGTCGTCCGTCGGGGTCGTCGAGCGCACGGCCGACACGGATCTGACCGACGGCAGTCCGTATCGTATCACGCGTCTGTCCGGAACTCGTCGACGCCACGCGCGGCCAGCCGCGCCACGCGGAGCGGCTCCGGCCGGCCGCCCTCGGGGGTGAACCCGCGGACGACGTCGGCGGCCTCGCCGTCGTCGAGACCGACGCTGCGGGCGAACACCGTCTCGCCGTTGACCGACACTGGACGGCGGTCGGGCTGGGCGCGGTAGGTTGCCAGACGGCGCCGGGCGTCCTCGCCGTCGAAGGCGTCGCGGATGGGCTCTTCCAGGCCCTCGCTGGCCTCGAACGTGACCGAGACGACGGGTCTGTCGACGGCCTCCGCGAGTTCGGACAGGTCGAGAACGTTGAACCACGCGGGCGCGATTCCCGCGGTCAGCAGGTAACGGACGTCCTGTCTGTCGAGGCGATCAAAAAGGGAGGCAACGGTCCGGGTTGCGTCCGTCCCGCCGACGGTACACGTCCCGAAGGCGAAACCGTCGACGGCCCGGTCGGCGCGGACGACGGCACCGGCGAGCGTACTCGTCTGTCCGCGGTACGACTCGGCGACGCCGAGGGCCCGGACCCCGGCTTTCACGACTACACGTTCTCCTTTATCTCCTGTAACCGGTCCAGCAACTCGTCGTTGGAGGCGGTGAACTCGTACTCGACGTCGCCGTCGTGCGTGTTCTCGGCCGCCGAGACGCCGTCGTCGTCGTCGAGGTCGGTGTCGTACTCCTGATTGTCCTGTTCGGATTCGTCGTAGCTCCCGAACCCCATACAGACACGTTTTCGGGATTCATACTGAAAAATCACTCGGGAAAGGCGGCACTCGAGGACGGTGACGGTCCCGGCCGGGCGGCGGTGTCCCATTGCAGCGAACGCCCGGCAACGGTCGACCTCCAGTCACACGACAGGAGTCGCGGTCGCCGACACGTTTTATCCGAATTAACCGCGCAAAAAATCAGAGTATACCGGTGGACGTAGATAATGATACATTCAGCCCGCGCGTGACGCCTGAGATGTCTCAAACGTTACGTCCACCGGTATAACTGTTTTGAACGATCGTTCGCTCCGAGTGACAGAATCGCCGCGCTCGATCGGCCGAAACGCCCAGATTCGGAGGTTTCAGGAACTAAAACGGCGTTAACGGTTCCCCCTTATTAATTCGGGTCGGCTACGAGACACAGACGCGATGTCCGAACGGACGACCACCACCCGACGCACAGTCCTGAAGACGACCGGCGCGGCAATCGCGGCCGCAACTGTCCCGGCGACGGCCGCAGCGGCCGACGGGGGATGGACCGGCGTCGAGTCCCCGACCGGCAACACTCTCCACGATGTCGAACGCGTGCGCGGCGAGGCCGCCGACCAGGTCTCCGCGGACGCGTTCGCCGTCGGCGGCAGCGGCGTGGTCCTCAAGCGCACCTCGAGCGGCTGGAGGAAGCAACTCGACGGCGGACCGAGCGGCAACGGCAACGACCTGTACGGGTCGGACACGACCGACGACGGCAAGCGGCTGTGGTTCGTGGGCGCGAGCGGCGCCATCGGCGAGTACGACGTCCGGAGCGGCAACCTCGAAAACAGGTCGGCGCCGATGGACGTGACGAACAACTTCAACGACGTCGCCGTCACGGGCGAGGCCGGCGACGCGAGCGTCTACGTCGCCGGCGACTCCGGGAAGATGTACTACAGCTTCGAGAACGGCGAGGAGGGCTCCTGGGACGACATCACCCCGGGCAGCGGGTCGAACGTCAACGCCGTCGGCTTCTTCGACGGCCGCGAGGGCCACATTGTCGACGGCAACAAGACGGTCTTCGAGACCGACGACGGCTCGACGTGGGGCAAGATCGGTATCGAGGACGCCAACGAGAACTTCTACGGCGTCGACTCGGACGGTTCCGCCGACGTGTGGGTCTGTGGCGGTGGCGGGATGATCCACCACTGGAACGGCTCCGAGTGGACGCCGGCCGACACCGGCGACGCCGCCCTCCGGGATATCGAGGTCGAGGGCGGTGACGGCTGGACGGTCGGCGGCGGCGAAGTCTACCGGTACGACGGCACGTGGACACAGACCGGGACGCCGACGGGCCAGAACCTGAACGCGGTCGTCCGCGGCGACCCCGGGATCGCTGTCGGGGCCGGCGGCACGATTATCGAGCGCTGACTGGGCTCCCGGGTGACCTCCACCCTCTACGCTCCGGCCCTCCACCCTCTACGCTCCGGCCCTCCACCCTCTACGCTCCGGCCCTCCACCCTCTACGCTCCGGCCCTCACCTCTTCCGACGCGCCGCGTGAACGATTCCCAGTCACTGGAGTTCGGCCGAGAACTCGTGGTCCCCGTCGGCCATCGCGTCCGGGTCGGCGTCGAACTCGAACTCGTAGCTCCGCGAGGCGTCCTCCGGAACGGTGATCTCCCGCCGTTTGGTGTACGTGTCCCCGCCGTCGACGTCGACCCGGCTGATCAGCGTCGCGCTCTTCGAGAGGGGGGTCGTGTTCTCGACCACGATGGTCATCCGGATCGTGCCGGCGACAGGGGAGACGATCGAGGCGTCCGCAATCTCGAGACCGCCGGAGAGTTGCGAGCACCCGGTCACGAGGCCAACCGCGACCGGCACCAGGCCGAGGAACCGCCTCCGGTCCATACGCACTCCTGGCAAAGCAACGTAGTAATACTGTCGGCTATACCTGTGTGAGACTATTCTCCACCGGGTACAGACTGTCCGCGCGGGAGTGCAGCCGGCAGTATCAAATCCCGGGCGGCCCACGCCAGGGACATGGACGTCCACGAGTTGACGCGCGATCTCGTCGCCATTCCCAGCCACGGGGACGAGACCGCGGCCGGCGACCGGGTCGAGGAGTGGCTCCGGGCCCAGACCGACGCGGACGTCGAACGAGACGACCACGGGAACGTCCTCGCGCGCCGCGGGCCCGACAGCGCCCCCTCGCTCGCTCTCGTCGGCCACCACGACGTCGTCCCGCCCGACGACACACAACTGGTCGGCGACGGTGAGGGGTACGTCCTCGAGGAGCGCGACGGTCGCCTCTACGGACGGGGCAGCGCGGACATGAAAGGCGCCGTCGCGGCGGCAATGGTCGCATTCCGCGACGCCGATCCGGAGTGCGAACTCCTGTTTGTCTCCTTCGTCGGCGAGGAACAGGGCGGTGTCGGGGCGCGAGCGGCCATCGCGGACGGCTTCGCCCCCGACTACGCCCTCGTCGGCGAGGGGACGACCGGCTACTCCGCGCCCGACGTCACGGACGTCGCCATCGCCCACAAGGGCCGGCGCGGGTCGACCATCCACGCGGCGGGCAGCGCCGCCCACGCCAGCGAACCCGGGGCCGGCGCGAACGCCGTCTACCGCGCGACCGACGCCGTCGAGATCGTCCGCGGACTGGAGTTCCCCGCGACGGACGTGCTGGGCCACGACGTCCGGGGATCGGTCGCTGTCACGGAGATCGAGGGCGGGACCGCCTGGAACGTCATCCCAGAGGGCTGCGAGGTGACCGTCGACGAGCGAACCGTCCCCGGCGAGCGCGCCCCCCTCGGGAACGTCGAGCGTATCGAGGGGGTCACCTGGGAGGTCGACCAGGACCTCCCGCCGATGCGGTGTGACGACCCCGGGTTCGCCGACCTGGTACTCGACGCGGCGCGCGGGGTCCAGGAGAGCAGTCCCGAACACGTGGTCAAACCACACGCGACCGACGCGGGGTGGCTGGCCGAGGCGGGAACGACCTGCGTGGTCTGTGGCGCCGCCGAACCCGGCGAGGCCCACACCGCCGACGAGAGTGTCTCGTGGGACGTTGTCGGGCGGTGCGAGCAGATCTACCGGGCGGTCGCCGAGCAGTTCCCCGGCGAGTGATACTGCTGGCTGTAACTGTATTAAGATATCCGCGACCCCGGGGTCGCGAAATTCTTTACAGACTTACAGCCGGCAGTATGACACCGGCGGACGACCGTGACACATTTGCGCTTCGGCCGTGGAAACCCGGACATGCACGATTTCGTCGTCGTGGGCGCGGGCCCGGCCGGATCCCGGTTCGCCCGGCGGGCCACGGAGCGGGGCCACGACGTGGTTGCCTTCGAACAGGGCGAGGTGGGCGAGCCGCTGGCCTGTTCGGGCCACGTCAGCACGGACCTCTGGCGGTTCACCCCCGACGGCGCGCGCGCAGACCTCCTCCAGAACGAGGTGTACGGCGCCCGCTTCCACCTCGGCGGGCCCGACAGCCGCGCGTACCGCTTCTACAAGGACGAGGTCGTCTCGAACGTGATCGACCGCGTGGGGCTGGACCGGACACTCGCCGACGCGGCCCGCGAGGCGGGCGCCGACGTCCGCGAGAACCACACCGTTGTCGGCGTCTCCGAGGGGCGCGACGGTGTGGCCGTCGAGGTGCGCGGACCCGAAGGCGTCGAGACCCACCGCGCGCGGATGGTCGCGGGCTGTGACGGGCCGGCCTCGCGGGTGCGGGACGAACTCGGCCTCCCCGAACCGGCGGAACTCCTCCACGGCGTACTGGGCTTCGACGGCGAACCCGACGACGACGACTTCGTGGACGTCCACCTCACCGTCCCCGGCTTTTTCGCCTGGCGCATCCCCCGCGGCGGGGCCGGCGTCGAGTACGGGTTGGCAACCGGCCCCGGCGGGGACGTCCGCGAGCGCTTCGAGTCGTTCACCGCCGGGTACGGCACCGAGACCGACCGCCGGTGCTCGGGACTCATCCCGGTCGGGCCGCCAAAGCGGGTGACCGGCCGGCGGTCGTTCCTGATCGGTGACGCGGCCGCACAGACCAAGCCGTTCACCGGCGGCGGGATCAGGTACGGCATGATGGCCGCCGACCACGCCGCCCGGGAGATCGACCCCGCGGACCCGGGGACGCTCGGCGATTACGAGCGGGCGTGGCGCGCGGATCTGCGGACCGACATCCGTCTCGGCGCCGCCGTCCGCGCCGGCTACTCGCTGCCAGAGCCCCTCCAGCGGGCCGGACTGCGCCTCTTCGAGGGCGAGATCGGCGTCCACATGGACCGGCCGACGTCGCTGTTCTCCCGCGACCAGTTGCGCGCGCTCCTCACAGGGCATTGATACGGCTCCCGGGAGACCAGCCGATCATGACGGACCCACCGACGCTCTCGGCCTGCCGGCGGGAGATCGAGGAACTACACGCGTTCTTCGTCGCGTGGTACACCCGCCAGGCCGGGGAGTTCGACCGCATGGAAGCGGTCATCGCGCCGGACTTCGAGATGGTGACCCCCGACGGGGACCGGCTGGACCGCGGGGCAGTCCTGGGGATGGTCCGGGACGGCCGCGGCAGACACGAACAGGGAACGTTCGACATCGACGTGCGCGACGTCGCGCTGCTCGACAGAAGCGACGGCCACGCAGTCGCGCGGTACGAGGAGTGGCAGACCTCGCCCGACGGCGGGGACGGGCGGGTCAGTACCGTCGCCTTCCGGCCCGACCCCGGCGCCCCGAACCGGCTAGCCTGGGTGACGGTCCACGAGACGTGGCTGGACCCCCCGTAGCGCCTACACGGGCCGGACCCGCAGGCCGTTGCCGTCGGGATCCGCGACGGCCAGGCCCTCGCCGGTCCCGCACACGTCGGAGCCGCCGTCGGCGAGGCGCTCGCGGATTGCCGCGACCGCCCGCTCCGGAACGCGGAGTTCGAACCAGTCGAGCCCCCGGTCGGCGGCGGGGGCCGACCGCCCGTTCCAGGTGTTCAGCCCGACGTGGTGGTGGTAGCCGCCGGCGGCGGCAAAGAAGGCGCCGTCCCACTCCTGGCGGACGTCCAGCCCGAGCGCGTCGACGTAGAACGCGCGGGCCGCCGACAGGTCGGTCACTTCCAGGTGGACGTGTCCGACGTCCGTCCGGTCGGGAGCACCCCCAGCGCCGGTCGCGGCCTCCCGGAGCGTGTCGAAATCGAGCGGGAGGGTATCCATCGCAACGCGGCCGTCCCGGGTCGGCCACTCCTCCCGGGGCCTGTCGCGGTACACCTCGACACCGTTGTCCTCGGGGTCGCGCAGGTAGAGCGCCTCGCTGACGCGGTGGTCCGAGGCGCCCGTCAGCCGCCAGTTGGACTCGACGCGGTCGAGCGCGTCCCCGAGTGCTGCCCGCGTCGGCACGCGGAACGCGGCGTGGAAGAGGCCGGCAGCCCGCTCCCCGCGGGAGGCGTCCGGCGCGGCGTGGAGTTCCAGCAGCGCCGTCCCGCCGGCGCCAAGCGTCGCGCAGTCGGCGGTCCGGCGCTGGACGTCGAGCCCGACGATGGAGCGGTAGAACTCGACGAGCCGGTCGACGTCGGCAGCGCGGAGAGCGACCCGCCCGACGGCGGTCTCGGCCGGGAGCGTCGACGCGTTCCCAGTCACGCCCCGTTGTTGGAGCCGGGGGAGCATAGCGCTTCCGCGGGCACTCGGCGGGCCCGCAACCGGCGTCCGGATGGATCCCGAAGCCGTCTGTGCATAACACCAAGACTTTTCTTTCCGGCCAGCCGAAAGTTCCGTAATCGACGGTTACCATGATCGAACTGACAAAAACGGGCATCGATGGGCTCGACGACATTCTCAACGGCGGAATCGTGAAGAACTCCACGACGCTGGTCAGCGGGAACCCCGGGGCCGGCAAGAGCATCCTCGGCCTCCAGTACATCTACAACGGGGTAGAACTGTACGGGCAGAAGGGTATCTTTCTGACGTTCGAGGAGAACAAGGAAGACCTGCGGGAGGCCGCCGAGTCGATCGGGTTCGACAACTGGCAGCAGTACGTCGAGGAGGGGGATATCAAGGTGTACGACAAGCAGGTGCTCCTCCGGGAGAACGACTTCAGCGCGGCCCTGGACATCCTGCTGGAGGACCTCGACGAGGAGATGTACGAGCGGCTGGTGCTGGACTCGCTGACGATGTTCCAGCTGTTCTTCGAGAGCGAGCGCGAGAAGCGGACCTACCTCCTGAAGTTCACCGACATCCTCCGGGAGAACGAACTCACCACCCTGATGACCAACGAACAGGGCACCGTCTTCCCGGAGACGGACATCGGGCTGGAGAACTTCCTGACCGACGGGAACATCTACCTGCTCCAGACGCCGACCGACTCGGGGGTCAACCGCTACGTCTGGGTTGCCAAGATGCGCAAGCAGAACATCGACGCCGACATCTTCCCCATAGAGCTCTCCCAGGGTGGGATCACCGTCCACCACAACGCCAGCGCGTTCTCGATGATGAGCGAGGACGACTCGCCGCTCGAGTGAGACGGCGTTATCGCTGTCTGAAACGACTGTCTGGCGCCCTGTGCCCGGCGGAATCGACGTGTGCCGACCCCACGCCGCGGCGCCGTTCCGGTCGGTCGACCCGCTCGTTTCAGCGTTCGATACTTTTATTACAGAGGTAATTCATATTTTGATAACCGATGGCTTCCGAGGAGTTGCTCGGGACGTTGGGGAACAAATACAGCGCAGAGATCCTCGAGGCGACAGACGAACCGCGGTCCGCACAGGAGTTGAGCGACGAGCTCGGAATCCCGATCGCAACCTGTTACCGCCGGATCGACGAGTTGACCGAACACGACCTGCTCGAACTGCACGACAACATCCTCTCGGACGACAGGCGGCGGATCAAGGTCTACCGGCGTAACGTCGACGCCGTCCGGATCGACTTCGACGAGACACTCATGATCGACGTCGACGAGCGCACCGAGGTGACGAACAAACTGGACGAAGCCTGGCGCACGCTGTCGGAGAGCTGATACTGTCGGTTGTAAGCCATTTCCGGGTCGATTATCAGGAGAGATACTTTGAGACGGAGAGTTAAATAACGGGAGGGTACAACAGCCCGATGGTGTCAGCGATAGTCGAGGTTCTGTACGCAGCGTCGACGCTCGTCCTCGTAGGAACCGGGCTCGCGATGGTGGGCATGGGGCTCCGGGCGTACCGCCAGACCTCGCAGACGGCGATGCTGTATCTCGCCGCAGGGTTCTCGCTGGCGGTGACCGGCGCCGCCGCGACGATGGTCGGCGCGTTCCTCACGGGGTTCGAGGGCGTCGGCCTCCTGTTTGTCAACAGCGGGTTCACCACGTTCGGGTTCCTGTTCGTCCTCTACAGTCTCGTCACCTACGAGTGACTGCGAACACCGCGCTTTTGTCTGTCGCCGTCGAACCCTGTGTGATGACCGGCGACGACCGAACGGCGTTTCTGGCCGGCGAGCGCCCCGGCGACGTCCTGATCTACCTCGCCGACCGGGCCGTCTCTGACCCCGACGCGCTCGCTGCCCACGGCGAACGTGCCGGCGAGGGCGTGGTACTCGTGTTGTCCGGCGAGCGCGCACGGGGCGTCTTCCAGCGCGCGGCCGGAATCGACCCGATGGCGTTCGCCCGCCGGGCGATGGACACGGAGGGGACGGTCCGCGCGGACTGTACCGGTGGTGTCTGTCCGGCGGGCGACTCCGGCGGCGACCACCGTGCCCGCTTCGTGTTCGTCTTCGCCGAGGAACAGAACGAGGAAGCCGGGGGGCTCTACGCCGAGGGGGACGTCATCCACGCGTACGTCGCCTGTGCCTGCGGGGAACGGTACTCCGACAAGTGGATCGCCGGTGAGCGGTAGTTGTACTGTCGGCTATACCGACGTGAAGAGATTCCCCACCCCGGGTGCCGACAGTGCTCACGCGCGTATAGCCGACAGTGTTAGGAACCCCCGCTCACGGCCTGGTCACCAGTCTACCCGGCGCGTTCGCCGTCCTCCTCGACGGCCAGCCGCCGGAACGCCTCGATGATCGCCTGCTTGGCGACCGCGCCCTGCGTTGTCCAGTGGTGGGCGTAGTCGAGCATGTCGTCGTAGACGTCGGGCTTGCACCCGGCGGCGCGGGGGTGACCGCCGCCGTTGACCTGCCGGGCGACCTCGTGGCACCGCTCGAAGGTCTCGCTCCCCCGCAGCGACGCGCTGCCGGCCGGCTTGACGATCACGGAGGCGTCGGCGCCCCGCTCCCGGAGCGCCTCGGCGACCTCGTTCTGCGAGCAGCGCCCGTACGTGACCCCGATTGTCCAGGGGCCGACCTCGTGGAGTTGCCCGCGCTCGACGGCCTTCCCGATCAGGGCGTCCTTCTGGACGCGACGCTCGGCGAGGGACTCCTCGACGGCCGGCGGGAGGTCGGGACCGTGTTCCAGCACCGTCTCGACGTACTCCTCGGGTTCGGCCCAGTAGGCGTAGTCGGCCAGGTCGTCGCTGCGGTCGTCCTCGCGGATCCAGAGGTCGTGGTCGCGGGTGACCGCCGCCAGTTCCGCGTACCGGTCGTCGAACTCGTGGCCGAGTTCCTCGAGGGCGACGTCGGCCGAGCAGACCTCCTCGGAGGGACCGACGACGAGGTCGACGCCGGCCTCGCGCACCCGGGCCGCGAGGTCGGAGTCCCACTGGTGGTGGTCGTACCAGGCGACGCTCCCGACGCGGGCGACGAGCGCCTCGAGGCTGGCGACGTCCTCGGGACTGTCCGGGCAGAGGTCACAGACTATCACGTCGGCCCCGGGTTCGGCGTACTCGGCAGTCCAGGCGACGGCCTCCTGGATCTCGTGGGGGCCGGCGGGGACCAGGGCGGCACCGCCGCGGGCACGGCGGACGAGCGCGGTGCACGCGAGGCCGTCCGCGTCGGGGTCCGCGACGACGACGGTCCCCGCGCCAGCCAGCGCCTCCGCGACCTCGCGTTCGGCCCGCTCGTGCTCGAACGAGTCGGGCCGGAAGAACCCCTCGCCGGGCAGTACCGACTTCCGCTCGATAGAGAGGCGGTCGTCGTCGATGAGCCAGTCGTCCATACCGGTACCAGCGGGCGGGTTACAAAGAAGTCCCCGGTTGGCGCCGCGGACCGACGCTGCCGGAACGCCCCCGCGGCCGGGACCGACAACAGCCGTCGCTGGCGTCACGCTGTCGGCCACAGCGCCGCGAGGCTCTCACTACCAGTCCGACGACACAGTGTGCTCGTCCGTACCGAGCTGGCGAACGGTGAGCACGGGAACGGGCGACCGGCGGACCACTGCCTCGGCGACGCTCCCGAGCAGGAACGCGTGGTCGCCGTGACGGCCCCGGGTCCCGGTTGCGATCACGTCCGCGCCGACCTCCTTCGCGTAGGCGACGATCTCGTCGGCCGGGTCGCCCTCCCGGACCGCCGTGACGACCTCGCGGCCGGCGGCGCCGGCCGCCTCTTTCTCGACGAACGAGAGCGCCTCGCCGCCGGCGGCTTCCAGGGCCTCCTCGAGGACGGTCCGGTACTCCTCGGGGGACGCACGGAGGTTCCCCGTGTCGACGACGTAGAGCGCGCGGACGGCGGCGTCGAACCGGTCGGCCAGGTCCAGGGCCATCCGGACGACCCGCCCGGCGCTCTCGGACCCGTCGGTCGCGATGACGACCGTTTCGAACATACCCGCGAGTCGAGGGGCGCGGTAAAAAGCCGCGCGGTTTCGGCGGCTTTTTGACCGCTCCGCGCACACTGCCGGGCGATGGACGTCGAGATCGACCTCGTCCTGGCGCCGGTCGACGGGAGCGACGAGTCCGAGACGGCCGTCGAGTACGCCCTCGCGCTCGCCGACCGTTACGGCGCCGACCTGCACCTGGTGCACGTCCTCGAGGAGAGAATCGTGCGCGGCCTGGACGCCGGCGACGTGGCCGCCTCCTCCGTCGCCGAACACCACCGCGCGTTCGACGACCGGGTGCGCGAGCGCCTCCCCGAGGGCGTGGCACTGTCGTCGTCCTCGGCCGCCGGGTTCTCCCCGTCGCGGCTGTCACAGACGCCCGGGAGCGTCGTTCTCGACGCGGCCGAGGAACTCGCCGCAGACTTCCTCGTGATCCCCCGCGAACCGCCGCGCACCGATCCCGGCGAGACGCTCGGCAAGGCGGCGCTGTACGTCCTCGAGTACGCGAGCCAGCCCGTGCTCTCGGTCTGACCGCCGGTGTGCCTGCCGTCTACGGGTTGCTGTGGTACGGACTGCTGTAACTGTTCGATAGGGTCGGTTGTAAGCCGTTTCCGAATCGACTGTACGCCGTCGTGCGGTCGGACCGGTACAACGGTACAACCGACCCTGCGACGGTGTGTCGTACCGGGACACGGGGACAGCAGTCCGTGGCAGACCACCACTACCCGGGCGTCGACTGGTCCGGACCGCCGCCGGGGAGCGACAGCGCGAGCAGGAGGCCGTCCCCGTCCTCGAAGTGGCCGTCGAGCCGGTCGACGGGTTCGAACCCGCGGTCGGCGTAGAACGCGCGGGCCCCGCAATCGCTCGCCCGGACAGTCACGCGGAGTTCGTCGTACCCCGTGGCTGTCAGCCGATCCCGGAGCGCGTCCAGCAGCCGGGAGCCGTAGCCCTCGCGCTGGCGGGCGGGGTCGACAGCCAGTTCCGGGAGGTACGCGACGGACTCGCCGTCGGCCACGACGACTGCGTACCCGACGGGCGGGCCGTCCTCGACGACGTACACGGGGAGGGGACCACCGAGGGCCGCCGTCAGCAGTTCGGGCCAGGGCTCGGCCAGCGCCGCCTGGATCTCCCGGAGGCGCGGCAGATCCCCGGAATCGCCCTCGCGAACCCTCATACCGTCGCCAGTCCGGCGGCGACGGCGAGGGCGGCACCCACGACCGCGGCAGTGAGCGTCGCCACGAAGTTGACACCCTGGTTGCCGAACAGCCACCCCTCGACCGTGGCCCCGAGGAGGCTGTCGACGGTCATCCCGACGAGTCCCGCAGCGACGATGACGCCGGCGCCGGTGGAGCCGACGCTCCCGAACGCGAGGGCGGCGATGCCGGCGACGACGACCGCCCCCGCGAGGCCGGCGAGTTCGCCCTGCCAGGTCACCGCCCCGTCGGTCCCGGGGTCGACCACCTCGAGGGTGGTGACCAGCCGCGGGCCGTCGAAGAGTCCTCCCAGTTCGCTGGAGAGGGTGTCCGCGAGCGCGGCGCTGACGGCGCCGGCGAACGCGAACAGGAAAGCACGGGGCGGCAC
>CAZUVE010000043.1:0-19034 GCA_964623735.1 uncultured Halobacteriales archaeon | reverse complement strand
GTCTCGGTTGGCGTCTCGTCCGGCGTGGGTGTCGGCGTCTCGAGGACCCCCCGGATTCCGTCTCACAGTGATTAGTGGGATTTGTCTTCGTGTCCGTGTCACAGCTATCGGTGCCTCACGGCGTGTAACTCTCGTCTCGCTTCGCCGTGGCGGTAAAGACTCGCAATAATCACTATGACACCGCCACGACCGGTGTATATATTCCCTGTGGCCGGCAGGCACATGGATTAAGTGTCGGAGCGGCGAACAGAAGGTATGGCCGATACCGCACGCGCGACCGACAGGGGCGTCGGGCTCTCGCTGGTGTTCGGGTTCGTGGCGCTGCTCTCGGCGCTCGCGACGCTCGCGACGTCGTACGCCTCGATGATCAACGACGACCACGGTATGCAGGTGCTCTCGGGCGTCGCGCTCGCGGTGGCGCTGCTGGCCGCCAGCCTCGCCGTCGCAGCCGTGCACACCTATCAGGACTGACCAGTGGACAAACCGTTAAGAAGATCAAGTACCAACATCGGATAATGACAGAGCTCAGCGAGGAGGACCGTCGCATTCTCGAGTATCTCCGCGAGAGTGTCAAGCGCGGCGAGGGGTACTTCCGCGCGAAGAATATCGCCAAACAGCTCGGTCTGACGTCGAAGCAGGTCGGCGCGCGGCTCCCCAAACTCGCCGAACACTCCGAGGACGTCGAGATCGAGAAGTGGGGGCGCGCGCGGTCGACGACCTGGCGGGTAACGCGGAGCTGACGCCCCGAGCGATGACCGTCCGCGTCGAGCGCGTCGTGGTTGTCCCTGCACCGCGAGAGGATGTCTGGGCGTTCATCGACGACCCCGAGAAACGTGCCCGCCCCATCAGCGTCGTCTCCGACTTCGAACTCGCCGACGACGGCCACGCAGTCTGGTATCTCTCGCTCCCGATCCCGCTTGTCGACCGGACCATCAGGGTCGACACCGAGGAGAAGCGCCGCGACCCCCCGGCGTACGTCGAGTTTGTCGGCCGGTCGAAGGTGATGCGCGTCGTCGGCGAGCACTCGCTGGAGACCCTCGAGAACGGGACGCGCCTCACCAACCAGTTCGTCGTCGAGGGGACGGTCCCCGGGGTCGAGCGCTTTTTCGAGCGCAACATGGAACAGGAGTTCGACAACCTCGAGAACGCTATCCGCGACGACCTCGGAATCTCCTGACGATGCGTCTCGCGCTCGCGCAGTTCCGCGTCGAGGCCGGCGCCGTCGAGCGAAACGTCGACCGCGCGGTCGAACTGATCGCCGAGGCCGGTGCGGACGAGGCCGACCTGGTTGTGCTACCCGAGATATTCAACGTCGGGTACTTCGCGTTCGACAGCTACCCGCAGGCCGCGGAGTCCCTCGACGGGCCGACGCTCTCGCGGATTGCGGGGACAGCCGCCGACCACGGTGTCGCGGTGCTCGCGGGCAGCGTCGTCGAGGACCTGGCGGAGTCGCGCGCGGCAGGGTTCGGGACGCCGGCCGGGGAAGGCTACGCGAACGCCGCCGTCTTCTTCGACCGGGCCGGAACCCGGAGGGCCGTCTACCGCAAGCGCCACCTCTTCGGGTACGGCTCCGCCGAGGCCGACCTGCTGCTCCCCGGCGAGTCGCTCCCGACGGTCGACTTCGCCGGGTTCACCGTCGGTGTCACGACCTGTTACGACCTCCGGTTCCCGGAGCTGTACCGGGATCTGGTCGACGCGGGCGCGACACTGGCGCTCGTGCCGAGCGCGTGGCCCTACCCCCGCGTCGAGCACTGGCAGCTGTTCCCGCGGGCCCGTGCTGTCGAGAACCTCATGTACGTCGCCGCGGTCAACGGTCTCGGCACGTTCGAGGGTGCGACGTTGCTCGGGCGGTCGGCGGTGTACGACCCCTGGGGGACGAAACGTGCCGGCGCGGGCGAGGAGCCCGGACTCGTCGTCACGGACGTCGACCCCGAACGGGTCGCCGAACGCCGCCGCGAGTTCCCCGCCCTCGAGGACCGGCGGAACTGACGGCCGGCTGCTGGTGACTCAAACGCCCGTTGTAGCTTACGCCGCCCCTTTTTTGTGTGGGTCCGTGGTGTTGGACGTTCATGGAACGGAAACGGACACTACTGACGGTTACTGTCGCCGCGCTCGTCGTCCTGGCAGGCTGTGCGACGATGGGGAGCGGCGGCAGCGACGCCGCGGGCGATAACGGGGCCAGCCTCTCTGAGGCCGGCGACGGTACCGACGGGGGCGGCGGCGACGGCGGAGGAGGCGCACCAGACCAGGCGTCGGCCGGCGACGCCGCGGACGGGGGACAGGCCGCGGTTTCCGGCCGGCCCCTCGAGGTCGACCGGGCGATCGTCCGGACCGGCACCGTCGAACTCCGCGTCGACGACTTCGACGCCGCACGCTCCGCAACCGCGGACCGCGCCCGTGACCTCGGCGGCTACGTTGCCGGCTCGGGGTCGACACGGCACACGCGCGACAACCAGTCCTGGACGACCGGGTACGTTGTCGTGCGGGTCCCGTCCGGGCGGTTCTCGGGCGCGCTCTCCCACGCCAGGGACCGCGGGACGGTGATCGACGAGGAGACACAGACCGAGGACGTGACCGACAGGCTGGTCGACCTGGAGGCACGGCTGACGAACCTGGAGGAGCGCCGCGACCGGCTGCGGTCGTTCTACGATCGTGCGAACTCCACGGGGGAACTGCTCCGGATCGAGGGGGAGCTGTCGTCGGTCCAGTCGGAGATCGAGCAACTGGAGGCAGAAAAGCGGGCGCTCGAGGACCGCGTCGCGTTCGCGACGCTCCGGATAGAACTGAACGAACCCGAGCCGGACGTCACGCCGGAGGAGGAGAAGGCGGCCGGCGCCTCGCTCGTCTCGGCGTTCCTCGCGTCGGTTGCGACGCTGGGCGGTCTCGCCTACGGGTTCGTCCTGTTCACCGTCCGCCTCGCCCCGTTCGTGCTGTTTCTCGGGCTCCCGGCCCTCGGGCTGGGGCTGGCCGCCAGGCGCCGGTTCGGTGCCGGTCGGTGGTTCGGCGGCGAACCACCTGCGGACTCGGAGATCGGGTCCGAAACGACTGGCGCGGCGCCGGCCACGGAGGGTGAGGACGGGGGGACGAACACTGACGACGGCGACGAGGAGTCGGACACGGACGGGAGCGACGGCTGATCCCTGCCGCGGTCCGGGCATTTATTACTGGCCGGGCCCCAGTCAGTAGTGCCGGTAAGGCGTTTTTCACGTCGGAGCCGGCAATCGCGCGTCGCTCGGTCTCGCGGGCTCTCGGCTTCGCGGTCGCTCGGCGTCCCGGAACGGACGGGCGCCCGTCCGGACGACCACCTCCTCTTCCCGCCTCCTCCCTCGCGACGACACAGCTACCCCGAGTCGCCGTCGAGTGCCGACAGGGCGTCCCGGAAGTGACCCTCGCGTATCACGACCGCGTCGGCGTGTGCCCGCGCCTCCCCGGGATCGACGTCCTCGGCGACCTCGCGGATGGCGCGCAGCGACGCCTCGCGGACCAGCGCCTCCAGCTGCGCGCCAGAGAAGCCGGCCGTCTCCGCGGCCAGCGCGCCGAGGTCCACCCCTTCCTCGAGCGGGCGGTCCTGCGCGTGGACGCCGAGAATCTCCCGGCGTGCCGCCCCGTCCGGGTCGGGCACCTCGACGTGACGTTCGAGGCGGCCGGGCCTGAGCAGCGCGGGGTCGAGGGCGTGCTTGCGGTTGGTTGCAGCGAGAACCACCATCGACGGGTGGTCGGCCGCCCGGTCCAGCTCCGTGAGCAGCTGCGAGACGACCCGTTCGGTCACCTCGTGGCCGTCGCCCCGCCGGCCGGCGATGGCGTCGATCTCGTCGAGGAAGACGACCGCCGGCGCGGTCTGGCGGGCCCGCTCGAAGAGTTCGCGGACTGCCTCCTCTGACTCGCCGACGTAGCGGTCGAGCACCTCCGGGCCGGCGACGCTGACGAAGTTGACGCCCGTCTCGCCGGCGACCGCCCGCGCGAGCAAGGTCTTCCCCGTCCCCGGTGGCCCGTGGAGGAGGATTCCGGAGGGCGGGTCGGTCGCCGCCGCCTCGAACAGCGGGCCGTACTGGAGGGGCCACTCGACGGCCTCCCTGAGCTGTGCCTCGGTTGCCGCGAGCCCGCCGACGTCCGCGAACGTCTCGGTCGGGGATTCGGCGACGTACTCGCGCATCGCCGACGGCTCGACGTTCGCGAGCGCGGTCTCGAAGTCGGCCCGCGAGACACGGAGGTCGTCACGGTCGCGCCGGAGTGCCGAGAGGCCGGCCTCGCGGGCCAGCGACGCGATGTCGGCGCCGACGAACCCGTGGGTCTGTCCGGCGATCCGGTCCAGGTCGACATCCCCCGCCAGGGGCATGTTCCGCGTGTGGACGTCGAGAATCTCTCGCCGGCCGACCTCGTCGGGGACACCGATCTCGAGTTCGCGGTCGAACCGTCCGCCCCGCCGGAGCGCGGCATCGACCGCGTCGACGCGGTTGGTCGCGCCCACCACGACGACCTCCTCTCGCTCCTCGAGACCGTCCATCAGCGTCAGCAGCTGGGCGACAACGCGGTTCTCCATGTCGGCCTCCTCGTCGCGGGCGCCCGCGATGGAGTCGAGTTCGTCGAGAAAGAGGATCGCCGGCGCGTTCTCGGCGGCGCGCTCGAACGCCTCGCGGAGCCGCTGTTCGCTCTCGCCCTTGTACTTGGAGACGATCTCGGGCCCGGAGATGGCCTCGAAGTAGGCGTCGACCTCGTTGGCGACTGCGCGGGCAATGAGCGTCTTTCCGGTTCCCGGCGGCCCGTAGAGGAGGACGCCCTTGGGCGGTTCGATCCCCAGCCGCGCGAACAGCTCCGGCTCCAAGAGGGGCAACTCGACGGTCTCGCGCACGAGGTCGAGTTCCTCGTCGAGGCCGCCGATGTCCTCGTATGTTGCCCCCGTCTCGGCTGCGGCCTCCTCCGCTTCGGATTGCTCCCGGGACGCGCCGGCCTCGTCGAGGTCGGCCACCTCGGGGGACAGGTGGACGTCCGTGTCCCGGGTCACCCTGACCGACCCGACGGGGCGGGTGTCGGTGACGACGTACGACCCGAACCCCTCGAACTGGAGGCGCTTTCCGGCCCGGAGAAGGCGGTCCTCGAGGTGCAGACCGAGAACCCCCCCGTCGGCCTCCGCGTCGGCGTGCTCGTCGGCCGGCTGGAGCGTCACGGAGACTGCCTCCTCGACCGTCCCCCGCCGGACGAGCACCGTGTCGCCGATCGTGGCGCCGGCGCTGGCCCGGGTGTCCGCGTCGACGCGGATGACGTCACCGTCGTCGTCGCCGGGCCACACCTTCGCCACGGTGAGGCGGTCGCCCTCGACGATGACCGGGTCGCCGCTCAACACGCCGAGGTTGCTCTGGACGCGGCTCGGCAGGCGAGCGATCCCCCGGCCAGCGTCGCGCTTGCGGGCGCCCTCGACGCGCAACTCCACGACCCCATCTGTCATAACTCACTGTTGGGGGGCGAGGAGGATAAACGCATATACTGCCGGGCGACGCACCCCCGCACATGGTGACCGAAACCACGCGCGACGACATGACGTGGTACGAGTGCGAGACCTGCGGGCTCATGTTCGATTCCGAGGAGGACGCCCGCCAGCACGAACGGAACTGCGACGCCGAGAACCAGGACCCCTCATACATCCAGTAACCTCCCCGGGACCAGTCACCCGCGGCTCCCGGTGTCGCCCTCCGCGCCGCCGGTCGCGTTCCCCTCCGCGACGAGTTCGAACGACCGCTCGCTCATCTCGTCTTCCTCGAAGACGAACACCCGGCCGTCGACCACCGCCGGGTCGGCCTCGACTTCGACGCGCAGCTGGCGCTCGCGGACGGTCACCCCGGGGAAGACCGTCGTCTCCTCGCCCTGCTCCAGCAGGACGCGCCCGACGCCGGTGTCCTCGAGAATCCCGTCTTCGGTCTTGCGTTCGTCGACGTACACCAGGACACCCCGGCGTTCGGCCTCGTCGGTGACGAGGACGTGGACGTCCTTCCCGGGGGCGGTCGTGACGGATCCCGTCGCCGTGGCCGGTACGCCGCGGTAGAACACCCGGCGGCCGTCCTGGTAGGTGACCTCGACTCCGTCGGGTGTCAGTTCGACCGGTAACGTGTCGGGTGGGACCTCCGAGCGCGACTCCATACCCGTGTCTTGGCCCTGCCGGGCAAAAACACCACAGGTAAGTACCGGCGTCCGGGAGAGAGAGCCATGGAGGGGCATGCCAGGGCCCCCGCGGCCGGGACCGTCCTCAACGCGCTCGCGACCGGTACTGGAAGCGCCTTCGCTATCGACGAACACACGCGCGCGACGGTCTCGCTCGACGACACGGCGACAATCGAGGGGACCGTCGCCGAGGAGCCCGACGCCGACACGGCGCTGATCGAGCAGTGTGTCGCGGCGGTCGTCGAGCGTGTCGGCGACGGCCAGGGTGGCACGGTGCGCACGGAGAGCGACGTGCCGATGGCCTCGGGGCTGAAGTCCTCGAGCGCGGCCGCGAACGCGACGGTACTGGCGACGCTCGACGCGCTGGGTGCCCGTGACGCCCTCTCGCGCGAGGCGGCGGCCCGCCTCGGCGTCGAAGTCGCCCGCGACGTCGGCGTGACTGTTACCGGTGCCTTCGACGACGCCAGCGCGAGCATGCTGGGCGGGGTGACCGTGACTGACAACACCACCGACGAGTTGCTCGCCCACGAGACGGTCGACTGGGACGTCCTGGTGTACACGCCGCCGGAGAAGGTGTTCAGCGCCGGGGCCGACGTCGAGCGGTGCCGGCGGGTCGCCCCGGTGGCCGAACTGGTTGCCGACCTCGCGCTCGAGGGGGCGTACGCGCAGGCCATGACTGTCAACGGGCTGGCGTTCTGTGCCGCCCTCGGGTTCTCGCCGGACCCGGTCGTGGAGGCGATGTCCGCCGCAGAGGGCGTCTCGCTGTCGGGCACCGGTCCGAGTTTCACCGCTGTCGGCGACCGCGGGACGCTCGAGCGGATCCGGGACCGGTGGGACGACCGCGAGGGGACGACCTGGCTGACCACCACACAGACGGAGGGAGCACGAACCACATGAACGAGAGAGACGACACGAGTCCGGACGCCGATCCCGAGGAGATGACCCTGGAGGAGTTGCGAGCCGAGATCCGCGGTATCGACCGCGAGATCGTCGACCTGATCGCGCGGCGCACCTACGTCGCCGACACCATCGCCCGTGTCAAGGCAGAACGCGGGCTCCCGACCACCGACGAGGAACAGGAACAGGAAGTGATGGAGCGGGCCGGCGAGAACGCAGAGCAGTTCGGTCTGGACGCCAACCTCGTGAAGGCCATCTTCCGGCTTCTGATCGAGTTGAACAAGGTCGAACAGCGCGACAAGCGGTAGACCCGGTGTGACTGGCCGTCGTGCGGTCGGACCGGTAAAACGTTACAGCGATCAGTACGAGTCGTTGCCGGTCTCTCACCACCCCGAGGTGGAGGCACCGGTAAACAGTCACACGACACGCGATCACAGTCTGTGGTCGTCAGACCGCGAAACGGCCGTCCACGTGACGTGGTCACGAAAACAATCGCGACAGTCGCTATCACGGGTCTTCGCGGCTGTCCGAGGGGTACGCCTCGACCAGCCCGTCCAGTGCCTCGTGGTGTTCGGTGGTGTGGGGTGCCGTCAGCGGCGAGACGCTCACCTGCCCGTCGACGATGGCCCGCCGGTCGGTCCCCTCCGGGTCCGGGATGTCGCCGCTGGCCATCATCCCCCAGATGTTGTCGACCAGCGAGACCGTCTCGCCCTCGCGGAACGCGTCCATCTCGTGGACCCGGGAGGGGCGGGTGACGGCCATCTCGCCGGTCGCCTGGCCGGCGACGGGGGCGTTGACGTTGAGGTAGTCGGCCTGGTCGAAGACGCCCGCCCCGAGGGCGTGTGCCGCGAGGTACCGCGCCGTCCGGACCGCCTCGGCGTAGCGGTCGGCGTCGACGTCGACGTCGTCGTATGCGGTGTTCTCCGCGACGGGAACGTACAGCGAGACTGCGAGCGCGGGAACGCCGAAGAACGTCGCCTCGACGGCCGCGCTGACCGTCCCCGAGCGTCCGAGGTTGTACGCCCCGAGGTTCGCGCCGCGGTTACAGCCCGCGACGACCAGGTCCGTCCCCGGCGCCAGCGCCTCCAGCCCCGCGACCACGCAGTCGGCCGGCGTACCGTCGATCTCGTAGCCCAGGTCGCGCTCCCGAACCGTGACCGACCCCGAGAGCGCGCGCCCGACCGCGCTCTGGTCGTCGGCCGGCGCCACGACCGTCACGTCGCCGACCGACGCGAGGCCGTCCCGGAGGGCGCGCAGCCCGGTCGCCTCGATGCCGTCGTCGTTCGTCATCAGGATGTCCGGTTCGTCCATGTGCGTCCTGTGGTCGGAGTCCGCAAAAACGTGCCGTCCGTTCCTCGCCGGCCCGGGTCCGCCGGGAGCGTGGCTCTCACGAGGGCAGCCTGTCGACGACAGTCTCCCCGTCGACGACCACGTTGTACGCACCCTCGTCGTCGTTCCAGAGCACCAGGGCGTTCTCGAACCGGAGTGGAGCCCCGTAGTCTGCGGTCGCGAGGGCCCGGTTCAGCCCCGACTCGCGCGCCAGGACAGCGAAGTGGTCGACGTGCTCGCTGCCGTCGCCGACCAGGTAGAGGGGATTGCCCGCCCCGGAGAGGTTGTGGCTGAGTTTGACGCAGGCGAGGTCGACCCGTTCGGTCACGAACGACTCGGCGTCGGCCATCTTCGCCGTCCTGTCCGGGTCGGGTCTGTACTCGATTCGCCGCTCGTCGTCCCGGCGCCAGATCCCGTACGCGTACTGGACGTCGACGTTGACGAACTCGCCGTCGCCGGGCGACCGCTCCCCGGCGGTCCCTGGGTGGGTCTCGCCGCGCTCGCCCCGGTCGAGCCGGCGCTGGACGGGTGGGACCGACAGGTCCGGTTGCACGTCGAACGACCAGCACTCGCCGGTGGGCGTCTCGCCGGGCCACAGCCGGACCGTCGGCGCGTAGACCGTGGCCCCGGCCCCGCGCTCGACGCTCCGCTCGACCTCTCTGAGGCCCGTCGCGGTGTTCCGGTCGGCCGGCGCGATCGCCACCACGGACCCGTCCTCGGCCAGCGCGCCGAGATACCGCCCGACGGCCTCGGCCGGCGCGTCGAGTTCCGAGAGGACGTTCGCGAAGACGACGAGGTCGTACTCGACGGGGGGATCGAACGACTCGGCGGCCGTCCGGTGGACCGTCGGGTGGACGTTCTGGCCGGTCTCGCCGAGGAACCGCTCGAGCAGGTCGGCGGCCGCGCTGGGCTCGACGGCGTGGTACTCGACCAGCGACTCCGCGGGGAGCAGGTCGACAAGCCCCAGCGCCGGGCCGCCGACACCCGCGCCCACGTCGAGCACCCGGGGGCTGGCCGACAGTTCGCCGTCCGCGGCCAGGCCCGCGAGGACGTACTGCGCCGACGCGTACGTCGCCGGGAGGTGATAGAGCGCGTACCCCAGCGCCGTGACCTCGTCGTACTCGACGTCGAGGCCCTTCAGGTAGCGCTCCTTGATCTCCCGGACCCGCGCCCGGAGGCGGTCGCCCGACTCCCCGTCTGGCCAGCCCGACCCGAACCGCTCGACCAGCGCGTCCTCCAGCACCCGGGTGTACCGCTCGGGGAACGCCTCGATGCTGTCGAAGGAAATATTTGCCGGCCCCTCGGGTGCCGGCACGAACGTCCCGTCCTCGCGCTCGACGAGGCCGAGGTCTGGCGCCGCCTCGCGGAGCACCCGCCGGACAGCGGCTGGATGGGGGCGTCCCTCGACGTACTCGTGGATCTCCCCGGGGTCGACCGGGCGGACCTCGCGGAGGTATTTCGCGTTGTCCCGCACCTGCTCGCGCTGCTCGGGGCGCATGTCACTCGCCGGCCTCGTCGTAGAGGTGTTCGAACTCCTCGCGGTCGGCGTCGGCGACCCGCCGGGCCGCGGCGGCCACGTCGTCGGCCCCGTCGAAGGCCGCCTGGACGTCCGCGTAGACGCCCGCGTCGCCCCCGGCCACCTGTGCCGCCAGGTCGCCGAGCCCGGCCGAGACCGGCGTCTGGAAGCCCTCCGGCACCTCGGCGGCCGCGAGCGCGTACGCGAGCACTGCGGCGTGGGCCCGCGCCTGGACAGTCTCCATCGCCTCGTCGTGTTCCCCGGGTGTCGTCTCGAAGAGGTCGTTCCCGCGGGCGGCGAGTGCGTCCCGGACGCGGTCGGTTGCCGGTCCCGGTGCGTCCGCGACGACCGGCACGTTCCCCGGTTCGTTCTCCGGGGCAAAGAGAGGGTGGAGAGTGACACGCTCGCGGTTGGGAGCGTGGCGGCGCATCGCCGTCACCGGCTCGGCCATCGTACCCGTCACGTCGAAGACCGCCCGCTCGGCCTGTCCCCCGTATGTCGCGATTGCCTCCGCGGCCACGGGGATCGGCACGGCGAAACAGACCGCCTCGAAGGTCTCGTCGGTGTCCGGGTCGACCACGTCGGCGTCGAGCGCGTCCGCCGCCTCCCGCGCCGCGTCCGGGTCGGTGTCGAGAACGGAGAGGTCGAGCGAAGGGGGGCCGTCCTCGCGGAGGGCGCGCCCGAGCCACCGCCCCATCGCGCCGGCGCCGACGACGAGCAGTTCCATCGCCGGTGGATTGACCGGCCCGCGTCAAAAGGTGTTCGGTCCACACAGCGGAAGGCATATGACCGCGGGTGCGCTACCGCTGTCCGACGGTGGGGTGGCGGAGTGGCCGAACGCGCCTGCCTTGAGAGCAGGTACCCGCAAGGGTTCCTGGGTTCGAATCCCAGCCCCACCGTGACCACGCAGCACACCCCCTCGCTCCCCCGCGCTCTCGGGGTTACTCTCCGCTCTCGGCCCGGTCGAGCACCAGCTGGACGTAGTACTCCTGGAGCGAGCCGGCCCCGCCGAGGTCGATTGTCGCCCGGTTCTGGTCGACGACAACCGCTCCCTCGTGCATGACGGTCACGCGGTCGACCAAGGGCTCGAAGTCGGTGACGTGGTGGGTCGATACCACCACCGTGTGCCCGTCGGCGTAGTCGTCCAGGAGCGCGAGCAGGCGGTCCTTCGAGACGTCGTCGAGGGCGCCGAGGGGCTCGTCGAGCAGCAGGTATTCGGGCCGATTCAGCAGCGCGAGTGTGAGGTCGAGCTTCCGCGCGAACCCCCCCGAGAGGTCCGCTGCCGGCCGGTCGAGCACCCGCTCCAGCCGGAGGTGGGAGACGAGTTGCCGGCGCCACTCGCGGTCGGGCGCGCCGACGAGGCTCGCGAAGACCTCGATGTTCTCCCGGACGGTCAGCCCCGGGTAGAAGTTCGGCTCCTGGAAGCCGCACCCGACGGCTCCGTCGGGACCCGAGACCGACCCTGCCGTGGGGTTGGTCAGGCCCAGCAACAGGCGCAACAGCGTGGTCTTTCCGGAGCCGTTGGGACCGAGCAGGCAGTGGAACTGTCCGCCGCCGATCCGCAGCGAGACGCCGTCGACGGCGTCGACGTCGCCGTAGGCCTTCCGGACGCCGTCGAGTTCCAGCATCAGGCGGTCCTCCTGTAGTAGACGGCCGCGAGTTTCAGTCCCAGAAGCGCCAGAAGGGCGAACCCGGCGAGGCCGGCCAGCCAGTCGGCGAACAGCCCGGGCCCGAGCCCCTTCTGCATCGAACTCCGCGTGACGATCATCGCGTAGTGGGTCGGGACCATCCGGACCAGTTCCTTGCGCAGCGGCGAGAAGTACCCCACGGGGTAGGCGAGCCCGGAGAACCCCACGACACCCAGCAGGAGGACGACGTTGACGAAGCGACCGAGCATACTGAACCGCAGGAGGACCATCACCGTCATACTGACCGCGGCGAGGGCGACGAAGGTCAGCAACAGCGCGAGCAGGGCTCCGGGGGCGAACGCGTCGACCGCGTAGCCCAGGAACGCGGCCGCGCCCTGGAAGACGACCACCGGGACGGCCATCAGCAGGCTGAAGTAGACGAGCTTGGCCCCGACGACGGCCTCAAGCGACGACTCGGCCCGCAGTCGGTCGAGGACCGCGGCCTCCCTGGCGAGGTTGTACGGGACGTAGGTGAACGCGAACAGCATCACGACCGACATCAGGAATATGGGGACCAGATACTCCGGGAGGGAGTTGTCGGGACCGACAACGCGGCGCTCGACGGTCACCTCGGAGTCGAGCGCGCGGTCGAGCCGGAACTCCATGACGGTGCGGATCGCCTTCGAGGGCTCGGTGAACGGGACGACGCTCCCGTCGACGGTGAGGACGAACGTGGCGTCGTCGTTGTCCGGGTCGTCGATGTCGGGCGGGACCTGAACGATGGCGTAGACCGACTCACGGCGCAGCATCGTCTCGGCGTCGGCGGGGCTGTCGGCGGGCACCGGGTCAGCAAACGCTGACAGGCCGGCCCCGACCGTCGCCACGTCGGCCGCAGAGACGGTCTCGTCCTGCGGGACGACGGCCACCGGCGTGTCCCGCGGGATGACGGTCTGGAACGCCGTGCTCGCGTACACGAAAAACGCCGGGAGCAGGAGGAGCACGAACGCGAGCGCGAGGAGATTGTGCTTGCTCCAGTGGAACTCCTTTCGTAGCAGCGCGACGAGTGACATTCGGACGGATCCCCTGTTTGGAGTGACCCGACCGGGGTGAAGTGGTTGTCGTAATCCTTTTGCGGCGGTCGGGAGAGTTCGACGTATGGACTGGCCACACGACCCCGACGGAGAGGAGGGCAGCGAGGGCCGGCGCAAGTACGGTCACGCCATCCTCGCGAAAAAAGTCGACGAGGAGGAGGACTTCCCGTTCACCGCCGGGGAGTACGTCGACCAGTACGGCGACCACCCCGTCCGAATCGACTACGAGCGCGTCGTGAGCGTCGCCGATATCTGCGAGGGCATCGACGACGACCACGAGTTCGAGGACTTCCCCGAGTTCCACCGCGTGGTCGGTGAACAGATGCGCGCCGACGGCTACTGGCCGTACGGCCTGGAGCAGGCCTGACAGTCAGCTACCAACGGCTAAAGCCGTCGGCTTGTCGGTGGACTCCCGTTCTACCGACGCGTACTGGTCGGACGCCACGTCAGTCGCGTTCACGGTCATTATCCCCGACTTCAGGGCGTACTGACAGAACGCCCCTCCAGCGGGAGACTTCTGCCTTCGCTGGAGTTGGAGCGCGAGTTTCCGAGCAACATTCTTCGCCGCGTTGTAATCGGCATTTGCCGTGTGGGAACAGTCCAAGCACTCGAAGTGGCGCCTGGCGCGGTTTTCTTCGAGCGTCGTGCCACACTTCGAGCATTGCTGGCTGGTATACGACGGGTCGACTGTTTCAACCACGATACCAGCCAGTTCTGCGGTGTGTTGTTTGCCGGTGTAGTTCGCGGAACGCCCACTGTTGGAATTTCTTGCCGTCGCTGATACGGGCACGGATCTGCTCTAAGTCCCCGAATGCGATGTGCGTACAGCCATGTCGCTTGGCTTCCTCGACAAGTTCTTTCGAGCATCGGTGGAGATAGTCTTCGCTCCAGCGTCCGAACCTGTTACCGATGCGCTGGGAGGTCAGATGTTCCATCGCCGCGTGGAGGTAGAACTCGTCGGCTTCGCTGTCGTAGTGGACCGTACTGGTCGCAAAGTTGTAGTCCTCGTTCAGCAGGTACTCGCCGTGTGGCGTTCCCTCGGGATTGTTGGGCAAGTCGTACTCACAGACGACCCTGCCGTTGACAGTGGCGAGAGTCACTCTGTCACGGTAGTAGGTCGCGGCCCGCTTGTCGTAGACGATGCTGAACGTATCGTACTCCGGTTGACTGGTGGTTTCGCCTTCAGCAAGCCGATCAACACAGTTGTCGATGTCGTCTGTGGCACGCTTGATGGCTTTTTGAACGAGATTCGCGTGCAGGCCGTCCGTTTCGTGGCGCAATTCGTCGTAGAGAGCGGCTTCGGCTTCGCTCTTGCTCGTCACGCAGTCCTCGTCGGGATAGCGCCACGCCCACTCTGCGGTCCGGTTGGCACAATACTGGAACTTGGTGTCGGTGGCGTGGAGGTCACTCTTGCGGTCATCGGGCACGTCAAGCCGAACCCGAACCGTGCGAGTCACCTCCCACACTATGTGTATCACGGTAATGGCTATTATTTAGTAATATTTTTGAATATCGGGGAGTCGGTACCGCTGTCATCGGTGGCTTGGCTGACAAGGCTTACGCGCTTCCTCCAACGGCTTAGCCGTTGGCTTCCGCGCTGTACCGCTGTGATGTGGACGGCCGGTGACTTTTTGAACCGTGATGACCCAACAAAAAACGATGACAGAGCCGACCGGATCGAGGGTCGAGTGCTCTGCCTGCGGAGAGGTGTTCGATCCGCAGGCCACGGCGGGACGTTGTCCCGACCCCGAGTGTGACGAGCACCCTCGCGGGGCGGCCACAGGCCGACCCGCCGGTGACCACGACGGGCAGGGGACGCCGCTCGCCGACGGCGGGGCCGACGACGTGCGGCGGGAGGTGACCGAGATCGGTGGGACCACCGACCGCGACGCTCCAGGGTGTCCGGAGTGTGGAGCCACAATCGAGCCGGGGTCGGACTTCTGTCCGAGTTGCGGGGCGGACGTGCCGGACGCCGACGCCCGCGGGACGGACGAGACGCTGGAACTGACGGCGTGTCCGGACTGTGGGTCGGACGTCGACACCGGCGACAGTTACTGTGCGTCGTGCGGTCAGGACCTCGAGGCGGTCGGCGCCGGGGAACTCCTCTCCGAGTGTCCGGCCTGCCGGGCAGACGTCGGCCCAGGAGATAGTTTCTGCTCGTCCTGCGGCGAGAACCTCGAAGCCCACCGGGTGGACGAGGGCGCCCCGGAGTCGCTGCTGCTGGCGACCCGCGGGCAGGAGATTGCCGTCGGGGACGGCGACACCGTCGGCCGGGAACTCCGGCGGGTCGTCATCGAGACCGGCGGCGACGAGACACAGGCCGTGCGCATCCACCGCGAACACATCCGGTTCGTCAGAGAGAACGGCCAGTTCCACGTGGTCGACCTCGGGACGAACCCGACACGGCTGAACGGCCGACCCCTCGAGAAGGGGGACCGGGAACCCGTCTCCCCGGGGGACGAAATCGAGGTCTCCGGCGTCGTCGGGTTCGTGATCCGGGAACCCTGACCGCACGGCATGGACGCGGACCGCCTCGGCCGCGACGTCGCGACGTCCCTTCGCCTGCCGCTGACCGGCGAGCGACGGCTGATCGGCGGGATGGTCCTCGCCCCGGCCGCGTACGCGGCGTGGGTGGCGGCCACCGGCGCAGTGCTCGTCTCGGCTGCCGCCGTCTCGGGCCGGTCACTGACTGTCGCCCCCTGGACCGCGACGACGACACTCGCCGCCGCCGTCGCCACGGTCCTGTGGGTGTTCGGGCCCGCGGCGGCGTGGACGTACTTCGTCGTCGACCAGTTGACCAACGGAGCCGGCAACCTCGAACACCACTACCGCGTCCAGTACCCGTCGACGGTGATCGTACCGCCGCTGATCCTGTTCGCCGCTGTCGGCGCCAGCGCGGTCCTCGGGGAGGTCCCGGCGCCGGTCCTGGTCGCTCTCGTCGCCTCCGGGACGTTCGCCCTCGTCAGGACGCTCGCGTACAGCTACCGGGTATTCACCCTATCGATCCCGCGTGCGGTGCAGGCGTTCGTCTTCGAGTCCGGGTGCGTTCTCGCAATCGCAGTCCTGGCCGCTCTCGCCCGCGTCTCCGGTCGGCGGGGGCTCCTCCTGGAGGCCGCACGCGGCGCCGACGGCGTGCTCGGAGCGGCCGTGGCCGTCCCACTCGTGACGGGGTCACGGGAGATTGCGACCGTGACCCTCCCGGCCCTGCCGGCTCTCGCCGCGGTGTTCCCCGTCGCCCTGGCGCTGCTCTACGTCGCCGTCCAGACGCTCGGCGGGCTGGGTGCGCGGGTTCGCGGCCTCACGGTCCCCCGGTCCCGGCTCCGGACCGGCCAGCGGTATCCGGCGTTTGCGCGCCCGGTCGCCGGCCGCTCGGGACGCCGCGGATCCCCGGCGGACGCGCCGTCGGCCGACGACCTCGACGGCGCGGCGGCGGAACTCCTGGACGGCGCGGACGGGTCCGCGGCCGCCGATCGAGTCACCGAAACGAGAGTGTTCACGCCGCCGGACGACGCCGACCTCGAGGCGGCGGTACCGGCCGAAGTGGCTGGGGAGACCGAGACCCGGATCGCCGAACCGGCGGACGATACAGCGGGTAGTGACAGTTCCGGGGGGAGCGAGGACGGCGGCGGGGAGGCCGCCTACGAGTGTCCCGCCTGCGGGGAGGTCTTCTCCGGGGAGACGGCCTTCGCGTACTGCCCGACCTGCGGGACGGAACTCGAGCCGGGGTAGTCACCGGGCGTCCTCGATCTCGTCGATGGCTCCGGGGTTCTCCAGGCTCGAGAGGTCGCCGGGATCCTCGCCGGTGTAGACCCCCTGGATGACCCGCCGGACGATCTTCCCGCTCTGCGTTTTCGGAAACCCGTCGACGAACAGCACCTCCCGCGGGCGGAACGGCTTGCCCAGTTCCTCGCCAACCTGTTCGTGCAGTCCGTCCCGGAGGCGCTCGCTTTCCTCGTGACCGGGTTCGAGGACGACGTACGCGACGACCGCTGTCCCCGTGGTGTCGTCTGGCGCGCCGATGGCCGCAGCCGCGTTGACCGCCTCGTGTTCGATGAGCGCACCCTCGACCTCGGCGGGACCGACCTTCCGGCCCGCGACGTTCAGGACGTCGTCGGCGCGGCCGTGCAGGAACCAGAAGCCGTCGTCGTCCTTCTGTGCCCAGTCGCCGTGGTCCCACACGTCCCCGAAGCGCGACCAGTACTCCTCGAGGTACCGCTCGTCGCCGCTCCACAGCGAGCGGGTCATCGACGGACACGAGGACGTCGCCACGAGATAGCCCCGCTCGTTCTCGTCGGCGATCGACTCGCCGGTCGCGTCGACGATGTCGACGTCCATCCCCAGCGCAGGCCCGCCCAGTGTCCCCGGTTTCAGCGAGTGGATCGGAACCGGCTGGAGGAAACACCCGAAGACCTCGGTCCCTCCGGAGATGTTCATGATCGGCGCCTCGCCACGGCCCACGTTCTCGTGGAACCACAGCCAGGTTTCGGGGTCCCAGGGTTCGCCGGTCGATCCCAGCAGCCGCAGCGTCGAGAGGTCGTGGCCCTCGAGCCACCTGTCGCCTTCCTTCTGGAGGGCGCGGATCGCGGTCGGGGAGACGCCGAACACGGTGATCCCGTGGCGGTCGATCATCTCCCAGAACCGGTCCGGCCGGGGGTGGTCGGGCGCCCCCTCGTACATGAAGATCGTGCCGCCGAAGGTGTGGTTGCCGATGAGCGTCCACGGTCCCATCATCCAGCCGATATCTGAGACCCAGAAGAACCGGTCCGAGGGCTTGTGGTCGAACGAGAAGTAGATTTCCTTCGCTGGCTGGAGGAGCCCGCCGGCGTGAGAGTGGACGATACCCTTCGGCTTGCCGGTCGTGCCCGACGAGTAGAGGAGCATCGCCTCCTGCTGGGAGGGGAGCGACTTCGTCTCGTAGCTGTCGTCCTGCCCCCCGACGGCGTCGGCCCACCACTCGTCGCGGGACTCGTCCCAGGACAGGTCGCTCCTGCCCGAGCCCAGGCGGTCGTAGACGACCGTGTGCTCGACGTGCCCCGCCTGGTCGATGGCCTCGTCGGCGGCCCCCTTGAGCCCGACCTCCGACCCGCGGCGGTAGAAGCCGTCGCCGGTGAACAGCACCGAACACTCCGAGTCGGCGATGCGGGTGGCCGTCGCGTCGACGCCGAACCCCGAGAAGATGGGGACGGCGATCGCGCCGACCTCGAAACAGGCGTACAGGATGGAGATGACCTCCGGCACCATCGGCATGTACAGCCCCACCGTGTCGCCGGTTCCGACGCCCCGCTCCTCGAGGGCGTTCGCGACCTTGTTGGTCTGGCGGTGGAGTTCGTGGTACGTGACCTCGCGGACGTCGCCGGGTTCGCCCTCCCAGACGCACGCCACCCGGTTTCGGTTCGGGGAGTCCGGGCGGGCGTGGCGGTCGAGGACGTTGTGTGCGATGTTGAGTTCGCCGCCGACGTACCAGTCGGTGAACTGCGGGCCCTCCGTGGCGTCCCGGACCCGGTCGTAGTCCTCGTAGAACTCCAGCCCGAGGTGGTCGACGACCTCGTCCCAGAACCAGTCCAGTCCGGACGCTGCCACGCCCTCGACCTCGCTGACGGTCCGCTCGTGGAGTTGCTCGAAGTTCTCGATGTCGTGTTCCTGCATGAACTGGTAGACGTTGCTCTCCCGGACGAACACATCGTCGGGTTCGTAGACGACCTCCTCTCTCCCTTCGAGTGACTCGGACATGGTCGTACGGAACAACGTCGACGCCCATCAAAGTAGTTGTGCGGATCGGCGGGGCAGTTACAGGTCGCCGCGCCCGACCGGCAGTATACTTTTGCCGGCTCGCGCGTTACGGACGAATATGTACGTCCGGGACGCCCGCAACCGCGACGAGGTCTGGCTGCTCGACCACATCGAAAGGATGGGCCTGGACGAAACCGCCTTTCGCTCCCGGGACTACGTTATCGCCGTCGACGAGGAGGAGAGCGAGCGGGCGGGCTTTGGCCGGATCCGCGTCCACAAGACCGACGACGGCGAGGTGTGCGAACTGACCAGCATCGGCGTTCTGGCGGAGTGGCGCGGGCAGGGCGTGGGTGCCCACGTCGTCGAGCGGCTCGTCCAGACCGCCGGCAACGGGGAGTTCGAAGCGGTGTACGCGCTGACCGACGAACCCGGCTACCTGCGCCAGTTCGGCTTCGAGCGGGTCGAGCCCTCACAGCTCCCCGATCGCCTCCAGGCGCGGCTGACGGACAAACAGGAGTCACTCGCCCCCGACGCCGTGCCGGTGCGGATCGACCCCGACCGGTTCCGGATGCCCTCGCGCCTGCGGGAGGCGTTCAAGCGTGCACGGGCACAGGAGCAAGAGGACGACGAACCAGAGGAGGGCCCCGAGGACTTCGGGATCGACCCCGACGAGGCGACCTACAAGTACGA
>CAZUVE010000042.1:0-19151 GCA_964623735.1 uncultured Halobacteriales archaeon | reverse complement strand
CTTCATGGGCGAGTTCGCCGAACAGCAGGGCCACTCCGGCCCGCTGGCGGCCGACGCAGCGGGCGTGACCGCCCCCGCGACCCGTATCGAGAGTGCCTGTGCCTCCAGCGGCGCCGCGGTCCGCTTCGGCGTCAACCGGGTCCGCAGCGGCGACATCGACGTCGCCCTCGTCGGCGGCGCCGAGCGGATGACCAACATCTCGACCGCCGAGGGCACTGCCGCACTCGCTGCCGCCGCGGACGCACTCTGGGAGATCAAGCAGGGCATCACTTTTCCGGGGGCGTACTCGCTGATGGCCAACCGCTACTTCGCCGAACACGGCGGCGGCCGCGAGGAACTCGCAGAGATCGCGGTCAAGAACCACTCCAACGCCGTCGAGAACGACCTCGCGCAGTTCCAGCGCGCCATCGACGTCGACGACGTGCTCGAGGCGCCCACCGTGTGCTCGCCCTTCGGCCTCTACGACTGCTCGCCGATGAGTGACGGCGGCAGCGCCGCCCTCCTCGTCAGCGAGGAGTTCGCCGAGGAACACGGCCTCGATCCCGAGGTCGCCATCACGGGCACGGGACAGAGCAGCGACCGCCTCGCGCTCGCCGACCGGGTGTCGATGACCCGCACGCCGGCGGCCGAACGCGCAGGCGAGATGGCGTTCGACGACGCCGGCGTCGGACCCGACGACGTCGACGTCGCGGAGGTCCACGACTGTTTCACCATCGCGGAGGTGCTCGCGCTCGAGGCGCTGGGCTTCTACGAGCAGGGCGAGGCCATCCACGCGGCGACGGACGGCGAGACCACTATCGACGGGGACCTGCCAGTCAACCTGTCGGGCGGACTGAAGGCCAAGGGCCACCCGGTCGGCGCGACTGGCGGCGCACAGATCTCGGAGATGACCAAACTCCTGCGGGGCGACCACGTCAACAGCGACGCCGTCGCCGACGCGGAGGTCGGCCTCACCCACAACGCCGGCGGGACGGTCGCCAGTTGTGTGGTCAACGTCCTGGAGGTGGTTGCATGAGCGACACGCGTGACGCCGGCTACGACGACTTCCTCGACGCCCTCGAGGCAGGCGAGCCCTACTACCTGGAGAGCCCGAGCGGCAACGGCTGGCTCCCGCCCCGCGAGGTCGACCCCGAGACCGGCGAGCGGGAACTGGTGGAGAGGGACCTCCCGACGACGGGCGAGATTCTCACCTACACGATCACCAACGTCGCCGGCCCCTCGTTCGCCGACGACACACCCTACGTCGTCGCAGTCGGCGAGTTCGGGCCCGTCAGGATCACCGGCCAGGTCCGCGGGATCGACCACGACGACGTCGACATCGGCCAGCGCGTCGAACTGAGCGTCGGCCGCAACGAGACCGCAGACGAGCGCGTGGTCGTCTTCGAGCCGGCCTGATCAGTCCCCGGCGCTCGCGACAGGTGCGTCGAGGTCGATCTCGCCGGCGTCGAGTTCCGCCTCGAGTTCGCGGGTCGCCCGGACCATGTTCTCCATCTTCCCGCGGGCGATCTCGCGGGGGAGCAGTTTCAGCCCGCAGTCGGGGCTGACCGTCAGCCGCTCGGGCGGCACCACCTCGAGGCCGTGGCGGATGTGCTCTTTGATCTGCTCGACCGGTTCGACCTCGGCGTGGTGGGCGTCGACGGCACCCATCGCAAAGTCCTTCGTAAACTCGGGGTCGGTGAAGACGTCGATCTGCTCGTAGTCGCCGTTCGCGAGTTCGAGGTCGAACTCGTGGACCGGGAACTCCAGGATCTCCGGGTAGATACGGGAGTAGTCGCCGTAACAGACGTGCAAACCCAGGCGCACGTCGTCGGGCACGTCGGCAGCGACGCGCTCGAGACACTCGCCGACGATAGCGTGGTCGTCGGGTGTCGTCGCCAGCGCGGGCTCGTCGATCTGGATGTACCGGGCGCCGGCCTCGACCAGTGCCTCGATCTCCTGGTTGACCAGGTCCGCGAGGTCGTATGCCAGCGCCTCCTCGCTGTCGTAAACCTCGTTGAACGACCAGCTCGCCAGCGTGTAGGGGCCGGTGATCGGCACCTTCACCGGCCTGGACGCCACGTCGGAGGTGAACTCGTACTCGGAGACGAGCCACTCCTCGCCGTAGGTGACCTCGTCGACGACCGAGGGCTTGTCGAAGTAGTTGTGCCCCCACACCTTCACGCGACCGTTGAACTCGTAGCCGTCGATGCGGTGGGCGAAGTACTCGACCATCTCGTTGCGCCGCATCTCGCCGTCGACCACGACATCGAGGCCGGCGCGTTCGTGCTCGTCGACGACGAGTCGGGCCGCGTCGTCCGTGGCCTCCGCGAAGTGTTCCTCGCCGAAGTCAGCGCCGTCGTCCTCGTAGAGATCGCGGGCGCGGTGGAGCCACTTGGGCTTCGGATATGACCCCACGACCGTCGTCAGGATGAAGTGGTCGTGCGGGTGGCCGGCGGGCCGGAACCGCTCGCGCGGGCCAGTCATGCTTCCACCTCCTCTCTGTCCGCGGCGTTTGCCAGCGCTTCGAGCTTTGCCTCGAACTTGGTGACCGGCAGGTAGAACAGCTCGGTGTTCGAGGTGGCGTAGACGGTTCCGAACGACTCGCCGGAGGCGTCGGCGAACCACTCGATCCGCTCGCGGACGGTGTCCGGCGACTCCACGAGCGTGTTCTGCCCGTCGACGACGCCGAGCGCAGCGTCCGGTTTCGTCCCGTACTCGCCAGCCAGGTACGCGCTCCCGTCGTGGCTCGTCACGAGGTCGAACCCGATGGCCTCGACGTCCGCGTCCATCAGGTGCGCGTACACTTTCTCCTCGAGGGCACCCCAGTAGGTGTGGACGACGACGTCGGCGTCGACGGCCCCCGCGACCGTGTCGACCGCCTCGCTCGCGCGCTCGTCGGGACCGTCGCCCGGCGGCGCGGTGACCAGCGACGGCTCCAGCAGGAACAGCGTCTCGACGGCCGGGAACCGGTCGGCCTCGGCGGCGAGAAAGTCGGCCACGGCGTCGAGGAAGGCTGCCGGGTCGCCGTAGTACTCGTCGGTCGCGAGGTCCGCCAGCGAGTACGGCCCCGGGAGGACCGCCTGCAGGCCGGCCTCGACGTGCTCGGCCGCTGCCTCGAGTTCGGCCGCGACGTCCCCGGTTGGCTCCAGCGGGCCCGACACGACCGGGTCGCGGTAGAAGTTGTTGTTGTCGTAGTACCTGACGATGCCCCCGGCCTCGACCCCGTCGGCGACGACCAGCGGGTGGGCGAGCATGTCGTCCCAGCGCAACTGTCCCTCGACGACGCGGTCGAGGCCGGCCGCCCGCTGCTGGCCGACGCCGTCCGCCCGCGCCCGCTCGTAGGCGTCCCGCAGGTCGTCACTCTCGTCGCCGTTCACGAGGTCTTCCTTCTGGTGGCCCTTCAGGTCCTCCAGTTCGTCCTTGGCCCACTCCGGCAGCGGGTACAGCCCCGGCGTCGTCGCGACTGTCTGTGTCATTGTCCGTCGCTATGGTATGACGGAGTTTAATATTTCTTCTTTCGATTAATGCGTGACAATTATACACACCCGAGCGACGGAGACTGCGCGGTCCGGACGCCGGGCGGTCCGGAAGTTTCCGGTGCTGTCGGCTACCTCCGTGAAGAGATTCGGCACTCCGGGGTGGCGAGACTGCTCACGCGCTCGGAGCCGACAGTGTGAGTATCCGGCTCCCCGGAGCGAGAGAGTCTTCGCCGACCCGCAGCCGCCAGTATCACCTCTGCTCTTCCGACGCACCCGGACGAAAGTCGGTGTGTCCCGCGGGTACTACAGCAGGGAGTTGCCGAGGACGACAACCGAGAGGTTGTTTGCGATGATAAAGAGGCCAACAGCGAGCAGGAGTCCGAGCCAGACCTCCACGAAGTACGCGAAGTAGCGATCGTACGGCGGGGCAGTCTGCCGGAGGGAGTGGGTGACCCCAGCGAAAGCGGCCGCTGCCAGCACGACGACTGCCAGGTGTGCACCGAACAGGGCAACCGGGCCCTGCCTGACCAACCACACGAAGAGGGGATTTGCTTCTGCGTCCAGCCCGTACTTGGCCACCGCCCCCGCCGTTGTCACCAGGTCCAGGGTCACGAGCACGAACAAGGCGGCGGCAAACCACTCCCAGTACTCCTTGATGTGCGCCGGCCCAACTGCCTCCCCCCGACTCATACAGCTTCTGTTCGACGTGTTTGCATATACCACTTGTGTCTGCATGCGAGACACGTCGTCCCAACGCCGAACGCAGGTCGGACTCTCGTCCACGGGTGATACTGTCGGGTATGAGCACTCGGAGCCGTTCCCCGGCCCGCGTGTGAGCACTCCAGAATCGGCCGAGGTCGGGGACGCGCTCGGGGAAAGCCACGTCTCATCACTTTCGCCACTCGTTGATGAGTGTCGGGACGACGATGCCGACGCCGAACAGTACGACCAACTGAACCAGGTGACTGTCAGTGACGCGTCTCGCACCGAGCCACGACGCGAGACCGAGTACGACGAAGAGGGCTGTAACCTTGGTGTCGGTGCTGACCAGGCCACTCGACCCCTCTGGAGACTGTTCTGACACCTGCAGTGGTTCGGCTGCGTCGAACAAATAACTCCCCCACGGTATCAGAGCTACTGTGAGCCACACAGAGTGATGGCGCATACCTCCGTCTTCGGGCGGAGATCGAGCAGGAGACCGGCAGCGACAGCCGGAGACGGTGGCTGGGCTGGGCCGGGCCGGGCCGGGCCGGGCCGGGCCGGGCCGGATTCCACGTGCCTCGCGTGGAGGATGTCAATTGTACTGGTCGACCGAACGGTTGATTCCATTCGCCGCGTCACACGGGACCTCGCCAGGTACACAGAACAAAACATCATAGGGGCCAGCGGTCCAACGAAACAGTATGCGTGACGTACTCGTCATCGGTGGCGGAGTCGCAGGACTTCAGGCCGCTGTGTTCACGGCCAAGGCAGGCCTCGACACGCTCGTCCTGAGTGGCGGTGAACCGCTGGTGTGCAGCACGGACAGGATACAGAACCTCGTGACGCGGGACCGGATTGCCGGCGACGAGATCGTCGAGACCGGTCGAGAGCGGGTTCGGGCACTCGGCGGTGACATCCGGGAAACGACAGTGACCGGTCTCGCCCGGGAGGAGACGCCGGGCCCGTTCACTGTCACAACCGAGGACACAGAGACGTACGGTGGCGAGGCCGTTGTCGTTGCGACAGCCGGCGAGTTCGGCTTTCTGGAGCCGCTGGGTGACGAGATCGAGTACACGAGTGGACGGGACGGCGAATTCACGATGGAGCGACATATCGAGACTGACAACGCCAACCGGGCGACAGAGAACGTGTACGTCGCCGGACTGGCGAACACCTGGGAGTACCAGACCTCGGTAGCGATCGGCGACGGCGCGAAGGCGGCTGTCAACCTCGTCAGCGACCGTCGCGACGAGGCCTACATCGACCACGACTGGTGACCGGTGTCTGCACTCGTCATACTGTCGGCTGTAACTGAGTACGGACTGTTCTCGGATCGGTCGGGAGTCAGCCACCCGTTTGGAGCCCAGTCCCACAACTTACCTGCCTGGCCCACCAATGTACGTTACACTGCATGGACACAGTCGATACTCCGCAGCCACCGACAGATTCCCCCGACAGCTCTCGACAGATCCGGTGTACTGCCTGCGAGTCTGCCCTCCGTTCACCGGGGAGAGAGACCGTCTCCTTTCTGCTTCTCGACCGGTTCACGATTCCCCTCGTCGGGTGTGACGACCACCTGGAAGAGTTTAGTGCTCTCTGCGGCCTCGCCACCGAAGATAGTGCCGAACTCCTCGATCATCGCCCTGCCGGTGGACTCCCCTGTCCAGGCTGTCGACACGCACCGTACAAGACACAGCAACCGGTCGTTCCGATCGGGAGCGGTGGGCTGGCTCTCCTCGCGTGCCCGACCCACCAGTCGGACATTGTCGCCCGGTTCCGGGCCGGTCAGGACATACGAGACCAACTCACCTCCTCGCTTGATACGGATCGTCGTGAGTTAGTGCCGGATCGACCGCACGACGGCGTACGGTCGGACCGGTAACACGTTACAACCGACCCTACGAGTGCCGGCACTGTCGGCGACAGGCGCGTGAGCAGTGTCGACACCCCGGGTGGCGAATACCTTCACAAACTCCCGGTCGGTTCACCCACCGTTGCAGTAAATCCGGCAGTCCGGAGCCTGTCCGCGAGGGGGTCACCGATCCCCGAGGCGGGTGTCAACACGCCGCCATCCAGCGGCGACGCAGTGTCATCCCGCACCAGACACACCGCGGCCTCGCCGAGCATGCGCGCGGTCGCGCCGTAGCCAGGGTCCCGGTCGGCAGCGATCACGGCCTCTACGGTAAACGGACCGTCCGTGGCGGTTCCGCGTCCGAGCACGCGCACACTGAAGTGACCAGTCTCGGTCTGCTCTCTCGTCGGGCCCTCGCCAGGGTCGGGAAACACGAACCGGCGGAGTCCCGACCGGACGGGGTCGAGGGACATCGCAGCGGTGAACAGTCCGAGCCCTCCGGCGACGAGGCTCGCACCTGCTGCACCGCGCAGACCCGGTCCGGTGTTGACAACCTCTGTACAGCGGAACTCACGCCCCCAGGGGTATCCGAGCAGGGCATTACTGCGCCGGACCACGCGTTCGTTTACCGGGGCCATGGGCGACGGGGCCGTCCAGACAGATCGCAGTCGGTCGTTTCGCGGCCCGCGCTGTGTTCCCGTGTCGACGCCGTCCCGCTCTCCGGGTGGGGCGAGCGAATACGGGTTCCGGAGCGTCTGCCGGACAACGGGGTCTGTCGAGGCGGCTTCGAACAGTTCGGCCGCGCTGGCCAGCGTACCGCCACTGACACCCCCGCTGCCGCCGTCGAGGTAGATCCGAACCATCTCACAGGGAGCGTCGAACTCCTCGGCGGCGAACGACTGGACGAGCAGGGTGCCGATGTCCGCCGGCACGGAGTCGAAGCCACAGCTGTGAACGATCCTCGTCCGGGCGTCGACCGCGTCGTCGTGATACCGGTCGATCGTCTCTCGCACCCAGTTTATCTCGCCGGTCAGATCGCAGTAGTCGGTCTCCGCGCTGACACATGCCTCGACAAGTGGGGTTCCGTAGGTCGTGTACGGGCCGACAGTCGTACACACAACCCGCGTGCTGCGAGCGATGTCCCGGAGGCTGTCCGGGTCCGTCGCGTCGCCGACCACGACAGGGAGGTCGTCCCACTGGTCACTCCGGGCGGCGAGATCGGCCGCGAGCGAGCGAAGCCCGTCCGGGTTGCGGCCGCCGAGAGCCACCGAGAGGGCGTCCGGCGTGTACTGTTCTGTGAGATACTCGGCGACGAACCCTCCTGCGACGCCGGTCGCGCCCCACACGACGAGGTCGTAGTCCCGGTCGGTGCCTGGCACGTGTCTCGCCTCACTCTGCAGGCCGCGCGAGCACGGCGACGAAGGGGTCCTGCCCGGGTCTGTCTCGGACAACGTCGCTGACAGCGAGGCCGCCGGCCGCACAGTACGACCCGACCAGGTCGATCCGGCCGTCCATCCCGGCGGTCCGCCAGGCCCGGACGGCTTTGGCCGGGAACATCCGGTTCGTGAAACTCACGACGAGCACCCCCCCGGGGGCGAGAACGCGCCCGAACTCGGCGAACACGGCACCCGGATACTGGAGATACTGGACCGACAGGGCACAGAGTACGGCGTCGAAGGCGCTGTCACCCAGCGGGAGGGTCTGGTCGTCGTTGAGGTCCTGTACGAACCACGTGTCGAGGGCGTCGTTGGCCGCGAGTTCGGCGTCGTTGAGACCGTGCCCGACCACGCGCTCGTAGTCGCGCGCGGGGAGATGGGACACCCAACTGCTCATCGCGTCGAAGACACTGTCGCCGTCCGCGAGGACCGAGGAGTAGGTCTCGGTGAGTCGTCGGAGAAACCCGTCGTCGGCGTGTGTGACGAACCGCGGGCTGTTGTAGAAGACGTCGTCTGCACGCGTGTCGCGCTTGGATCGGTCTCTTTCCGAGAGGACAGTGTGCACACCCGCGTATACGGGTGCGATCCACAAGAATCGTTTGCCGGAGCCGGCAACAGGAACTCACGACACAGCACGGAGCGAGAAGCGACAACGAAGGCGCGAAGACCCAGTGGACACCGTCCATCCCGACGTGTGACCGGCGGCGAGTCCGCGTTGGCGTACCTGCGAGGGCGAACCCGACCCGGCCCGGCCGTGTGCTTTTGCTGTTGCCGGCCGTAGGTATCGGTGATGGAGTACGCCGCTCTCGTCGACGTGTACGACCGCCTCGCGGCGACCGACTCGAACAACGAGAAACGGGACATCCTCGCGGGCGCGTTCGCCGACGCCGGAGAGATGCTCGTGCGACTCGTGACGCTCGCCAGGGGGCGACTGTCGCCGGCGTACGACCGGACGGAACTGGGCGTCTCCTCGAGCCTGACACTCGACGCGATTCTCCGTGCGACGGGTGCGCCGGAGGCCGCAGTGCGCGAACACTGGAGGGAGACCGGCGACCTCGGCGACGCCGCGGCGTGGGCGGTAGAGAACGGGAGCCAGCAGACGCTGTTCTCGTCGACGCTGACCGTCGAGCGGGTCCACGACGACCTCCGCGAACTCGCCACGTACGAGGGGGCGGGCAGCCAGGACCGGAAGATCGACACACTCGCCGGGTTGCTGGCCGACGCCGACGCGAACGAGGGACGGTACGTCGTCCGCACCGCGCTGGGACACATGCGGGTCGGGGTCGGCGAGGGGACGATCCGGGACGCCGTCGCACACGCCTTCCTCGACGGCTCGGCGGACGCAATCGAGGCTGTCGAGCGGGCGTTTCAGGTGACGACGGACTTCCGCGTCGTCGCCGAGACCGCCCGCGACGAGGGGCGGACTGGACTGGACGCCCTCGACGTAGAACTGTTCCGGCCGGTCCAGGTCATGCTGGCCGAGAAGGCCGACTCCCTGACGGCTGGGTTGACCGACGCTGCAAGCGACGGGCGGGCCCTGTGTGAGTACAAGTACGACGGGATCCGCGTCCAGATACACGTCGACGGGGACGAGGTACGGCTGTTCACCCGGCGACTGGAGGACGTGACCGAACAGTTTCCCGACGTGGTCCGGGCGGTCCGGGAGGGTGTCGGCGCAGACCGGGCCGTGCTCGACGGCGAACTGGTCGGATACACGCCCGACACGATACTGACGGACGCGCGCGACCCGGTCGCGTTCCAGGAGTTCTCCCGGCGGGTCAAACGCGAGTCCGACATCGAGTCGATGGCCCGACGGGTGCCGACCGTCGTCCACCTCTTCGACTGTCTGACCGACGGCGAGACGCTGCTCGGGCAGCCGCTGTCAGAGCGACTGGAACGTCTCGACGCGACGTTCGCGCCGGTCGAACCGGACCCGGACGTGCCCAGGGCTGGACTGGAGCGGGGCCGGTCGGTGTGGGTGACGACCGACGACTCCGGCCCCGCCGAGGTGCTGTACCGGGAGGCCCTCGACGCCGGCCACGAGGGACTGATGGTGAAGAACCCGGGAGCGGCCTACCAGCCCGGTCGGCGCGTGGGGCGGCTCCTCAAACTCAAACCGACGATGGAGGCACTCGACCTCGTCGTCACGCGGGCGACCTACAGCGAAGGCCGGCGCAGCGAGTGGCTCGGCCGCCTGTACCTGGGCTGTTACGACCCCTCGTCCGATACCTTCCGGGAGGTCGGCCGGCTCTCGACGGGCTACACCGACGACGAACTGGCGGCGCTCACAGACCGGCTGGAGGAACTGGTCACTGCCCGCGACGGGCGGGACGTGGACCTGCGCCCGGAGGTGGTTCTCGAAGTCGAGTACGAGGAGATCCAGGAGTCCTCGGAGTACGACTCCGGGTACGCGCTCCGGTTCCCGCGGTTCGTCGGCGTCCGCGAGGACCTGGACCCGACCGACGCAGACACCGCTGGGCGCGTCGACGAACTGTACGCCTCGCAGTGAGGACCCGACGGAGCGAACGCAACGGATTTGTCGGGACAGTCCCGACAGTCAGCCGTGACGGTCAGGTACCGGGACGGTATCGAGATCGAACTCTCCGACGGGACGCGGGTCGTCTGTGACGCCGACGACCCCGACGGGGACGTGAACGTCGTCTCCCACGCCCACGGCGACCACTGGCCGGAGGGAGATGTCACGGCCGTCTGCTCGCCGCTGACGGCAGAGCTGGCCAGAGTCCGGCGGGAGACGCCGCTGTGCCGGACGACCGACGAGCGCGTGGATCTGCTCCCGGCAGGTCACGTCGCCGGCTCGCGGGCAGCGCTCGTCACTGACCCCGACGGGACACGCTACCTCTACACCGGCGACGTGTGTACACGTCCCCGGTTCTACCTCGACGGGTTCGAGCCTCCACCGGCAGACGTGCTGATCCTCGAGGCCACGTACGGCGAACCCGGGTACGTCTTCCCCGATCACGCGGCCCTCGCCCGGGAGATCCGCGCGTGGCTGGCGGAGACGACAGAGCCGGTTCTCCTCCTGGGGTACGCGCTCGGCCGCGCACAGAAACTCCAGCTGTTCGCACAGGAAGCCGACCGCGACCGGGTGTTCACCACCGACGCGGTCCGCCGGGTGAACGACGTTATCGAGGCCTCCCGTGACGTGAGCTTCGGTGCGGAACCGTACGAGAGTAGCACAGAACTGTCGGCAGGCGACGCACTCGTCCTGCCGATGACCAGCGGCCGCGTCAACTGGGTGGACCGTCTCGCCGACGAGGCCGGTGCGGTCACGGCCGGCTTCTCGGGGTGGGCCGTCGACACCTCGTTCAAGTTTCGGGGCGACTACGACGTGACGTTCCCCCTCTCGGACCACTGTGACTTCGAGGAACTGCTGTCGCTGGTCGAGGCCGTCGACCCGGACCGGGTGTACACACAGCACGGCTCGGCCGCCTCGCTGGCAACGCACCTCACAGACGCCGGGTACGACACAACGGCGCTCTGGCAGAACCAGACCTCGCTCGCCGACTTCTGACCCGGTCTGGCCAAGTCTGGCACGTGTGACAGCGGCGCTTCGAGTGTCCCGTGTCGGGCTGGACGACACATTGACGAGGACGGCGAGTCGGGTGTCGGCAAGCGGGCCTCGGGCACGTTCTCGGAACCGCCGTCCGAGGCAGGTGCCTGCCGGCACGGCTCACAGTGTCGGCTGTACGTCTCTGGAGCGTCTCGATCCGGCGCCGACGTACAGCGATCCGTATCACTCCTGGAGTTCGATTGTGACGATATTACCGGTCGGAGAGTTCTCCTCGAACGCGATGGTGCCACCTGCTCGGGAGGTGAGCAGCTTGACGAGCCACAACCCGAGACTGCTGCCGTGGTACAGTGGCGTCCGCTCCTCGTCGTCGACCAGTATGGATCGCTCCATCTCGGCGATGCGTGGTCCAGTGTCGGCTATCTCGATACGGACGGCCCCGTCCACTCGGGTAACGGTAATCTCGACCTCCGGCGACGGGGAGTCGTTGTGTACAATCGCGTTCGTAACGAGTTCCTCGATCGCCTTCTCGAACTGTGTCGTCACCCGAACAGGCACGTCGTCCGGACAGTCGACAGCGATTGTGGCCTCGGGATACTCCGGTCTGACAGTCGAGACAGCCTGCTCGAGGAGTTCGTCTACCGCGATCTCTGTGCGTATCGGTTCCTCCTGCAGTGTCTCCGTTATCTGCTGTTCCTTCTCGGCCAGTTCCAGTAGCTGGTTGCTCGTGTCGACAATGCTCTCGGCAGAGACCGCAGTTTCTCCGGAGGTGTCGGAGTGAATCGTTCTGGCATGCCCCCGGATCGCGTTCATGTCGTTGCGCAGATTGTGACGCAACACCCGATCGATGATCTCCAGTTGCTCCTGGCGTCGTTTGCGCTCGGTGATGTCCTGCTGGAAGCCAATCCAGTTGACGACCTCGCCGTCCTCGTTCCTGACAGGGGCGATTTCGAGATGATTCCAGAACTCGATTCCGTCTTTCCGATAGTTCCGGAAGTCGACCGAAGCCGACTCCTGTGCGTCGATCGCCGCCCGAATGCGAGCGACGCGGTCGGGATCCGTGTGCTCGCCCTGCAGGAACCGACAGTTCTCCCCGATGACCTCCTCGCGGGAGTATCCCGTCATCGTCAGGAACGCGTCGTTCACGTAGATCAGCGGATTATCGTCCCGGTCCGGATCGGAGAAACTGATTCCGACCGGCGCCTTGTCGATTCCCCGCGACCGTCGCTGGAGACGGTCCTCCCGCTGTCTGCGCTCGGTTATGTCCCGAATGGTTCCCCGAACGCGGGTCAGTGTCCCGTCGTCGTACTTGGGCTGACATCTGGTTTGCACCCAGCGGAGCGTCCCTTCCGCGTCGAGAAGCCGTAACTCGAGGTCGTAGGGTTCGCCCTCCTCGACAGCCGCCGTGAACGCCTCTTCGATTGTCGGTCGGTCGTCAGGGTGGTACTGCTGGAGGCTCGCCTCCCGAGACGGAGTTGTGTCCCGCGGAAGCGCGTAAATGCGATACACCTCGTCAGTCCAGTACCACTCCTCTGCCCGGATGTCGTACTCCCAGGCACCGACGTTTGCGATGTCCTGGGCCTTCTCGAACAGATCGACCTGCCGTTCGAGTTCACGCTCCCGCTGTCGCAGCGTGAGCGACTGCTCGCGGAGGCGGAGCAGCGCGACGAGTCGCCAGTGCAGTTCGGCCTGCTGGATCGGCAGTGTGACGAGTTCGTCGATTGTCTCCGTGACGACGTTGTCGGCGAGTTGACCGGCGTCAGTGTCGATGATTCCCGTATCGGATTCCCCGAGCAAGAGGAGATAGGGCAACAAGACAGGGGCCGTCGCTCGTTTTTTGGCTCGGAGTGCCTCCAGGTGTTCCCTGAACGCCCCCCCATCGAGGATACACACGTCGAACTCGGTCCTGCCGATGTCGCCCGAGAACACCGCGAGCTCGTGGGAAGGGTGGTTTTCGATCCAGTTCGTGAGCAACTGGTCGTTCCCCGAATCCGAAACGAGGGTCAGAACGCGGTTCGGGGAGTCGGTCTGCTCACCAGGGGGCATGATCACTCGGAGTGCTGTCTGCGGGGTGCCCTTTCGTGAGTTCGATCGCGATAGCGACCCCGCCCAGGTCAGCGTCGCTGATCTGTAGTGTGCCGCCGTACTGATCGACGAGAGTATCGACGAGATAGAGGCCGAGTCCCGCGGCAGAATGGTCGAGCCCTCTGTCGGTTCGGCCCACAACGGCGTCCCGCTGGTCGGGTGGGATACCGGGACCGTCGTCGCAAACCGTGACAGTGACGATCTCGCCGCTTTCGGCGACGGTAATCTCCACGCGGGGTGTCTCGCCGTCGTTGTGCTGGACTGCGTTGTTCAACACGTTTCTGAACACCGACGCGAGGAGTTCGTTTGCACGGACGTCTACCCGTGGAATCTCGCCGTCGACGACGAACTCGGCGTTGTCGAAGGTCGCGCGGCGTTTCGCGAGTTCGTCGGTCAACACGTCCCGGAGATCGGTCGTCTGCAGGTCCGGATCGTCATTCGTCTGGAGTGTCTCCACGAATTCCCGCACGGCTGTCGTGATATCGACCACGTGACGACTGCTGTCCAGGATCCGTCGGCGCATCCGCTCACCGCCCCCGTCGATGTGGTCCTCGAGTTGTTCGGCCCAGGCCATGACGACGTTCATGTCGTTCCGGATATCGTGACGGGTGACGCGGTTCAACAACAGTAGCTGTGCGGTCTTGCGCTCCAGAGCGATCGACTGGGCTCTGATGCGTGCGAGCGTGTCGAGCCGGGTCTCTAACTCCGCGGTATCGACCGGTGTCGTTATGACCTCATCGACCAGCGGCAGGCCTGTCTGCTCCGTCTCGGTCTGCACCCGGGTGTCGAGTGTACTGACCGCGGTGGTAGAACTCACGAGAAGCACCGGGAGAAAGGCCTCCGTGTCGGCCTTTCGCTCACGGATTTCGGTGTCGTGCTGGCGGAGCGCGTGTTCGTCGACGAGGATTGCGTCGAAGTCGACGTCCGAGATCGCAGTTGTCCCGTCCGAGACAGTCTCGTAGTGGTCGTGCTCCCGTAGCCAGTCGAGGAGCACCCGTTGATTGCCCGCGTGCGAGAGGACCGGCACGATTCGGGTTGCCGACCGTGACCCGAGTGGACCGGCAGTTGGAGGTCCCGGTTGCTCATACGGATCGCTGTCAGTCATTGCCGGATCGACCGCACACAGTCGTGCGGTCGTACTGGTACACAGTGACAGCAATCCGTATCAGTCTCCATCGTCACCCCACGTCGGTGTGCCGGTGAGAATCCCGCGGAGTTCTGGAAGCGATTCGCCGACCCGCAGTCCGTGTTCGGTGATCTCCAGTTCCCGGAGCTGGTTCTCGTAGTCGCTGGTGCGCGTCTTGAGGACCCCGATCACTTTCCGGAGCGACCCCTTGTATTCGACGTGGCGCAGGACGACGATGCTGTCGGCCAGGTAGCTCATCCCCTGGTCGGTCGCACGGAATTCGCCGGTGATCTGGTGGACCTCGTTCGTCACGAGTCCGGTCACGCCCATGTTCCGGAGATAGCGTCCGATCTTGACGAGACTCTGTATCGGTTCCGTACCGACACTGCGGAGCGACTGGGTGAACCCGCGGGTCCCGTCGATCATAATGATCTGTGCCCCGTTGTCTTCGACTTCCCTCCGGACGCGGCGAGTGAAGTCGTCGATCGTGAGTTCGTCCGGTCCGATCACCTCGACGCTGAGTGTTCCCCGGTCGATCATGTCTCCCACGGGGATGTTGACAGCTTCCGCGCGCTCGAAGAGGGTGTACTGGTCTTCCTCGAAGCTGTACAGAACGGAGCGTTGACCCCGGCCTGCGGCCTCTTTCATGAACTGGAGGCCAGTCGTGGTCTTTCCGACACCCGTGGGCCCGCTCAGAAACAGTATCGTTCCGGTTGTGAGGCCACCCGAAAGGAGTGAATCCAGTGCCGGAACGCCCGAGGAGAGCTCCGTCGCGGAGTACTCTCGACTGTGGCGGTTGGGGTTGAGTCGTGGCCAGACGTACATCCCGTCGTCGGTGATCTGGAGCGAGTGACGGCCGCGCTTGACCGAGGAGGCACGGAACTTCGAGACGTGTATCGTCCGGCCTCCCGGCTCCTGTTCCATGTTGATGACAGCGTCGACGAGGAACTGCAGGTCGTCGTCGGGCATCGACGTAGCAGCCTGGGAGGTGAGCAGGATGGTCGCGCCCTCACTTTTGAGAAACTCCACCAGCCCCAGGATCTGTGATCGGAACTGGTGGTCGTCGGGGGCGAGATACCTGAACTCGGTGACCGGATCGACCACCACTCGGTCCGGGACGAGTTCCTCGATCTCGGTGCGGATGCTCTCGACCAGCGAGGGGGACTCCACCGCGCCGGAACTGAACAGCGTGTACGTCTCCTCGTCCTGAAACCGATCGCCAGACGGCGAAAGATCGAGAAACTCGATCGCGCTGATGTCGAACCCGAAGTCCCGAGCCGTGTCCCGAATGTAGTCCTCGGGTTCCCCGAGGTTGATGTACAGTCCCGTCTCGCCGGCGTCGACGCCAGCGGCGAGAAAGTGGAGCGAGAAAATCGACTTGCCCGAACCGGGTGGACCCCGAACCAGCGTCGCGGACTCGCGGATCTGACCGCCGTCGAGTATGGCGTCGACGCCCCTGACGCCGGTACCGGCACGTCCTCTCCCGGACTCTGCTTCGCTACTCATCTCTGTTGGTGAACTCTTTGATCGACGGATAAATAACCCGACACTTACACGTCAGTGTCGCGTTCCAGCAACTGTCGGAAGACCTGTGCCTGTGCCTTGCGCAGATGTGTGTGAAAGGTCTGTCTCGTGATACCCAGCCTGTCGGCCAACTCTCCGCCCGTCCGCTCCCGCGGACTGTCGAAATATCCGGAGAAGTAGGCCACTTGTAGCACAGTCTGTTGCCGTTCCGTGAGAGTGCTATCGAAGATCTGTTTGTAGTACGTCTCGGTCAGAACACGGCGCTGTGAGACGAGTTCGGCGTCCGGATACCGCTCCCGAACCATCTCGAGGACCGCCCCGGTGTCGACTGCCCTGTCGAACTGTGCCGAAAAGACGAAACTCCCGTCTTCGACGACCACGGACTCCATCGTCCCGCCGAACCGCTGGAAGTTGGACCCCAGCGACTCTTCGCTCACGACCACCTCGAACCGGACGGTTCCGCCCTTCGAACTCACGAGTTCTACGTCCAGGACACCCGGAATTTCGCTCGCGGTATCTGCAAATCTCTCCGCAGAGACGCCGGTCGTCGTCCAGTACCGAATCTGCTTGTCGTCCGAAAGCGAGACCGTCGCGTCCAGGCTGAAGTCCCCCCGAGGGTCGTCGCCCAGGAGCTTTTGTACGAACCTGTCGGTACGGAACGTTAACTCGGTGACGGGATCGAGGACCTCCTTCCGTTCGATCGCATAGAGCGCGTCGGCGACAACCTCGCCGAGTTCCGAGAGCACACGCTGGCCTTGCTCGTCGAACGCGCCAGCGCAGTCTGCGAATACGCCGATCACACCATACACCGAATCCTGGCGGACAAGCGGGATAGACGCACAGGACTGGATCCCGTGTGTGGTGGGAACGTCCTGCCGGTCTTCTCCGGGAAGTTCACCGATATCCTGGCACACCTGTAGTTCGCCAGTCCGGGCGGCTTTCGCCCCGATTCCCTCGCTGCGGGATGGACCCGACTCACCACACAGAATCTCCTCGAAAGTCCCTTTCCCGGGTCCTGCCCGGGACCAGACCTCGAACTCCGCCATCGACGCAGTGAACTCACCGACAGTCGAAACCCGGTACTCTTCGAAGTTCAAAAGCGTGTCACACACCGTCTCCGCGACCTGCTCGCGCGTCTCCGCGCGGGCTACGGCCCTGTGAGTCGCCCGAACGACGTCGTTGAGCCGAGTCAATCGCTTGAGTCGCTGTTCGCGTTCTTTGACGTGAGTTGCGTCCTCTATGCCGACGACGACCGAGTCCACCTCGCCGTCGGTCATCGCTGGCGCGGCGTTGCTCGATAGCCACCGTCTGGTTCCGTCTGAAAGCTCTATCCAGTGTTCGAACTCGTAGACTGTCTCTCCGGTCTCCAGAACGCTGGTCACCGGATGGTTCTCTGTGGGAACAGGTGTCCCGTCTCCGTAGGAGATCTGCCACTCCGGTTGGTCGTAGGTCCGGTCTGTGATTTCACTCCTGGCGAGGCCGAGTGTCTCCTCCGCCCGTTCGTTTGCATACGAGATCCCGCCCGAAGCGTCAATCACGACGACACCCACGGGGACGGCTTCGAGAATCTGATCGACCGGTTGGCCGCCCGCCGACGACGGCCGCCACCATACCTGCATGCTCCCGCCGACCTGCTTGGATTCGAGGGAGCCCCGCTCGACGAGAGAACGCAGCCTCTCCCCGACGATCTCCCTGTTGCCCCCCGTGATGTCAGCCACCTCGCCCGCCGTCAGGGGTTCGGCTGAGTCGCCCCGGTCGGTGAAGGCCCCAAGAACCGTTTCCGCGCTGATGCCGCTGGCAGAACTCATTGCCGCCGGTACGGTCCGACAGATTAAGACTGTTTACACATCCAGGTCGCACTGTTGGCTACAAATCCGTGAGTATCTGTCCCTCCCCGGGGTCAATACACCCGGACGTGACTCTGTCGGGTGCCGCGACACCAGATCAGTGAGTTCAGCCCGTGATACTCCGCGTTTGTGACGGGCGGCATTGAGCAAATCACGTCCGGGTGGAACGTTCTCCAGTGACTCGTAGTAATTGCTGTAACTGTGTTCCGGTCCGACCGTACGCCGTCGTGCCGTTGCTCTGGCACTGACGGACAGCAATCCGTATGAGTGGTGGCGACCGGGGAGCGAGCGATAGTGGTTCGCTGTCAGCCGTGGATGGTTTCCTGTCCACGGAGCATCCACTCGAGTCGCTCGCTGGGCTGTTTGTGGACCACTGTCACCGGAATATCGACCGCCCGGACGATCTTGTCTGCCGTGCTTCCGAGCAGCATCTCCTCGAGATTGCTGCGCCCTCGCGATCCCATCACCACTAGTTCGACGCCCTCGTCCTCGACGTAGTTGATGATCTCCCGGTGTGTGACGCCAGTGCGGACCGAAGTGACACACTCGACACCGGCGCCAGTGGCTACCTCGGCAACTTCGCCAGTAACCTCCTCGGCGTGCTCCTGGTACTCCTCGCGCTTGTCTTCCTGTTCGCCCGTGATCGGGACGATCTTCGCCTCGAACTTGTCGATGACGTAGAGGACGTGAACTGTCGAACCCAGTTGCGTGGCCAGGCGCACACCCTCCTCGACCGCGTTCATCGCCTGTGCGCTGCCGTCTGTTGGAATCAGTATCGGATCGTACATTGGACTACGGTTGCCCTATCTCGGGCTGTCGTTAATATTCTTTTTACCTACAATAGAGACTACATATGCGCTGTTTGGAACGCATCGACAGTCCCACCGGTCCACGTGTGTCGGTGTCAGAGTCGTCCGAATCGCTCGACAGAGCGTCTCTATCGACCGGCGACTCGTCGTACCGTCGGCGGTAAGCACGTGAACACTGTCGCCACCCCGGGGTGCCGATTTTAGCTTCGCGAAATTCGTGCCGGCAGTGTCGGAACGGGGAGCAATATTTATGATCCCGCGGAACGGTACTACCAGTAGGACGTGGCATACGTGTACACACCACACGATAGTACACAGGACGACCGACCTTCCCCGGATACGTCACACCAGACTGCACCGCAAACAGCCGGTACTGTGAACCACTGTCTGTGTGGACTCTCCTGTTTTGTTGTGTCGGTGGCGATAGTCGCGGTTCTCTATCCAGTACTGGTGGCAGTCACGCAACCGCTTCGCCTCCTCTCGTCGACGGCGCTCGTTTTCATACTCGTGACGCTCTGGGTGTTGGTCTGGCTGGGTTTCGAAGTTGTACGGGGACAGCAGACCACTCGCCAGGCAACAGACCTGTGACAACCGCTGCCCGAGAGGGTCGACGAGCAGGTATTCTGCTGGACGTGTCGCCCCGAGTACGACATGGAAACCGCCGGGGACGTCACGAACGGGAAAGACCAGCTCTCTGAGGAGTGCGTCCAGCGGGTCCACGACAGCACTCAGCGGGAACACTACGAGGCCGCCCGTGAGGTGAGACAACTGTTCGACAACCTG